>DATJJB010000419.1:0-13968 GCA_035492655.1 Kutzneria sp. | reverse complement strand
GTCGCCTCCAGGTGCAGCCCGCCGGCGATGCCACCGGCCCGGTCCACCGCCCGCCGGAACCCCCGGACCTCGGCGGTGATGGTGCCGACGAACCGGGTCTTGGCCCCGTCGGCGGTGCTGACGGTGTTGCCGTGCATCGGGTCGCACAGCCAGATGGCCGGATGGCCGGCCGCCGCGACCGCGGCGACCAGCGCCGGCAGCCGGTCATCGACGAGGTCCGCGCCCATCCGGGCGATCAGCGTGAGCCTACCGGACTCCCGGTCCGGATCGAGTCGTCCGCACAGGTCGACCAGCGCATCGGCGGACATCGCGGGGCCGACCTTGCAGGCGAGCGGGTTGGCCACACCGGCCAGCAGCGCGACGTGCGCGCTGTCCGGCTGCCGGGTGCGCTCGCCGATCCACGGCCAGTGTGTGGAACTGAGCCAGCGGCGGCCGTCGGGCAGTTCCCGGACCAACGGCTCCTCGTAGTCGATCAGCAGGGCCTCGTGGCTGGTCCACACGGTCGGGCCGGTGGACCGGCGCGGTGCGTCACCACGCCAGCCCAGCCGGCGGGTGATCTCGCTGGCGGCCATGTAGCCGGTGAGCAGCCGCAACGGGTTCGGGCGGCGGGCGTCCGGGTTCGGCTCGGGCCGATTGACCAGGTGTCCGCGGAAGACCGGCAGCTCGACGCCGTCGATCAGCTCGGTCGGGCGGGTGCGCGGCTTGGCGAACTGCCCGCCGATCCGCCCGACCCGCAGCACCGGTCGGCCGCTGGTGTCGCGCAGCGTGTCGGCGAGCGAGTGCAGCAGTCCGACCTTGCGACGGACGTGGTCCTCGGTGCAGTCGGCCGGGTCCTCGGCGCAGTCGCCGGCCTGGATCACCCGGCCGACGCCGGCCGCGACCCGGGCCAGCAGCCGGCGCAGGTGTGTGACGTCGTCGAAGTCCACCAGCGGCTCGCACGACGCCAGCACGCCACGGACCCTGTCGAGTTGTGCCGGGTTCTCCCAGTCTGGCTGCTGATGCGCGATGACATCAGCGGAAACGTGTCCCATGGCGTCGTCTTTCCTTGCTCGGCGAATGGTTTTACGCGTCGGTGAGCGCTGCCGGGCGGCGCAGGCCATCGCCCAGCAGCAGGTCGCGCGACCCGACGGTGCCGCCGCGGGTGGCGAGGCTGCGCAGGACGTCGGCGGGGGAGTTCGGCAGCACGTCGGCGATGTCGGCGAACCAGCGCCGGCTGCGCTCGGCGACGTGCTGGGCCTTGGTCACGACCGGCATGCGGGCTTCCTCGTAGCCGAGGAACGCCCGCCGTACGGAGTCCTCGCCGGCCAACGCCTCGGCCAGCACGGCGGCGTCGTCCATGGCCAGCTTGGTGCCGGAGCCGATGGAGTAGTGCGTGGTGTGGGCGGCGTCGCCGACGAGCACGATGTTGTCCGACCACCACGTTTCGTTGTGGAGCGACCGGAATCGCCGCCACCGGGACCGGTCGGCGATCAACCGGCCACCCCGCAGCGAGTCGGCCAGCAGCCGTTCCAGCGCCGCGGTATCCGGGGTGGTCGGCTCGCCGGGGGCGGACACCCCGGCCGCCACCGGGTCCGGCCCGCCGATCTCGACGATGAACGTGCTCCGGTTCGGCGCGTACGGATAGGCGTGCACGACGAACGGGCCGTGCGGGCTGTCGTGGACGGCGAAGGTCAGCCCCTCGAAGCTCCGATCCGCGCCGAGCCACGCGTAGGGCGTGCCGACTTCGGCGCTGTGCGTGCCGAAACGGCCCAGCGAGTCCCGGCTTGTCGAGCTGACACCATCGGCGATGACCACGACGTCCGAGGCGGCCGACAGGACGGATGGCGGCGGCGCCGACTGCCCGAGGTTCAGCTGTACCCCGGCACGGACGCAGCGATGGCGCAGCATCTCCAGCAGCCGACTCCGCGCGACCGCAACAAAACCGGGCACCTCCTGACTATTATGAGCACCCCTCATGATCAGTCGCAGGCTGGTGAAGGACTCGCCGGCGGCATCGATACCCCACACCAGGTCCGGGTCGCGCTGCGCGATGCCGTCCAGGGCCGAGCGGGAGAACACCACGCCGAAGCCGCCGGAGTCGCCGGACGCCTGCTGCTCCCATACCGTCACCTCGGCCCCGGGCAGCAGCCGGCGGACGGACCAGGCCGTGTACAGGCCGGCCGGTCCCGCGCCGACCACCGCGATCCGCGGGCTCATTTGCGCAGCAGCGCCTGGGCGGCGCCGCGCAGCTCGGTGAACGAGTCGAGGTCGGGCACGGTCCAGCCGTCGAGGTCGTACTCGGCCATGGCGGACTCGGCGAACGCCTCGTAGCCGGCGAGCGTGCCGTCGGCCCGGTTGGACATCATCAGCGACACCCGGGTGTCCTCGTGGCTGCCGGAGTAGTTGCGCTCGTACAGCTCGTGCCGGCCGCCGAACTCGGTGCCGACCGCGTCCCACAGCATCTTCATCACCTTGACCCGCTCCTCCGCGTCGGCCCCGTTCGACCCGCGCAGGTACTTGTCCAGATACGGCCGCACGTCCGGGTTCTTGAAGTCCTCGACGCTGGAGTTGAGGTAGATCAGTCCGCTGGCCACGTCCTGCTGGATGATCTCCTTGACCCGCGGGTAGCCGACCTGCATGAACCAGCGGTAGGCCATGCCGTACTGCGGGTTGGGCAGCACCGCGCCGTCGGTCCACGGCACCGGGTTGCGCGCCGCCGCGTCCGACAGCGCCGCGAACATGTTGCGCCAGGCCAACACCTCGCCCAGCCGGCTCTGCACGCCGCGGAAGTCCAGCGTGCCGGTCACGGCCAGCGCCTTGGCCAGCAGCCCGGCGATGAACTCCAGCTTGACGGCCAGCCGGGTGCAGCCGTGGAAGGTCAGCCGCTCGGTGAAGCCGGAGCGGCGAACCCACTGCTGGGTCTTGCCGATGTCGCCGTGGCAGAACACGTTCTCCCACGGCACCAGCACCTTGTCCAGCACCAGGATCGCGTCGTTCTCGTCCATCCGGGACGACAGCGGGTAGTCGAACGGGCTGCCGTTCATGGCCGCGGTGGCGCTGTAGGACGGCCGGCAGATCAGCTTCATGCCGGGCGCGCCCATCGGGATGGTGGCGATCAGCGCGTAGTTCGGGTCACGCACCGGCAGGCCGTAATGGCTGATGAAGTTGTAGTGGGTCAACGCCGATCCGGTGGCGACCATCTTGGCGCCGCTGACGATCAGACCGCTGCCGGTCTCCTTCTCCACGTGCACACAGACATCGCTGGCGTCGGCCGGCTTGCCGCGGTCGACCGGCGGGTGCACGATCGCGTGGTTCCAGAACAGGACCTTCTCCTGCGACTCCCGGTACCAGCGGCGGGCGTTGTCCCCGTACGGCTCGTAGAACTGGGAGTTGGAGCCGAGCGTGCCGAGGAAGGACGCCTTGTAGTCGGGCGTGCGGCCCATCCAGCCGTAGGTCATCCGCGCCCACTCGGCGATGGCCTGTTGGTGCGCAACGAGATCCTCGGCGGAGCGCGGCGTGGTGAAGAAGCGATGGGTGTAGCCGTCGCTGCCGGTGTCGGTCGGGCCGGTGAGCACGTCGCGGCGGGCCGGGTCGTGCAGGGCGTCGTAGAGGCGGGCCACCATCCGGACCGGGTTGCGGAACGCCGGGTGCGTGGTGACGTCACGGACCCGTTCGCCGTACAGGTAGATCTCGCGGTCGTCGCGCAGGCTCTCGATGTACTCGTCGCCGGTGAACGGGCGGGTGACCGGCGCCGCGGTCTCGACGGGGGCGTCTTCCAGGGTGGTCATCGGGAGTCTCCGTTCGGCGTGAAGTGCCCGGTCGCCGTGAAGTAGCGGATCATCGACGCGAGCCAGGAATCGTCGTAGTCGGGAAAGGGTTGTTTCAGCGCTTGCAACACGGTTGCCGTCTCGTCGGTCGCCAGCGTCGGGACGGCCCCGCCGCCGCGCAGCAGGCCGGCGACGCTGGCCAGGGCCTGGCCCTGTTCGTCCCGGCGGTCGGCCAGCGCGTCCAGCCAGGTGTCGGTGTCGACGGTGGTCACGGTGTGGTGCTGGAGGATTCGTTCCCAGGAAACGGGTTTCGGCAGCGCGAGGTGGTAGGTGGCGGCCGGTGCCGAGGTCGCCAGTGTGACGAGGGCCTTGGCGACGTAGTCGGCCGGCAGGATGTCCACCGGTGCCCATTTCGTGTCGGGGACCGAGCCCGATTCGAGGACCGCCCGCAGTTGCAGCCAGAAGAAGTCGTCGGGCCGGCCGGCGCCGGTGTCCGACGCGCCGCCGATACGGCCGATCCGGAACACGCTGACCGGGATCCCGGCTTCCCTCGCGGTCAAGGCGAGTTTCTCGTTGACCCACTTGGTCTGGGCGTAGCCGATGCCCAAACCGTCCGGGCTGCCAGGGATGTCGTGTTCGGTCACCACCGGCGTCGAGAAGGCTGCCGACGAGGACGCGTAGTGCAGCGGCCGGGCACGGCCCTCGGTGCAGAACAGGGCCAGGTTGCCGAAGCCGTCTACGTTCGCGTGGCGTAGCGAGGCGTAGGACGCGGCGAAGTTGAACTGGGCCGCCATGTGGTAGACCGCGTCGATGTCGGCGCAAGCCTTTTCCCAGCTCTCCTGCGACAACCCCAGCCGGTCCTCGGCGACGTCACCGGCGAAGCAGTGCAGTCGCGTCGGATCGGGCACGTCCACGCGAAACCGTTGCAGCGCCTCGTCAAGACGACGTCGTGCGGCGTTGTCGTCGGCAGCCCGGACGAGACAGTGGACGTCGACCGTGGTGTGCCGGAGCAGTTCGCCGACGAGGTGACTGCCCAGCAGCCCGGTCGCGCCGGTGACCAGAACCGCCCGAGCCGGCCTGGCTTCCGCTGGTGGCACACGGCTTGCGATCGCCGCCGACCAACGGGCGACGTCGGCCGCCATGTCGTCTTCGGGCCGGTGTTGTGTGGCGCCCGCGATGGTGGCGGCCATGCCTCGGACCGTAGGGGCCTGGAGCAGGTCGCCGAGCGACACCTCGATCCGGAACTGCCGCCGCACGGCGCGGGCGAGTTCGGCGGCCAGCAGGGAATAGCCGCCGGCGGCGAAGAAGTCCTCGTCGTCGCCGAGCTCGTCGAGGTCCAGCACGTCCAGCCAGAGCTCGCGGACCTCGCCGAGCAAAGCCTTGTCGGTGAAGTCCGCGTGGGCCAAGGCTGCCTGGGCAACGGGTTCGGTGGTGTCCGCCACCAGTGCGGGCAGCGCCTCATCGGGCGTAGCCACGATCGTCGCGATCAGCTCGCCGAACCGGGTCGCCATGGCCTCAGCGGTGGCGGCGCGGAACAGGCCGGCGTCGAACTCCAGCGTGGCCCCGAGGCCGTCCGGCTCCCGCTCGATGATCATCAGCAGGTCGTACTTGGCCCCATGGGTGAGATGCCGCCAGCCCACGACCTCGGGGGCCAGGGTCGTGATGTCGACCGGCGTCATGGAGATCGCCGCCTGGAACACCGGGGCGTGCCCGCTGGTCCGCTTGGGGGCCAGCAGCTCGACCACCCGCCCGAACGGGAACTCCTTGTGACGCAGGCTTTCCAGCACCTCGCGCCGAGTGTCGGCCAGCAACTCCCGATACGTGGCACCACCCGGCACCGCCAGCCGGAGACAGACCATGTTGGCCAGGTAGCCGATCATGCCCGCCAACTTCGGGTGATCACGGAGCGAGACCGGTGTGCCGAGCGGCACGTCGTCGCCGGCACCGTATTCGCGTAGCAGCAAGGCATACGCCAGCACGTAGACCATGAACGGGGTCATCCGCTCGGCCCGGGCGAACCGGGCGACCTCGGCGACCAGGTCAGGTTCCAGCACCGACCGGACGTGGCCGCCGTCCCGGCCCTGCACGGCCGGCCGCGCGAAGTCGGTGCGCAGCGGGAGCAGTGCCGGGGCGTCGGCGAGCTTGCCGGTCCAGTAGGCCGCGTCCTCGGCTGTCCGGATCGGGTCGGCCCGGTCGGCCAGCCAGTCCAGGTACTCGGCGCGGGTCCACGCGGTGACCGGTTCGGCGATGCCGGGGCGGCCGCGCAGCGCGTTGCGGTAGGCGGTCGCCAGCTCGCGGACCATGATCATGGCCGAGCCGGCGTCGGTGACGATGTGGTGCACGTTCACCAGCACGACGTCCCGGCCGGCCCCGCTGATCACGGTGGCCCGGATCAGCGGGCCGGTCGCCAGGTCGAGCCGGTCCGCAACCAAAGCTTCGATGGTGGCCTCGCGCGCATCGTCCGATGTCACGGTGACCCGCGTGACCTCGGCCGGGACGTGGTCCCGCACGATGGCCCGCGGACCGCCGTCGCCGGGCTCGAAGACCAGCCGCAGCGACTCGTGCCGCTCGATCAGCGTGGCCAGCGCCGACCGGAACGCGTCGATGTCCACCGGCTCGGCGAATTCGAGCAGCCGAGGCGCGTGGTACACGCTCGGATACGGCGCGGACTGGTCGATGAACCACAGGCCGGCCTCGTGGTCAGTGAGCCGGGACGACGTGCGGGGGAGCGATTCGACGGTCATGCGGCCGACCCCTGCTTGGCCAGCTCCTCGGCCAGCACCTTGCCCAGCAGCGTCGCGGTGTCGTTCTCCATGACGTGCTCGGCCCGCACCGGAATGCCCAGGTCGGCCTGCAGTCGCGCGGCCAGGTCGATGAAGTCCAACGAAGTGCCGCCGGCCGCCCAGAACGACTCGTCCACACCGATCGGCTGCGCCATCACCTCGGTGAACGCGGTCACCACCAGCTGCGGCAGGTCGAGCTTCGGTTCCGGGGGCAGGTTCTCGCCCAGCGCGAGCCGGTCGGTCTTGCCGTTCACGTTGAGCGGCAAGGCATCCAGCTGCCGCCACTGCGTCGGGACCATGTAATCCGGCAGCAGCTCGCCGAGCCGGGAGCGCAGCGCGCGCTCATCGACAGGCGCGTTGTCGGCGGTGGTGTAGAAGACGGTGAGCCGGGCATCGCCGTGGTTGTCGGGGAACGCCTTGACGACCGGCTCCAGCATCGGTACCAGCGCCACGATCGCCCGCTCCACCTCGCGCGTCTCGACCCGGTTGCCGCGCACCTTGACCATGTCGTCCTCGCGACCGGCCAACGTGATCAGCCCGGCAGCGTCGATCCGGGCCTGGTCGCCCGTGCGCAGCAGGAGTTCGCCAGTGCTCGGGTGGGTCACGAACTTGGCCGCGGTCAGCTCCGGCTGGTCGAGGTAGCCGAGGGCCAGACCGACACCGCCGACGCACAGCTCACCCAGCTCGCCCGGCCCGACCTCGGCCAGCGACTCGTTTCGTACGGTCAACTGCACACCCGGCAGCACGCCGCCGATGGGCAGCGGACCGGTGAACCCCGCCTCCGCGGCGTCGATCAGCTGCATCGCGGCGATGGCCGAGGTTTCCGTGCAGCCGTACCCGTGGAACAGCTGGACCTCGGTCTCCCGCACCAGTTTCCGCACGTGCGGCAGCGAGGCGAAGTCGCCGCTGACCAGGACGGCCCGCAGCCCGCGCAGGGCGTCCAGCTCGTGGTCGACGAGCAGCCGGAACAGGCCGCACGGCAGGTTCAGGAAGGTGATGCCGTACTCGGCGATCAACGCCGCGTACTCCGGCAGCGACGGCTTGCCGGGTGGGGCCAGCACCACGGCGGCCCCGTGCAGCAGACCGAGCCAGACCTCCGACATCGAGGACGCGAAAGACAGCGGCGACGACTGGAGGACGCGGTCGTCCGCGGTCAGCGCGACCGGGCTGTCCCCGGCCAGCCGGGCGATGCCTCGATGCGGCACCACAACGGCCTTAGGACGCGCGGTCGAGCCGGACGTGAACAGCAGATAGGCCGGGGCGTCCGGGGTGATCGTGACGGGCGTGTCGGCCGCGGTGTTCGTGGCGGCGTCGGCCAGCAGCTCGACGGCACGGACGGCGTGCGGTGCCCAGGCCGTCTGGTCCCAGCCGAGGACCAGGTCGAGGTCGGCGCGCTCGGCCATCGCCGTCTTCATCGCGTCGGGGTAGTCGGCGTTGATCGGCACGACACACGCGCCCGTCTTCAGCACGCCCAGCAGCAGCGGGAAGAACCCGGTCACCCGACGGGTGACCAGGCCGACCCGATTGCCGGGGCCGATGCCCCGGCCGGCCAGCACCCGGGCCACGCCGGCGGCCTGAGCGTCCAATTCGCGATAGGTGACGACCTTGTCGGCGGCGATGATCGCCGGCCGATCCGGATAGGCGGCTACGGTTTCCTGGAACGCGACGGTCAGGGTTTCGGTGTTCATCGGACAACTCCACACGTTTCTTCGAGTGGCTCAGATGGTGGCCATTTCGGCGGGGCGCAGAAAGGGCGCCGCCGCCAGTCGGCCGCGGTGGTAGAGGAGCGGTTCGCCGCTGCGGGAATCGCCGAGTTCGACCACCCGGCCGACGACGATGTGGTGGTCGCCGCCGTCGTGGACGGCCTGCACCTCGCATTCCGCCCACGACAGCACGCCGGCCAGCACCGGCGTGCCCGACGGCGACGGCGCCCAGTCGACCGAGCCGAACTTGTCGGCCCCGGGCGTGCCGAACAGCCGGGCCAGCCGGCCCTGTTCGGCCGCGAGCACGTGCACGCCGAACCGGCCGGACCGGGCGATCGGCGGCCAGCAGCCCAGCGTCTTGGTCGGGCAGAACAGCATCAGCGGCGGGTCGGTCGAGACGACCGTGAGCGCCTGGCAGGAGAACCCGACCGGGCCGCCGCCGGTGCTCGCGGTGATGACGGCGACGCCGGTGCAGAAATTCCCGAATACCTCTCGAAATTGTTGGCGGGGCACATCCTGTCGTGGTGTCACGACATTTCCTGTGACCTTCATGGAATTATTCTGTCAGCGTCCGACTTCGGTAGGAAGGTTGTCGAACGAACGTATTCGACCGTGGCAAAAATGAAGTGCGCAACCGGGGATCATCCCCAGTTGCACACCCGTGGTCGGTCAGGAGTGGCTGGCGGCCGCCACCCAGTGCGCCGACCAGAACAGTTCGGCCGGGCGGCCGACCCCGCCTGCCGCCCGCGCGTGCGCCGCCAGCGGCCGCGCGATGTCCGGGTGCTCCGGCCACAACATCCCCAGCTGGGAGGTGTAGCAGCGGACCGCGGCGGTCTTGGCCCGCCAGGCCGGTTCGCTCGCGACGACCGGGCGGCCGGCGGCCAGGCGCACACCGGGCGCGAGCCGCGGCACCGCGCTGGTCGTGCCGGCGTAGGGCAGGTCCTGCCAGAGCTCGACCGGCACGGCAGCATCCCGGCACTCGGCCAGCACCGCGTCCCGGGTGAGCACGTGATCGATGTGGCCGCCGATCCCGGCGGCCGTCAGCACGAGGTCGGGTGGCGGGGCCAAGGCATCGCGGACCGCGACGGCCAACTTCGCGCGGACCAAGGCGTCGTCGGCGCATTCGTCGGTGGCCTGCCAACCGCTGCGGCCCGGTCGGTAGACGGCGTCGAGGAAGCCGGCGTGCCGCGCCGTCACCCCGAGCTGGGCGAGCGCGGCTTCGTCCTCCCGTCGCCGCGCGCCGACCGGATCGTTGCCCAGGCCCCAGAGTTCGTGCAGCTCGTGGGCCAACGGCGAGTACGGCGGCGACGGGAAGCCGGCGAACAGGGTCAGCACCACCACCTCGTGCCCGTCGGCAGCCAGGTCGTGCAGCCGCGCGCCGGCCGACAGCACGGCGTCGTCCAGGTGCGGCGAGATCGCCAGGATCCGCAAGGGAATCGCCTCCTTACTCACTGCGCGGTAACGGTGTCCCGCACGCCGAACGCCTCGAGTTGCCGGCGCACGGCATGGGCGACGGTGAACCGGTCGCGGACGGTCGTCGCCGCGTTCTGCCGCCAGCGGTGCCGGCCGATCGCGTCGGTGTGGGCGCGGTGCACCGTTTCGACCCAGGCCGGGCCGCCCTCGGTGTACGGGGTGAGCAGGCCGTTGACGTCATGGCGGATCTGGAGCCGGATCCCCTCGACGTCCGAGCCGACGACGACCGCGCCCTTGCACATCGCTTCCGTGACGGTCAGGCCGAAGCTCTCCCGGCGGCTGTTCTGCACGACCGTGTCGGCCTTTCGCTGCACGACGTTGACCAGCAGGTCCTCCACCGAGCGCGGGTGGCCGGCGAACCGCCAGACATGCACACGTCGACGGATCTTCGGCTCCAGCGCGGCCCGGGCCGCCACCAGCCCGTCCCAGACGCCCTGTTCACGGGGCTGGGCCGCGATCCGCGGGCCGAGCAGCACCAGCTCCAGGTCCGGCACGGCCCGGGCGAGGTCGGCGAAGCCGGCCAGCACGCCGGCTTGGCCCTTGATCGGGTCCCAGCGTGAGACCTGGAGCAGGAACGGCGTTTCGGGGTCGAGTGTGGATTCGTCGCAGCGGACGAGCCGGTTGCCAGCCGGCAGTGGCTGGTCCGTCGCCAGCGCGGCCCAGAGTGCGTCAGCCAGATCCGGGGAGATAGTCCGGTTCTTGGCCGAGTCCGGGTCGGTGCCGGGCTGGATGATCACCACCCGGTCGTCCGACCGCAGCTGCGGCCAGACCAGCGACCGGTCCGGGAAAATGATCACGTCGATGTCGGCCAGGTACGGCTCCAGCGCCTGGAATGCCGCGGTGGCGGCATCAGTGGGGACGGCGTGGCCGAGATGGCAGCGCCAGGCGACCGTGCGGGCGCGGCGGCGGGCGTACGAGGCCAGCGGCAGGCACACCGGGTCGTGCAGGATCGCGACGTCCACCAGGTCGCCGGCAGCCAGCTCATCGCCGTATTGGCGTTGGTAGCGGCCGATCCCGGTGCGGAAGGCGTTGGGGTCGAAGACCGCGTCGGCGCTGCCGGTGGCGCACAGGTAGAGCATCAGGTCGACGTCGAGGGCCGCGCCCTCGGGCTGGGCCCGGAACCAGTCGGGGCGCCAGCCCTCGGCCGGCAGCCGGGCGATCTCCTCGCGGACGACGGCGACGAAACCGCCGCCGCTGTCGCCGGCGGTCACGTGCAGCACTGTCGGGTCGGAAGTCTCCACGGTCGTCAGGCTGCGGCGACCAGCTTCTCTGCCGCTTTCGGCGTACTCCTCGGTGTGCAGGAGCGGCACGAGAGCGCGGTCTGGCCTGATGGGCCGTATGACCGAGCAAGTCGAACGGGTGTGGCGCTCGCCGCTACAGCCCTACCTGGCCGTTTTCCGGGTGTCGGGCGCGTGGCAGTTCTCCGTCGCGGGGCTGGTCGGCCGGATGCCGTGGGCCATGTTCGGGCTCGGCACGGTGCTGTTGATCTCCGGCGTGACCGGCCGCTACGGCACCGCCGGCGCGGTGTCGGCGGTGGGGTCCGCCGGCTACGCGTTCGCTTCGCCGTGGGTGGCCCGGTTGGTCGACCGCAACGGGCAGCGTCGGGTTTTGATCCCGCTCGTGACCGTGTTCGCCGCGGCTACGGTGTCGCTGATTGTGTTGGTGGTCGCTGGCGCGCCGGCCTGGACGTGGTTCGTGGCAGGCACGTTGTCGGGTTCCACCATCCCGGCGTTGGGGCCGATGGTTCGGGCCCGGTGGAGTGAGCTGCTGTCCGGCACGCCCGGGCTGCACACCGCGTTTTCCTTCGAGTCGGTCGCCGACGAGCTGTGTTTTGTCATCGGTCCCGCTGCGGTGACGCTGCTGGCCGCCGTGCATCCGTCGTCCGGTATCACCGTGGCGACGGTGTTGTGTCTGGGCGGCACCCTGTGGTTGGCCGCTCAGCGGCGTACCGAGCCTGCCGTCACTCGGCCGGACGCTGGCCTGGGTGGCGGTTTGCTCGGGCGGGGGTTGGTTGTGCTGGTGCCGATCTGTGTGCTGTTGGGTGCGATGTTCATGTCCATCGACCTGAGTACTGTTGCCTTCGCGCAGTCCTTCGGGCAGGAGTCGTTGGCTGGGTTGATCCTTGCCGCGAACGCGTTCGGTAGTGCCGTCGGCGGTCTTTGGTACGGCGCTCGGGATTGGCGCACCCCTGACCGTCAGCGGCTTCTTGTTGCCGTCGGCCTCACGGCCGCCGGGGTTGCTACGTACTGGGCCATGCCGGGCTTGGGCACGCTGACTGCCGTCAGCTTCCTCAGCGGGTTGACCATCGCCCCCACCATGATCACCGGCTTCGGGTTGGTTGAGACGCAGACCGCCGTTGGTCGTCGGACCGAGGCCATGACGTGGCTGTCCAGCGGCATCTCGGTGGGTGCCGGCTTCGGTGGTTCGGTGGTGGGTTTTGTGGTTGACGGATTCGGTGCCCGGTACGGCTTTGGGTTGGCGGCGGTGTGTGGCGTCCTGGCGTTCATGATCTGCGTGGCCGGCTTCGGTCGGCTGCGCGCCTGAAAACGGCTGTGCGGTTGGGTGTTCGCGCTGGCAGGCTGCGCGAGTGATCTCCAGTGAGACGAGTTCCCTCCGCGCTGCCGCGGCCCGTAACAACGCCGAGTGGTGCGCGTTGGTGTGTCGGTCTCACGGCATTCCGTCCAGCTTCGGCGCGACGGTGTGGCGGAGCGCCGGCCGGACGCCGCCGTACTACCCGGACGTCGTCACCTTGCGTCCCGACGCTGCTTTGCAGGATTTCCTGCCGGGTGTTGGCTTGCGCGGGTATTCGATCAAGGACAGTTTCGCCGATTTGGACCTCGCTGTGCACGGGTTTGTCGAGCTTTTCGCGGCGCAGTGGATTTACCGGCCGGCCGGACTCCGCGCGCCGGCGACGTCTCTGCGTACCCAGCGGGTCTGCGCTGGTGAGCTGGGTGCTTGGCAGGCCGCTTGGCATGGTGGGGATGATGCCCCGGACGTTTTTCGACCGGCGCTGCTCGGGGACTCGTCGGTGCTGGTGTTGGGGTTTCGGCGGGGGGAGGAGCTCGTCGGGGGTGTCGTGCTGAACCGGTCTGTGGGGGTGGTCGGGCTGTCCAACCTCTTCGCGGTCGACAGCAGGGACGTTGGGGAGGTGTGGTCGTCGGCGATCGTTGCGGCGGGCGGTTATTGCCCTGGGCTTCCGGTTGTCGGTTACGAGCAGCGCGAGGATGTCGTGGAGGCGCTCGCCAGTGGGTTCGGTGTGGTGGGTCCGTTGCGTGTGTGGGTGCGGGGAGAGTGACTGACCGTGGGGCGTTCGACGGCGAGGGGCCAAGCCTGGGTGTTGTTTGCCGGTTGGGGTTTTATTCGGGGTGGTCGCGTGGATTTGGTGTGGAGCCTCTGAGCGATGGCGCGAAGGGCAAAAACCGGGCAGGACAAGCCTGCCCTTCGCTTGACAATTGTACGCCATCGCTCCCCTCCACACAAAATCCACGCGACGTGAGTGTGATTGGCTTTTTGCGGCGTGCCGGGATGAAGAAAAGGTTTTCCGTCAGACGGGATTCACCCGTTAGGGATTCGTGTTGGATCTTGCAGACGAGTATTCTTTGAAGTATGGAACTCACCCGCGAGATCGAGAGCATGGAGCCTTCCGGGGCCCTGTTCGACCTGATCCTGGGTGTGGATCCGGCAAACCTGCCACAAGAACAACTCATCACCTATGTGGCGGTGGCCCAGAAACTGGGGGCCGCGTGCCAATACGCCGAGTTGACCGCCCTCGGACGCGTCGAGGATGTCACCGAGGCGGCGATGGCCACGAAGGTATCGGAGCCAGCCCTGGCCCGCTCCCAAGAAATCGCCGCCGCCCTGGAAACCCACCCCGCCTTGGCCGAGCGGTTCCGACGGGGTGAGATCGACCTGGCCCGCTTCACCGCCGTGCGGGAACGCACCTGCCACCTGCCCGACCCCGCCCAGGTCGCCGCAGTCGACCAAGCCCTCGCCGAGATCGCCGCCGGCCTGACCCGCACCCAGCTCTGCCGCAAAGCCACCGCCCTGGTCGCCGCCACCGACCCCGACGGCTACCAACAACGCTGCCACAAAGCCACAGCCGACCGCCGGGTGGAAGTGTCTCCCTTGCCTGACGGCATGGCCAAGCTCGTGTGGGTGCTGCCCGCCGCCGAGGCCCACCAGCTCTTCCAACAGATCTGCGCCGACGCCAAATCCCTGCCCAAGGACGAGCGCACCACCGACCAGAAACGCTCCGACGTGCTA
>DATJJB010000418.1:0-18278 GCA_035492655.1 Kutzneria sp. | reverse complement strand
GTCGACCAGCTTGGCCACGATGCGGGACAGCATCGTCGGGTTGACGCCCTCGAACTCGGCCAGCTCGCCCATGCCCACCGGACCCATCCGGCTCACGCTGCCCAGCACCCACACCGCCGTCGGCGCCAGGCCCTCCTGCGGCGTCTGCCGGTCAAGCGACCGGGAGATCCGGGCCAGCGCCCCACGCAGCCGCGCCGCCTCCGCCTGCTCGAACCGCACCGACCGCCTCCCGATACTTGCTTGCCAGCAAGCATATACCCTCACCCGTATCGCCCCCTATTCGCACAAGCGAATGTCACATGCGCTTCGTACTTGCCGCTATGCGTCACCTCCGGACCGCATGTGACGGGGCCAGAGGTGGGGGCGGGGGTTGGGGGTTTGCCAGGTGGGGGTGGGTTAGCGTGCTGTGCCAGCCGCCGAACGCGTGGGGACCAGCGCCATGACGACACCGGAGACCTTCGTGGTGATCGGGTCGACGGGGTCGGCCCGACGGGTGTGTGCGGGGCTGCGCGACCGGGGGCACGACGTGCACCACCTGCACAGCCCGGACGACCGAGCGCTGCGGGCGGCGCTGGCCGGGTCGGTGCACGCGGTGGCGGTGCTCTCGCACGACGACCTGGCGGTTCTGCGCTACGCCATGGCGGTGGCGCACATCCGCCCGTCGGTCCGGCTGCTGGCCTCGGTGTTCGACCGGGCCATCGCCCAGGAGCTGACGACGCTGCTGCCGGCGTCGACGGTGGCCTCGCCGGGCGATCTCGCTGCCGGAACGCTGGCCGGGCTGTGCCTCGAACCGGACGCGCTGGCCGTGCATCACCACAGCGACGGCGCGAAGGTGTTGCGGCGAAAGGAACTGGGCCTGACGTGGCAGCCATGGGAACACGGCCAGCGCCGGCGCTGGGCGTCGCTCCGGGGCGTGGTCAGCGGCCAGCTGCGCCCGCACGACCGCGCCACCCGCATGCTCTTCGTCGGACTGATCGGGCTGCTGGTGGTGCTGGCCGCGGACTGGACGTGGCAGACCGTCGTTGACGGTGCGGACGCCGCAACGGCGCTGTTCTCCTCCACGCGGGTGATCGCCGGCGTTGGGCCGGCGGTGGCCGACCCGTCGGACCCGAGTTACCAGGTGCTGGCCGGGATGGCGATGCTGGCCACGATCGGCTTCACCGCGCTGTTGACCGCCGGCCTGGTGGACCGGGTGCTCGGCCCACGGCTGACCAACCTGGTCGGGTTTCGCACGGTGCCGCGCCGTGGTCACGTGATCGTGGTGGGGTTGGGCCAGGTCGGCCTGCGGCTGTGCCAGGAGCTGCGTGCGCTGGGCGTTCCCGTGGTCGGCGTGGAGCGGGACGTGAACGCGCCGAACTTGCGGCTGGCCCGCGCGCTGCGGATTCCGGTGGTGCTGGGCCACGCCGACGACCGGGCCGTGCTGTCACGGCTTCAGCTGCCGCACGCGCTGGCCCTGGCCGCCGTCGCCTCGCGGGACACGGAGAACATGGCCGTGGCCGTCACCGCCCACGCCGTCGCGCCGTCGGTCCGCGTGGTGCTGCGGGCCGGCGAGAACGAGGCGATCGCCGAGACGCGGTACCTGCTGCCGCTCGGTCGAACCTGCGACGTCACCCGGCTCTCGGCCACCTTCGTCACCGCCTGGCTGCTGGATCGGCAGCCGCGGTCGGTGGCCGCCGACGACGGCCACGACCTGGTCGACCTGGCCGGGCAAGGCTTTCTGGCCTGGACGTCGCCGACGGCCGAGAGCTGCCCGCATCTGCCGGAGGAGGCCGGCACGGTGCACCGGCTCGACCGGGCGTCCTAGTTCGTGACGACGCGGCGGATCACCGTGATCGGGCCGATGGCGTCGATCGGGCTGACCTTGATCGGCTCACCGAAGGTGGCCGCCTGCACGGCCTGGTTGTGGTCGAGCGCGATCGCCACGTGCTGGACCGGCTGGTAGAAGTAGATCAGGTCGCCGGCCTTCACCTCGGCTCGTGACACCTGCATGCCGACCTGCGCCTGGTCAGCCGCGACGCGAGGCAGCGCGATCCCGGCGGCCCGGTAGGCGGCCTGCACCAGTCCGGAGCAGTCGTAGGCGATCGGCCCGGTCCCGCCCCACTCGTACGGCTTGCCCAGCTGGGCGATGGCGAACCGCAGCGCCACGCCGACCGCACCGGGCGGCGTCATCACGTTCGGCGCCGTGACGCCGGACTGCAACATGGCGACCTCGTCCGGCGGCAACGCGTCGAGCGCCGCCCGCACCTGCGAGACCCGCTTCTGCAGGTCGGTCCGCTGGGTGCCGACCTGCGTCTCGATCGCCGTCGCCGCGGCAGCGGCCTTGCTGGCGGCGGCCTGCTGCTTCTGGGCTTCCTCGCGGGCCTTGGACGTCTGCGCCAGGGCCTCGGCCGAGGCTTGCGCTACGGCGTCATCGGCGTCGTGCGCGAGGCCGACGGCGATGGACGCGGAGGTGAAGGCGTCGGCGCTGGAGCTGTTCAACACCGCCGCCACACTGTTGGCCGGCACCAACGACCGCAGCAGTGCGGCCCGCTGCCGACGGTCGTCCACCACTCCGTCGGCCTGCTGCTGCGCCTGCTTCCAGCTCTTGTCCGCCGCCTGGAACGCCGCATCGGCCGCCGCTGCCTGGTCCCGCAGGCCCTGCGCCTTCTCCTGGGCCTTGAGCAACTGTTCGTTGACCTTCTCGGCCTGACGGCTCAGATCCACGTAACGGCCGATCAGACCGGCCACCGTGGTCGGCGGGTCGCCGGCTTGCGCGACGCCGCTCGACACCAGCACGGTCACCGCCACCATCGCGCAGGTAGCGCACAGCTTTCGCATGATCCCCCTAGCGACAACTCCTCCGATTCGACCCTACCGAAAACCGGGGTGTCCGAGGCAGACTTCCGTGATCGCGGCGGGGTAGCTCGGATCGCCCGTTCGGACGCCCTTTCGAACCGGGCTGAACCGGGGCCGGCCTTGTCGCGTATCGACGTCAGGATGCCTGAAGGGGGTGTGCCGCGCAGATGAGCGGGCCGATCACCGTCACTCTGAGTTATCAGGTGCGCCGCGGACGAGCGAGCCAGTTCTCCGCGGCCGCCACGGCGCTGCTCGGCGCGGCCGCGCAGCAGCCGGGCTACCTCGGCGCCGGGATCACCGGCGTCGCGGCGGGCGGACGGGAGTGGCAGCTCTTCTACCGGTTCGAGGACCAGCACGACCTGGACGAGTGGGAACGGTCGCACGCCTTCACCCGGTTCTTCGAGTACGTCGAGAAGTTCGCCAGCCGCGGCGACGTGCACAAGACCGTCGGCAGCGACCTGTGGCCGGTCGACCAGCGGCCGGCCGTGGAGCAGCCGCCGGCCCCGGCCCCCAAGGCCCAGAAGCTCAACCGGCAGCAGATGGCCCACCTCGAGACGACCGTGATGACCGCGGCCGAGCTGGCCGCCCGGGTGGAGGCGCTACGGGCCCAGGAGGCCGCCCAGGATGCCGCGCCGCACACGGGCCAGCAGCGGTCCGGTGCGCACCAACGGCCCGAGGTCGAACCGCAGCACCACCATGAGCAGCCCCACTACGAGACTCCACAGTACGAGCGGGCGCCGGCGGAGCGGATTCCGGAGCGCGCCCACGTCGAGCAGCCCCCGGCCGAACGCATTCCCGAGCGCATCCAGCAGGTGTCCGGCCAGCACCAACGTCCCAGAGTCGACCAGCCGCACGCCGAACCGCCACGGTACGAGCCGCCCCGGGTCGAGCCGGCCCACCTGGAGACCACCAGCCTGAGCGCCGCCGACCTGGCCGCGCGAATGGAGGCCTGGCGCACCAATCCGCCGTCGGGCCAGCACGTCCGGCCCCAGCCGCCGCACCCCCAGATGCCCCACACCGAGCAGCCCCGTCCCCTGCCGCCCCGGCCCGAGCCGGCTCATCTCGAGACCACCAAGATGAGCGCCGCCGAGCTGGCCGCCCGACGGGACGCCATGCGCGCCATGGACAACGCCCAGCCGCCGTCCGGCCAGTACGAACGGCCGCGGGTCGAGCAGCCCCGTCCCATGCCGCCTCGGGCCGAGAGTCCGCAGTACGAGCAGCGGTCCCAGACTGACCAGCGGCCGTCGGTCGACCGCTCCCAGCGGGCGTCGTCCCAGTGGGCGGAGGACCAGTGGGACTCCGAGTTCCGCGAGCTGGTGGCCCGGGAGTCGGGCTGGGGCGCGGTGCCGAGCGCGCAGGCCCCGGTGCCGCACTCGCAGCCGATCTCCCGGATCGACGTGGCCCAGTGGGAAGCGGCCCAGCAGAAGATCGCCCAGGAGGAAGCCGCCCAGCGCGAGATGTCCCGCCGGGACGCCTTCCACCGTGAGGTCGCGGCCCGTGAAGCGGCACAACGGGAACAGGCGCAGCGGGAGGCCGCGCAGTTCGAGGCCGACCAGTGGGAAGCCGCCCAGCGGGCCGAGGCGGCCCAGTACGAAGCGGCTCAGTTCGAGGCGTCGCAGCAGGAGGCCGCCGCGCTCCAGGCAGCGGCCGAACGGGAGGCCGCCGAGCGCGAAGCCGCCCTGTTCGAGGCGGCCGAGCGGGCCGCCGGCAATCACGAGCCGGCCCCGGAGCCCGAGTGGCGGCAGCCGGGGCTGCGCGTCGTCGGTCCGGACGAGCGGGCCGACCGGGAGCCGAGCCGCCGCTGGTGGGGCCGCAAGTCCCGCCGCGACGAGCAGGAGCCGGTCAGCGGGTCGTCCGAGTCTCCGTCCGAGCAGACCCTGTCCCCCGCGGCCACCCGCGAGTTGTTCGGCGACCCCGAGGTCCCGCGCACCGACCGCGACCCGCTGGCCGTCGCCAAGGGCCGACGCCAGCGGAACTGAGGCACGACGCCTCCGGCGGCGTCACCCGGTGGCTCGGGTTACCGTGGGCGGCATGGGCAAGCGTCTCGCTCGTGAGCTGTACGAGCCCGAGCTGTTCCGGCTGCAGGCCGAGCTGGTCAAGCTCCAAGAATGGGTGCGGGCCGAGAAGACACGGGTCGCCGTGATCTTCGAGGGACGGGACGCCGCCGGCAAGGGCAGCGCGATCAAACGCGTCAGCGAGTACCTCAATCCTCGCGTGGTGCGGATCGCGGCGCTGCCCGCGCCGACCGAGCGGGAGCGCACCCAGTTCTACTTCCAGCGCTACACCGCCCACCTGCCGGCCGGCGGTGAGATCGTGCTGTTCGACCGCTCCTGGTACAACCGGGCCGGCGTCGAGCACGTGATGGGCTTCTGCACGCCCGACGAGTACCACCGGTTCCTGCACCAGTGCCCGATCTTCGAGCGGCTGCTGATCGAGGACGGCCTGCTGCTGCGCAAGTACTGGTTCTCGGTGTCCGACAAGGAGCAGCAGAAGCGCTTCCACTCGCGGCTCGACGACCCCATGCGCCGCTGGAAGCTGTCCCCGATGGACGCCGAGTCGATCACCCGCTGGGAGGACTACTCGCGGGCCAAGGACGAGATGTTCGTGCACACCGACATCCCCGAAGCGCCATGGCACGTGGTGGAGAGCGAGGACAAGCGCCGGGCCCGGATCAACATGATCGCCCACCTGCTGTCGTCCATCCCCTACCACGACGTGCACCAGCAACCCGTGCACCTGCCGCGCCGACCCGAGTCCCGCGGCTACGTCCGGCCGCCCATCTCCAGCCAGCACTTCGTGCCCGATCACGCCGCCACGCTGGAAAAGCGCTGACGGCTGGGGAGACGGCGACCGCCGCCGCCCCAGCCGCACGGGTCGGTCAGCTACAGCTCGGGTCGCCCGACTGGGCCGGCACCGAGACCGCGTCCCACGCCGCCTTCACGGAGTTGAACTCGGCGCAGCTGCCCGGGAACAGGCTCTTGGCCGCGGTCAGCGTCCAGGTCCGGTACTTCAGGTAGGAGCTGCTGGAGGTCTTGAGCAGCATGGCGTTGTAGAAGATCTTCAGCGCGTTCTGCACGCCCAGCCCGGTCACGTTGCTGTTGTCGCAGGTCGGACTGGTCGGCTGGCCGTTGGTCGGCTTGTTGCCCTCGGCCAGCAGGAAGAACCAGTGGTTGCCGGGGCCGGCCGCGGAATGCACCTCGGTGCTGGGGATGGAGCTGTCGTAGCAGTTCTTGTCGCCCAGCTGCGAGGGGTCGTACATGTTGCGGATCGGGCCCTGGCCGACCAGGTCGACCTGGTTGCCGACGAGGAAGTCCGGCACGGCGTACGGCGCCGGCTCGTTGGCGAACCACTCGGTGGACGCGCCGAACACGTCGGCCACGAACTCCTGGGTGCCGTTGCCGGAGATGCCGCCCGGGGTGTGGTCGTCGATGCCGTGGCCGTGCTCGTGCGCGATCACGTCGATGGACGGGATCCACTGGCCGGCCTGGTTGTGGCCGATCTGCACCTGGCTGCCGTCGTAGTAGGCGTTCTCGTCGTCGAGCCCGACGCGGATCGGCCAGCCGCCGCCCTCGCCGTCGAAGCTGTTGCGGCCCAGCCACTGCGTCAGCATCTTGTTCTCGGCCTGGATGCTGTACATGGCGTCGACGCAGCCGGTCTCCTTGTCGGTCTCGTCGCCGTTGCCCCAGCTGTCGGTGGACTTGGTGAACGTGGTGTTGGTGTCGGCGTCCTGGCAGCTGACGTTGGTCAGGTTCGGGTCGGTCAGCGAGTAGCCGCCGTCGGCCTGGCTGGTGTCGATGTGCAGCGGCTCGGGGCCGTTCCACACGCCCTGGCCGTCGCCGTAGAGCACGTGCTCCTGGGTGTGCAGCACCTTGCCGGTGGTGGCGTCGACGACCACGTCGAGCTTGCTCGGGCCCTCGGCGTTGCGGCCGATGACCGTGCTCTGCCACGCCAGTGCCGGCGTGCCCAGGGCGTAGGTGACGAGTCGAGCGGTGCTCACACTGTCCACCTTGGGCACCTGCGTGCGGGCCACCGCCTCGGCCTGCTTGGCGGTCAGCTTCGGCGTGGTGGAGGCCAGGTCGATGGTCTTGTCCTGGGCGACCGAGGTGCTCAGGACGTGGCCGGCGGAGTCGGTGGCGATCACGAAGTCGCCGCCGACCACCGGCAGGCCCTTGTAGGTGCGTTCGTACGGCACGTACTTGAGGCCGTTGGTCGAAGAGATCACCTTGTGCGCCAGGAAACTGTCGTTCGCGCTGGCGTGCAGGGCGGCCGGACGGGCGGCCACCAGGCTCTGGGCCGCGTCGGCGGCCAGCACCGCGGCCGGCTTGGCCTGCGGCTCGGACGGGTTGGGCAGGCCGTGCGCGGCCGCGGTCGTCGTCGCGGCCGCGGTCACCACCGCGGCGAGCAGGATGAGTGGTCGTCGCAAAGTCATCGGCGGGTGCTCCTTCGTGCAGGGGAAGGGGTCGAGCCGTGACCAAGCGTTCACGTTCGGTTGAACAACGGACAACCCGACGAAGGTCGTGAAGTTCACGGAAATCCGAGCACAACACGTAAATGCGACAGCAATGCTCATGTTCGACTTCAAACGTCCCGATACCGAATCGTTACCTTGACTTCAAGCGCTTGAAGTTCCGCATGATGTGTCCATGGCAGTCGAGGCGAGCCCGGAGCCCTGGGCCACCATCCAGGAGGCGTCCCGGCGCAGCGGGCTCACCGAGCCCACGCTGCGGTACTACGAGCAGATCGGCCTGATCGACCCGGTGCCCCGGGACGAGAGCAGCGGCCACCGGCGCTACAGCGCCGAGGCGGTGGAGCGCCTGGAGGCGCTGGCCTGCCTGCGCGGCGCGGGCATGGGCATCGGCGACATGCGGGTGCACCTGGAGTTGCTGACCGAAGGCAACGCCGCCGCGGAGCAGCAGCAGGAGCTGTTCGAGCGGCACGCCGCCCGCCTGGCCGGCGAGATCGACGGTCTCCGGCTGCGCCTGGACTACCTCACGTTGAAAGCCGAGTTGTGGGCTGCGCGGGCGCGCGAGGACGAGGCGGCCGAGCAGGCGGCCATCGTCGCGCTGACCGCGCTCATAGCCCAGTTCTGAAAGGATTTCCCTTGGCCACGAATGATTCGCCGTTGGTGCTCGTCACCGGCGGCACGGGCTACGTTGCCGCCCACGCGATCGCGCAGCTGCGCGACGCCGGCTACCGGGTCCGCACGACCGTGCGGACCCCGAAGGCAGACCTGCCCGGCGTCGAGGTCGTGCCGGCCGACCTGTCGGCCGACGAGGGCTGGGCGGCCGCGCACGACGGCGTCCGGTACGTGCTGCACACCGCCTCGCCGTTCCCGGCCGGTGCCCCGAAGAACGATGATGACGTGATCGCCCCGGCGGTCGGCGGCACGCTCCGTGTCCTTGCGGCAGCCCGCGCCGCCGGTGTCGAACGAGTGGTGCTCACGTCCTCGTTCGCCGCCGTCGGCTACGGCGCGATCCCCCGGTCCCGCTACACCGAAGACGACTGGACCGACCCCGCCGACCCGAACACCGCCTACGTCCGGTCCAAGGCCATCGCCGAGCGCGCGGCCTGGGACGACGTGGCCGCGCACGGCGGCCCGGAGCTCGCCGTGATCAACCCGGTGGGGATCTTCGGCCCGCCGCTGAACGGCCGGGTCAACTCCTCGGTCGCCATCGTCAAGGCGATGGTGGACGGGCAGCTGCCGGTCGCGCTGCCGACACGCTTCGGCGTCGTCGATGTCCGCGACGTGGCTGACCTGCACCTTCGCGCGATGACGAGTCCGGCGGCGGCCGGCCGTCGCTACCTCGCGGTCAGCGGCGACACGATCAGCTTCCTCGACCTGGCGACCATGCTCCGTGAGCACTTCGGCGACGTGGCCGCCAAGGCGCCGACCAGCGAGCTCACCGAGGCCGAGGTGCGCGCCGATCCGGCACTGCGGGAGGCCGTCCGGCAGCTCGGCCGCCGGCCGGTCATCAGCGCCGACCGGGCCCGCTCCGAGCTCGGCTGGCGCCCGAGGCCGGTGCGGACCACGATCATCGAGACGGCCGAGGCGCTGCTCGAGGCGCACAATGAGGCATGGACCTGACCAACGTCCAGAAGACCGCGCTGATGACGATGTACGGCAAGGCGCTGGACGCCCGGGCCGACGACCCGATCCTCGGCGACACCATGGCCGACGCGGCCGTGCGCAAGATGGACTTCGACTTCGACACGCTGAAGCTGCCCAGCGGCGGCCGGATCAGCCTGCCGGTGCGGGCCAAGCAGCTGGACGGCTGGACCCGGGAGTTCCTGGCCGCGCACCGCGACGCCGTCGTGCTGCATCTCGGGTGCGGGCTGGACACCCGGGTCCACCGGGTCGACCCAGGCCCGGACGTGCGGTGGTACGACGTCGACCTGCCCGAGATCGTCTCGCTGCGTCGGCAGCTCTACCCGTCGCGGGCCGGCTACGAGCTGGTCAGCCGGTCGATCACCGAGCCCGGCTGGGTCGAGGAGCTGGCCGCCGACCGGCCGGTGCTCGTCATCGGCGAGGGGCTGGTCATGCACGTGCCGACGGCCGAGGTCGTCGCCCTGTTCCGGCGGATCATGGGCGCGTTTCCGAGCGGCCAGTTCGTGTTCGACGTCTACGCCGCGTCGACCGCGAAGGTCGTCACGCTGGCCTCGAAGCTCGGCCGCGCGCCGGTCCAGCTGCACACCGGGCTGCCGCAGGCGTTGCGGGCCGAGGTGCCCGAGCTCAAGCTCACCGACTCGGTGCCGTTCCTGACGCTGCCCGAACTCGTGTCCCGGATGAGCGGCACCCTGTTCGGACGGCTGTACTTCCGCGCGATCGAGGCCGGCTGGACCCGGGACTCGATCCTGCACCTGCGCTACCGCTTCGGATAGGCCGAACGCCGGCACCGCCGAATGGCAGCCCGGCGGGTGGTGCATTCGTGCCCGATGAAATTACGCAGCCTGCCGAGTCCGAACGGCGATAGGATCGTTATAACGAACGGGGCAGGTGAACGTCGTTGCCGGAACAGCAGTCCCCGAACACGGCGGCCGCCGCCGCGGAATACGCAAGGGGCCACTTCGAGAGTCTCACCGGTCACGAGAAAAGCGCCGTGACCGGGTTGAAAGCACGCCCGGAAGGCGGCTGGTCGGTACTGCTCGACGTGGTCGAACTGGCGCGAATTCCGGCATCGACCAGCGTGATGGCGACCTATCGCGTCGACATCGACGGGACCGGCGCGCTGTGCGGGTACGAGCGGCTGCGCCGGTACACGAGAGGAGCGACCGACGGGTGACCGACGAGCTGGCGGCCCGGGCCGGGGCATCACTGGCCGACGTGCTGGAACGGGTGCTTGACAAGGGCGTCGTGATCGTCGGCGACATCTCGGTGAGCGTCGTCGACGTCGAGCTGCTGACGCTGCGGGTGCGGCTGTTCGTCGCGTCCGCGCAGACCGCGCAGGAAATGGGCATGGACTGGTGGACCAATGATCCGTTCTTCTCTCCCGGCCGACGCGAACTGCCCGCCGAGGATTCACCCCGACCGTGAGACCGCGGTATACGCATATGCGATGACTTCGCCCACAACGGCCACGGCGCCACTGCGTGTCCTGACGCAGGGGCAACTTTCCCTCGTCGTCACGGACACCAATCCAGGCGAATTTGTCGAACACGCGATGCTCGGGCTCGTCCGCCGGCATCACGATGTCGTGGCCGCGTTATTCCAGCACGCAACAGTGCTGCCGCTGCGATTCGGCACGCTATTCGCACACGATGACGCGGCCCGGGAAATGCTGCTGCGCTGCCATGACGAAGCCGTGGCCACGCTCGCCACGCTCGCCGACCACCGGGAGTGGGGCGTTCGCGTCCGGCGGCCCGGCGCCGCACCGGCGGCGGGCCTCAGCGGCACCGACTACCTGGCGATGCGGCGGCGTGAGCGCGACGGCGTCCACCTCCATCAACGCCTGGTGCGGCACGCCAGTCGCAGCACCGTCCGCCGCGACGGCAACCTGAAGCTGGACGCGGTCTATCTCGTGCCCAGGATCGGCGAGAAGGCCTTCCTGGCCGAGGTCGGGCGGATCGACGGCGAGGTCGACACCACCGGGCCCTGGCCGCCCTACTCCTTCAGCGAGCTGCGGACGGCGGCCGGATGACCGCCGACGACCTGGTGGACCTGCTGGACCGGGCGATCGCCGGCGGTGTGGTGATCCACGGCGACGTGCTCATCTCGCTGGCCGGTGTCGACCTGATCCGGCTGGACCTGCGCGCCCTGCT
Source organism: Kutzneria sp. (assembly GCA_035492655.1). Taxonomy (GTDB): domain Bacteria; phylum Actinomycetota; class Actinomycetes; order Mycobacteriales; family Pseudonocardiaceae; genus Kutzneria. Next base: position 7,187 of record DATJJB010000418.1, on the reverse strand, counting down.
GGCCGCGGTGGACACGGTCGCCGTGGAGCTCGGGTGACGACGCCGCCCCGCACGTTCGCCGTGGATGCCGGCCGCGGGCTCGGCGGGCTGGTCGTGGCCGTGCTCGACATCCTGCGCGAGCTGATCGAGCGGCAGGTGCTGCGCCGGATGGACGCCGGCACGCTCACCGCGGACGAGATCGAGCGGCTCGGTGTCGCCCTGATCGACCTTGACCGGCAGTTCCGTGAGCTGCGCACGCTCTTCGACGACGGAGGAACCGCGTGACCACCATGATCCAACGGCCCGGCGGCGGCTCCACCAGCCTGGCCGACGTGCTGGACATCGTGCTGGACAAGGGCATCGTCATCGACGCATTCGTGCGGGTGTCGGTGATCGGCATCGAGCTGCTGACCATCGAGGCCCGTATCGTGATCGCCAGCGTCGACACCTACATCCGTTACGTGGAGGCGATGCAGCAGCTCGGCGCGCTGCCCCGCCGCGCGACCCCGCCGGCGCTGACGCCCCCGGTGACCCCGCCGGTCGCGGTGTACCCGCAGCAAACCACGCCCATGGAGACCACGTGACCCTGCTGCTGTACGGGATCGTGCACGCCGATCATCCACTCCCGGCCGGCTTGCGGGCCGTCGCACGGGACGACCTCGCGGTGGTCGTGTCGGACCTCGGTTCGGCCGAGCCGACGGCCGAGGACGCCCGGTCGCATTTGGACGTCCTCTGTGGACTGATCACGACCGGACCGGTGTTGCCGCTGCGGTTCGCCAGCACGGCCGCCGACGATGATTCCGTACGGGACAACGCGTTGAGCACCGACCCCGTGGCCGTCCGGCTCGAACTCGACCGGCTGACCGGGATGGCCGAGGTCCACGTCCAGCTGACGTTCGACGACACCATGGTGCTGGGCGCGCTGCTGGACGAGGATCCGGCGTTGGCCCGGGCGGTCACCGGCCTCGACGCCACCGTCGAGCGCGGGCGGCACATCGCCGGCCGGGTCGACGCCTGGACCGCGCGGCAGGCCGAGACACTGCTCCGGCCCATCGCCGACGACCTCGTGCGGTTGGCCGACCGGGACAACGGCCAGCAGCGCTGGGCGCTGCTCGTCCGGCATGACGAGCTCGACCGGCTGGGCGACGCGATCGGCGCGCTGCCGGTCACCGCGACGGCGATCGGCCCGCTGCCGCCGTACAACTTCGTGTCGCTGCCGGCGAAGCCCGTTTCCCGCTGGGGGTTCTAGGACGCCTCGGCACGCTTCACGGCCGAGGCCAGCTCGTCGCGGTTCATCTTCGACCGGCCCTTGATGCCGAGTTCGCGGGCCGCGTCGTCCAGCTCGGACTTGGTCCGCTTGCGCGTGCCCTCCACGCTGCGACGCAACGCGGTCAGCAGGTCGGTGGCGCCGGTCGGCGACGGCGGCTCGGCCTCGACGACGATCTCCTTGCCCTTGCGCTTGTCCTCGATCAGCTTGCGCACCTTGCGGGTGTAGGTGTCGCGGAAGTCGCGGGGATGCCACGGCATGGCCATCGACTCGATCAGCTGCCCGGCCATCTTGAGCTCGTTGGCGTGCGGCCGGCTGCCGGCCGGGATGGTGTCCAGCATCTCGCGCGGATCGCGGATCTCGTCGGCGTAGTAGAGCGTGTCCAGCGCCAGCACACCGTCATCGGCGCGGACGTCGGTGAGATACTGCTTGCCCCGCATGACGAACGTGGCGATCCCGACCCGGTTGGCCTTGGCCAGCGCGGCGGTCAGCAGCGCGTACGGCCGGCCGTACTCCTCCTTGGCCGGGGCCAGCCAGTAGGTCTTCTGGAAGTGGATCGGGTCGATCTCGTCCAGGCCGACGAAGCCGGTGATCTCGATCGACTTGGACCGGCCCGGCGCGATCGCGGCCAGCTCGTCCGGCTCGACCAGCACGTACTCGCCGTCGCCGACCTCGTGCCCGCGCACGATGTCGTCGTACGGCACCTCCTTGCCGGTCCGCTCGTTGACCCGCTGGTAGCGGATCCGGTCCGAGGTGCCGCGTTCGAACTGGTTGAAGTGCACGGTGTGGTCCTCGGTGGCGCTGTACAGCGCGACCGGGATCGTCACCAGCCCGAAGCTGATGGATCCGCTCCAGATCGGCCGGGCCATCACACGTCCCCGGTGGTCGTGGTCATGCCGCTCGGATTCCCGCCGGCGACCGCGACAAAACCCTCAGTCCAGGCCGGTGCGTCCCTCGGCCCAGTAGGCCTTGCCCTTGATCTCGCCCGGACGGCGCGGCCAGTCCCGCGAGTCCCGGCGGACCTCGTGCACGGTGGCGGCGTTCCCCGTGACGACGAGGTCGAACGGCTCGGCCGGCACCACCTCGCGCACGTGGTCCAGGACCTTCGTCCTGGGCACGACGACCGACGTGTCGGCCAGCCCACGCGCCGCCAGCAGCGCCTCGACGGCCGCCGGGTCCGCCGCCTCGAAGACGTGCTGCACGTGGGGCGTCACGGCCGTCAGCGCACAGGCCAAGGCGATGCTCGACTCGTCGCCGACGAACACCACGCGGTCCAGCCCGCGCAGGTCGATCGACTTGCGCGGCCCGAAGAGCTCGCACGAGTCCCCGACCTGCACGCCACGGAACCAGTCGGCCGCCGGGCCGTCGCCGTGCGTATAGGCGATCAGCTCCGTCGTGTCACCGGCCCAGCTGACCGGGGTGTAGGTGCGCATCTTCATGGTGCCGCGCCGCGTCCTGAGCTGCACCTTCATGCCCGGCACCCACTCGGCGCGGCCGAAGGCATCGGCCCGCAGCTCGACGCGGACAAAGCCGGGCGCGCACGGCTCCACCGCCGTCACGGCCGCGGCCTGTAGGAATGCGCCACCGGCCAGGTCGGCCAGCCGTTCGGTGAAAGTAGGCACGGCCACGACAGTACTGGTCCGGACGGTGCCGCCGGCCAGGCGGTCGCCGGCCGTTTCGGCGCAGGCGACACGGGTGGCCGTCGGGGCGTGACCAACCTCGAGGAGTGAGCAGGATGCGAGTGGTAGTGGTCGGCGGTTCCGGCAACCTCGGCAGCGCCCTGCTGCACGCGATCTCACGGACGGCGGACATCGACGCCGTCGGCGTCTCCCGCCGCGCGCCGGCCGTCGAGCTGCCGTGGCACGAGATCGACATCTCCCGTCCCGACTCGGACGTGTTGCTCCGCGCGGCTTTCGAGGGCGCGGACGCCGTGGTCCACCTGGCTTGGCTGCTCCAGCCCAGTCACGACGTCGCACAGCTGGCCCGGACCAATGTGGACGGCAGCCAGCGCGTGTTCGACGCCGCCGTCGCCGCGGGCGTGCCGCACCTGGTGTACATGTCTTCTGTCGGCACGTATTCGCCCGGCCCGACCGATCGCCCGGTGGACGAGTCGTGGCCGGTCGACGGCGTGCCGTCCTCGACCTACAGTGCGCACAAGGCTGCCGTGGAGCGGATGCTCGACCTGACCGAGGCCGGCGATCCAGGACTGACGGTCACTCGGTTCCGGCCGGGTCTGGTGCTCCAGCACGACGCCGCCAACGAGATCCGGCGCTACTTCATCGGTGGGCTGGTCCCCGACTTCCTGTTCGATCTGGCCGCCCGCGGCCGGATGCCCGTGCTGCCGTTGCCCAGCAGCCTGACGCTTCAGTTCGTGCACGCCAGCGATGTCGCCGACGCGGTCGTGCTGGCGCTGCGGTCTCGTCCGCCCGGCGCGATCAACCTCGCCGCCGAGCCGCCGATGACCCCGCGCCGGCTCGCTTCCCTGCTCGGCGGCGTGCATTTGCCGGCACCGACCGCCGTACTACGGGCGCTCGCCGCGGTGAGCTGGCGGCTGCGGCTGCAGCCGACCGAACCCGGCTGGCTCGACCTCGCCGACTCGATTCCCGTCCTGGACACGACCCGAGCGACCGCCGAACTTGGCTGGAAGCCAACACATTCCGCCCAGGAAGCGGTCCTGGCGTTGCTGCGCGGCCTGGCCGAGGACGCCGGTTCCTCGACTCCCCCGCTGGCCCACAGCAGCCGATGACCTGCCGCCTGGTCGTGGGCGCCGCCCACAACCTACCCGCCTCCTCACCCGCTCGTAGCCCTTTTCGCCACATGCGCTTCCCACTTGGCGCCTGTTGCCACATAGGAAGCGCATGTGGCAACTCCCGGCGCTCGACAGCCTGCCGACACGCCACATGCGCTGCTCATGTGGCGCTCTGTGCCACATAGGAAGCGCATGTGGCGAAAAGGCGATGCCGGGTGGCGACTCCTGGCGAGGAGTCGCCACCAGGCTTTCGCTCAGTGGAAGGTCAACGACGCGGAGTCGACGTTTTCCGTTGCCGGGCAAAGCCCGCCGCCGCCGCTCAAGGTCGCGGTGAAGGGTCCGCCGGTGTAGGCCCGGCCGGTGCCCTGGCGGCTGTACGACACGTTGCTCACCTTGTAGGAGCAGGTGATGCCGAACACGGTGCCGTTGACGTCGACCTCCGGCGCGGTCACCGTGCCGGCCGTGTCGTCGAAGGTCACCGTCGGATCATTGGTCAGGCTGGCCGTGATGCTGCCGGAACAGCTGGGGTGGACAGTGGTGTGGTCGATCGTCAGGGTGTTGGGCGCCACGTCACTGGTGGTCGCGTTGGTCCACGAGCAGCTCGAGCCGCTCACGGTGATGTTGCCGTCGACCTGGCCGGTGGCGGCGTAGGCGGGAGCGGCCAGCAGCACGCTGCCGGCGACGGCGGTGAGGCCGACGAGCAAGCGAGTCAGGGTCATGCGGTCCTCCTACTGCGATACACGTCTGCGGCGGTTCGTCCGCCGCCGTGCACTCGCTAACTCCAGAAGGGCCGACTGAACGTGAAGATGATTCACAACCATCATGATGGCACGGGCCGGCCGGGTCTGACATGGATCGTCAAGAGTTAACCGGCCAGGCATAGCCGGCCGCGCACCGGGTAGCCCTGGCCATCTGTTGTCGAGCCGAGGAGCCAACAGTGGGCGTTCGCCGGTGGATCGAGGGCTGGCCGGTGTACCGGCAACTGCACGGCGACGACCCGCTCGGTCGCGGTTCGGCGGTGAAATCGCCGACCACGCAACGACTGACGGCCCGCACCGAGACGGCCGACCGGGTGGCCAAGTCGATATGCCCGTATTGCGCGGTGGGCTGCGGGCAGAACGTGTACGTCAAGGACGAGAAGGTCGTGCAGATCGAGGGCGACCCCGACTCCCCGGTCAGTCGCGGCCGGCTCTGCCCGAAGGGCTCGGCCAGCCTCCAGCTCACCACCGGCGAGTCGCGGCGGCACAAGGTGCTCTACCGCGCCCCGCACACCGCCGACTGGCAGGAGATCCCGCTGGACCAGGCCATGGAGATGGTCGCCGACCGGGTGCTCAAGGCCAGGGCCGAGGGTTGGCAGGACGAGCAGGACGGCGTCCGGGTGTCGCGCACGATGGGGCTGGCCAGCCTCGGCGGCGCCACCCTGGACAACGAGGAGAACTACCTCATCAAGAAGCTGTTCACCGCGCTGGGCGTGATCCAGGTGGAGAACCAGGCCCGGGTCTGCCACAGCGCGACGGTGGCCGGTCTCGGCACCTCCTTCGGCCGTGGCGGCGCGACGATGTTCCTCCAGGACCTCCAGCACGCCGACTGCATCGTCATCCAGGGCTCGAACTTCGCCGAGGCGCACCCGGTGGGCTTCCAGTGGGTGATGGAGGCCAAGGCCCGCGGCGCGAAGATCATCCACGTGGACCCCCGGTTCAGCCGCACCAGCGCGCTGGCCGACCTGTACGTGCCGATCCGGCCGGGCACCGACATCGCCTTCCTCGGCGGCGTGATCAACCACGTGCTGAGCACCGACAAGTACTTCCACGACTACGTAGTCAACTACACCAACGCCGCCTCGATCGTGCGGGAGGACTTCCGCGACACCGAGGACCTCGACGGCGTCTTCTCCGGTTTCAACGCCGAGACCCGGCACTACGACTTCGACACCTGGCAGTACGAGGGCGTCGAGATGACCGCGGCCACCGGCGACCGCGACCAGGGCTACGAGGAGCACAGCAGCGGTGGATCGAGCCAGCACAAGGCCGGCAAGGCCGAGGGGCGCGGCTCCGGCGGCGTCGGCCTCAGCGGCCGGCCGCAGACCGACCCGACCTTGCAGCACCCGCGCTGTGTGTTCCAGATCCTCAAGCGCCACTACGCCCGCTACACACCGGAGATGGTGGCCGACATCTGCGGCACGCCGGTGGAGAAGTTCCAGGCGGTGTGCGACGCGCTGACCGAGAACTCCGGTCGGGACCGCACCAGCTCGTTCGCCTACGCCGTCGGCTGGACCCAGCACACCGTCGGCTCGCAGTACATCCGCACCGCGTCGATCCTGCAACTGTTGCTGGGCAACATCGGCCGGCCCGGCGGCGGCATCCAGGCGCTGCGCGGGCATGCCAGCATCCAGGGCTCCAGCGACATCCCGACCCTGTTCAACCTGTTGCCGGGCTACATCCCGATGCCGCACGCGCACGCCGACGAGTCGCTGGACGACTTCGTCGAAGCCGACGCGGCCGAGACCGGGTACTGGGCGTACATGCGCTCGTACCTGGTCAGCCTGCTCAAGGCCTGGTGGGGCGAGAAAGCCACCGCGGACAACGACTTCTGCTTCGACTACCTGCCACGCATCACCGGCTCGCACGCCACCTACGACACCGTGCTGGAGCAGCTGGCCGGCCGCTGCAAGGGCTACTTCCTGATGGGCGAGAACCCGGCCGTCGGCTCGGCCAACGCCAAGATGCAGCGACTCGGCATGGCCAACCTGGACTGGTTGGTGGTGCGGGACTTCTCGCTGATCGAGAGCGCCACCTGGTGGCAGGACGGGCCGGAGATCGAGTCCGGCGAGCTGCGCACCGCCGACATCGGCACCGAGGTGTTCTTCTTCCCGGCCGCCGCGCACACCGAGAAGTCCGGCACGTTCACCAACACCAACCGCTGGGTGCAGTGGCACGAGCAGGCCGTTGAGCCGGCCGGCGACGCCCGCAGCGACCTGTGGTTCATGTTCCACCTCGGCCGGATCATCCGCGCGAAACTGGCCGGTTCCACCGATTCCCGTGACCGGCCGGTGCTCGATCTGACCTGGGACTACCCCGTGGTCGGCGAGACCGGGGACCCGGACGCGGCGGCGGTGCTGGCCGAGATCAACGGCTTCGGGCCGGACGGCAAGCACCTGGGCTCGTACAAGGAACTCAAGGACGACGGCTCGAC
>DATJJB010000417.1:0-2436 GCA_035492655.1 Kutzneria sp. | reverse complement strand
GTAGGTCTCCAGCTCCCAGACCCGGTCCGGGGCCTCCTTGGCGTGCAGCTCGGCCATCCGCCAGTTGTTCAGGAACTTGCCGCCGCGCATGGTGTCGCGGAAGTGCACCTGCCAGTTGTCGTCGCTGTTGACGTTGCCCATCGAGGCGGCGATGCCGCCCTCGGCCATCACGGTGTGGGCCTTGCCGAACAACGACTTGCACACCACGGCGACGCGCTTGCCCTGCTGCCGGGCCTCGATGGCCGCCCGCAGGCCGGCGCCGCCAGCGCCGATGACCACGACGTCGTAGTCGTGGCGTTCCAACTCGGTCATGAACGCTCCACTATTCAGCTGTCGGGCTCAGAAGAACCGCAGGTCGGTGATGGTTCCGCCGGCGACGAGCGCGACGTAGAGGTCGGCGACCGCGACCCCGATCAGCGAGGCCCAGGCGAACGCCATGTGCCTGGTGTTGAGCTTGGACACGAAGGTCCACGCCTTGTAGCGCACCGGGTGCTTGGAGAAGTGCGTCAGCCGCCCGCCCATCACGTGCCGGCAGGAGTGGCAGGACAGCGAGTACAGCCACAGCAGCGCGGCGTTGGCCAGCAGCACCAGGGTGCCGAGGCCCATGTGTCCCCAGGCGCCGGACGAGTCGCGGAAGGCGATCACGGCGTCGTAGGTGAGGATCACGTTGAAGATGAGCCCGATGTAGAAGAAGTACCGGTGCAGGTTGTTGAGCACCAACGGGAAGCGGCGCTCACCGGTGTACTTGCCGTGCGGCTCGGCGACCGCGCAGGCCGGCGGCGACATCCAGAAGCCGCGGAAGTAGGCCTTGCGGTAGTAGTAGCAGGTCAGCCGGAAGCCGAGCGGGAAGATCAGGATGATCAGCGCCGGCGACAGCTTCCACCAGTCGCCGAAGAGCGCCACCTCGCCCGAGCCCGGCACGCAACTGGTGGCCAGGCAGGGCGAGTAGAACGGCGAGATGTACGGCGCCGAGTAGTAGTAGTCGTTGGCGAACGCGCGAACGGTCGCGTAGATGATGAACGCCACCAGCACAAGGACCGTGACGGCGGGCTGGACCCACCACCGGTCGGTGCGCAACGTGCGCGCTGAAATCTGCGCCCGACCCGGGGCAGTGGTGCCAGCCGTCATGAAAGCCTCTTCGCCTCTTTGCGATGAAGTTGTGGGTCGAGCGCTGGCCGCGGTGGGTTATCCGCGGTGGGCCTGGTAGCCGCCGACCCCCTCGTCGTCAGCACCATGCCACAGGGCCGGATCGTAGGGTGTGTCGGGGACCACAACGACCTCCATCGGCTCGGCGCTGCGCGGCGCCGGCGTCGGACGGGCCGTGCCGAGGTCCTCGGCGTCGATGTCCAGCCGCTCCAGGTCGTTGACCAGGCGCTTCACCACCGTGGCGTCACCGTACTGGGCCTCGAGGGCGGTGACTGCCTGCCGAAGCTGTCCGATGGCACGCCGCAGGTTGGCGATCTCCGAATGGGGCATTTCGGCACCTCCAAAAACATGATCAGGCGTCAACGTGTTCGGCGCCACACCGCGCCCGTTGATTGCACTCTGCCCGAACCACCCGCCTGTGACAAGTGCCACACACGATCTTGGCAAACAAGTCTGCACGCCAGTTCTGCCAGCGTCGGCGCCACATCCGGGGACCTGCGCCGGACCATGGAGGCGTACCAGCAAACGACTAGAGAAGTGGTGAAGGTCACCGTGACTAGGCATTTCACTGAATCGGTTTTGATTCCCTCGGGGGACATCACCTAGTGTGGGACCCGTCACGTTGCCCGTGAAGCGACGCCAATGCCGTCGTCCCGCCGGGCCGCAAGGGCGGCCCGTGAGCAGGACAGGAGTTGTCGGCTATGGCGATTCACCCCGTGGTTGCCCAGGTCACCGCGCGGATCGCGACCAGAAGTGAGCACACCCGCGCCGAGTACTCACGCCGGATGCGGGCCGCCGCCAGTGATCGGCCGGCGCGCGCCGGCATGGCGTGCAGCAACCTCGCGCACGGCTTCGCCGCCTGCGCCGGCGAGGACCGGCTGGCGGTCAAGGGGCTGACCAAGCCCGGCGTCGCGATCATCTCCTCGTACAACGACCTGCTGTCGGCCCACCAGCCGCTGCACGAGTACCCGGCGTGGCTCAAGGACTCGGTGCGCGAGGCCGGCGGCGTCGCCCAGTTCGCCGGCGGCGTGCCGGCCATGTGCGACGGCATCACCCAGGGCCAGCCCGGCATGGAGCTGTCCCTGTTCAGCCGCGAGGTCATCGCCATGGCCACCGGCATCGCGCTGTCGCACGAGATGTTCGACGCCGCGCTGCTGCTCGGCGTGTGCGACAAGATCGTGCCCGGCCTGCTGATCGGCGCGTTGGCCTTCGGCCACCTGCCGGCCGTGCTGGTGCCGGCCGGGCCGATGACCTCGGGGCTGCCGAACAAGGAGAAGGCCCGGATCCGGC
>DATJJB010000416.1:0-7177 GCA_035492655.1 Kutzneria sp. | reverse complement strand
TCGGCCGCACGCAACTGATCGCCGTCCCTGACGACCTCGACCACGGCGCCGTCGAGCAGGATCCTGCGGTACTCCGTCACGTCCATCCCTCGGCCGGGCGGTCGAACCAGATGTGCACCTGTCCGGTGCCGACCGCGTTCTCGTACTCGCTGAACAGCCTGCCCGGCGCCCGCCAGGCCCGCTCGCCGAGCGCGCCGGCCATCATCAGGTAGTGGCCGAAACCCGCCTCCGGCTTGAACTTCGCGAACTCCGGCATGGTGTCGAGCACCCGCGCGTGATCACCACGGCGGAACCAGTCGATGCGCTGCAGATCGGCCTGCGCCGCCTCGGGCGTGCGGATGTGCTCGATGCCGCCGGCCTCGTGCTGACGTAGCTCGCGCAGCGGCCAGAATGTGTGGCTGAGTGCGCCGGACGCCACCAACAGCACCTTTCGTTCGCTGTCGGCGATGCCGGCGGCCAGCGCCCGGCCGAGCCGCAGGTTGTCCTCCATGTCAGCGGTCTGGCAGACGCCGATCGACACCCAGCGCTTGCCCTCGATCCCCAGATACCGCCACAGATTCACGGTGGCGTAGTAGATCGGCAGGTACTGGTCGTCGATCGGGGTGATCCACGTGCCCTGCTTCTCGCCGTGCGCGGCGATCGCCCACGCCAGCTCCGGGTCGCCCTCGAAGTCGTACGGGATGCGGCACATGCCGCGTGGCAGCTCCTCGGACGTGAACAGCCCGGCCCGCCGGTGGTGCGCCGTGACAACGAACTCCACGGTGGTGGCCCAGTGCGAGTCCAGCACCACGACGGTGTCGTAGTCCAGCTGCTGGAACACTTCGGCCTTGAGGCGTTCCAGGCCGGCGACCAGGGTGAAGTCCCGGCCGCCGTTCAGCTCCCGGCGCTCGGCCGCGGGCAGCATGATCGTCGGCACATGGGAGAGCAGACCCGCGCCGACAACCTCACCCATGCCGCCACCCCTGTTCCGCCGTGACCGTGTTCTTGACGTCGCAATAGAAATCGAAGCTCCAGTTGCCGCCCTCGCGGCCGACGCCGGACTCCCGGCTGCCGCCGAACGGCGCCCGCAGGTCCCGCACGAAGAAGCAGTTCACCCACACCGTGCCGGCGACGAGCTGCCCGGTGACCCGCCGCGCGCGGTCGGGGTCGCCCGTGACCAGTGTCGCCGCCAGGCCGAAGCGGGTGTCGTTGGCCATCGTGACGGCTTCCTCCTCGCGGCGGAAGGTCTGGACCGTCAACACCGGGCCGAACACCTCCTCGGTGAGGATTTCGCTGCCCGGCGCGACATCCGTGAGCAGGGTCGGCCGGTAGTAGAGGCCGCCCAGCTCGGTGTTGGGACCGCCGCCGAGCAGCACGCGCGCCCCGTCGGCCTTGGCCCGCTGCACGAACGCGTCCACCCGCTCGAACTGGCGGCGGTGCACCAGCGGGCCGATGTCGGTCGCCGGATCCCGCGGATCGCCCTGCTTGAGGGCGTCCGCCCTGGTCAGGAAGCCGGCCATGAACTCGGCCGCGACCGACTCCTCGACCAGCAGCCGGACCCCGGCCAGACACACCTGCCCGGCGTTGTCGTACTGCTCGACAGCCAACTGAACTGCCAGGTCCAGATCGCCGTCGGCGAAGACGATCAACGGCGACTTGCCGCCGAGCTCGAGCGAGGCCGGCACCAGGTTGGCCGCGGCGGCCTTGGCGATGGCGCGGCCGGTCGGAACCGAGCCGGTGAAACTGATCCGCCGCAGCTTCGGGTGGTTGACCAGGTGCTGACCGGTCTCCACGCCGTAGCCGTTGACCACGTTGAACACGCCGGGCGGCAGCTCCGCCTCGGCCGTGATGTCGGCCAGCAACGACGCCGTCAGTGGCGACCACTCGGCCGGCTTGAGCACCACTGTGTTGCCGGCGGCCAGCGCCGGCGCGATCTTCCAACTGGCCAGCATCAGCGGGGCGTTCCACGGCGTGATCAGCGCGCACACGCCGGCCGGGTCCCAGCTGACGTGGTTGGTGTGGCCGCGGGTGTCGAAGTCGGGGTGGCGGACCTCGTCGACCAGCCAGTCGGCGAAGAAACGGAAGTTGTGCACCACTCGGGGCATCACGCCGCGCAGGTGCGACCGCAGCAGCGCGCCGTTGTCGGCGGTTTCCGTCGCGGCCAGCTCGTCGATGCGCTTCTCCACGCCGTCGGCGATCTTGTGCAGGTACTCGGCGCGACGTTCGCGGGTGGTGTGCCGCCAGTGGCGGTGGAAGGCCTCTTCCGCCGCGTCGACGGCCAGGTCGACCTCATCGGGGCAGGCCCGGCCGACGTGGGCCAGCACGCTGCCGTCGATGGGGGAGATGTCGTCGAAGCGGACCGCCGACGTGACCCGCCTGCCCCCGATCCAGTGGTCGACCATGGTCGCTCCCGTAGTATCGTTTGTATCCAAACGTACGTGGCTCGGTCAGGTCGGTCAAGACGTTCGGAGGTCGCCGTGCAGGTGCTTTCACCCCGTGACGGCAAGGTCATCGCGTCCGTCGACGAGGCTGGTCCGGAGGACGTCGACCGGGCCGTGCGCGCCGCCCGGGCGGCCTTCGACACCGGTCCGTGGCCGCGCGTGTCGGCCCGGGAGCGGGCGTCCGTGTTGTTCCGGCTGGCCGATCTCGTCGAGGGTTCGGCCGCTGAGTTGGCGCGGACCATTTCGTTGGAGATGGGCAAACCGCTGCGGGACTCGCTCGGCATCGAGGTGCCCGCGGTGGCCAAGACCTTCCGCTGGTACGCCGAACTGGCCGACAAGGTGGCGGGCGAGGTCACCCAGTCCTCGGCGTCGGCTTTGTCCTTGGTCACCCGGGAGCCGGCTGGCGTGGTCGCGGCCGTCGTGCCGTGGAACTTCCCGTTGACCATGGCCGCGTGGAAACTCGCCCCCGCTTTGGTCACCGGCTGCACGGTCGTGTTGAAGCCGGCCGAGCAGTCGCCACTATCAGCACTGTTGCTGGCCTCGCTGGCAACCAACGCGGGGTTGCCCGCGGACGTGCTCACCGTCGTGAACGGTCCCGGGCCCGTCACCGGTCGCGCTCTCGGGTTGCATCCCGGCGTCGATGTCGTCACTTTCACCGGCTCCACCGCCGTCGGCCGTGAATTCCTGCGCTATTCCGCGGATTCCAACCTCAAACGGGTGTGGCTCGAGCTCGGCGGCAAGTCGCCCAACATCGTCTTCCCCGATGCCTACGACCTCGACGCCGCCGCCGACATGGCCGCTTGGGGCATCTTCTTCAACTCCGGCGAGATGTGTACTGCCGCGTCCAGGTTGCTGGTGCACCGCGACATCGCCGACGACTTCGTCGCCCGTGTCGTTTCCCGTGCCGCTGCTTACTTTCCTGGCGATCCGCTGGATCCCGCCACCCGCATGGGTCCTCTGGTCAGCGCTTCACATCTCACTTCCGTGCGCTCTCACATCAGCCGTGCGATTTCCGGCGGCGCTCGTCTGGTGACCGGCGGCCGCCCTTGCCTGTCCGACACCGGCGGTTACTTCTTGGAGCCCACCGTCCTCGACCACGTCGACCCCGCCATGCCCATCGCCCAGGACGAGGTTTTCGGGCCCGTTCTCTCCGTGCTCACCTTCTCCTCCGTCGCCGAGGCACTGTCGTTGGCCGGCGACACCGCCTACGGTCTCGCCGCCGGCGTCTGGACCAGCGACCTCCGCACTGCTCACGAGGTCGCCCGGTCGTTGAAGGCCGGCACCGTGTGGGTCAACTGCTATGAGGAGGGTGACCTCACTGTTCCCTTCGGCGGCACCAAGCTCTCCGGCCACGGCCGCGACAAGTCCGTGCACGCCTTGGACAAGTTCACCGATCTCAAGACCACCTGGCTGGCATTCCCCTAATTCCTTTGCCCGGCCGCTTAGCCTTGGTTTCGATGCACTCCCACATGAGCTTCCACAACCCGCCCGCGCTGCCTCACGCCGAGGTGGTCGCGATCTTGGAGCGCGCCCTCCTGAGCCCTTCGCAAGAGAACGAGAGCGCCGCCGTCGATGCCCTGGTCGGCAGCGCCCTGGCCGACGAGGACGGCGATTTCGTCGAGCATTGGTGCATCCAGGTCGGCACTCGCGCCTTCGGCAGCAACCTGCGTGGCCTCGCCGCCCTGTGCCTCGGCCACACCGCCCGCCGTTTCGGCCGCCTCACCCCCGAGGCCATCGCCTTGGCCCGCTCCCTGGCCAGGCGTGCCCTCGCCGACCCCACCGACGTCGGCTCCCAGGCCATCGACGGCTTCGAGGACATCGAGGGCTTCGTCTTCAGCCGCGCCCGCCACATCTACCGGCTGCCCCTGTGGATCCGGCTGCGCCTACCCGTGCCCCGACGGTTGACTCGCGCCGCGAAATGAGCAACCCCCGAATCAATTCTAGCCCTCGAACCTGGGAACGGGCCTCGCCGCGATCTTGGCCGACCTCGCCCAATCCCCGTTCCCAGGTTGATCTGGTTGGATTGATTCGGGGGCTGCTCAAAACGATCTCTCTCAGGCCAGCACGGTCCCGCCGTTCCACGTGACGCCGACCTGCCGGTAGTAGGCCCCGATGTACTCGTCCACGGTCAGGTCGGCCAGCTCCTCGGTGGGCGACTCGAACAGCCGAAGATCGGCCCGCGCGGCCCACGGCTGGCCGCCCTCGAAGGACGCGGCCCCCGACTCCACCAGCTCCGCGTAGCTGTCCGGCTTGCCGAGCTCGATGCTGGGCTGGGCACGGTGATGGGCCATCGGGTGCGCGTTGACGAAGCCGTTGTGCGGACTGGGTTCGGTGAGCTCGATGACGGCCTCGGCCAGCCGCCGGTCGCCGGCGGCCAGGGTGGCGCCGAAGCGGGCGCCGGCCTCGATGCGGGGCGCGGGGCCGTAAGGGTGCGGCCGGGTCTGGTGGATGGAGCCGAACTTCTTGGGATAGCCCTGGTGCAGGCCACGGGCGAGGGAGAAGTCCTTGTCCACCCAGATGAACACGCAGCGCGAGTAGGTCCGGCCGGCGAACCGGCAGCGCACGACGACAAAACATTCCTTGTACTGCGAGCGAACGGGGTCGAGCAGCTCGGCGCCGCCGTCGGAGCAGGCCTGCCAGTCGGCCCAGATGAGGGCGACGGCGCCGGGATCGTCGTCGGCCGGCGCGAGAGGAGCGGGCAGCAGGGCGGCGATCTTGCCGGGATCGGTGCGGTACTCGACGGTGATCAGGTCGCCGGCGTAGTGCCAGGGCGGCGGGGCCGTCACGGCCGCCCGTCCGCTGGGTGTGCGCGGGTGCAGAAAGCCCGTCATGTGCCGCCTCCCCGGGGTTCGTTTGGGTACGTACGATATCGCTCTTGTTGCGGACCTGTCACGGCGCTATGGTTCGGAATCAAACGACGGAGGGTGGGAGGATGGCAGCGCAGGCCGACCGCGTGGTGGCCGAACTGACCGCCAAGGGAGTCGACGTGGTCCGCGTCGCCTTCCCCGACCTGATGGGCACCGAGCGCTCCAAGGAGCTGCTCGTCGAGCAACTCCCCGCCGCCGTCGAACGGGGCGTGGCGTTCTGCCGCGCCGTCTACCACACCAGCCCGCGCGGCGACACGGTCGCGGTGCCCGGCGGCCTGGACGCGGGCCTGCCGGACATGGAGATCATCCCCGATCTGGACACGCTCGCGGTGGTGCCATGGGAACCGGGCGTAGCCACGTGCATCGGCGACCAGCGCGACGGCGGCGAGTCGCCGCGGGCGGTGCTCGGCCGGGTCGTCGCCGGCCTCGCCGAGTCCGGACTGCGTCCGCTGGTCGGCCCCGAGTTGGAGTACTACCTCTGCGTGCCGGATGGGGCCGGCTTCGCGCCGTACTCCCCGGAACTGGGCAACGTCTACGTCAGCGGCACCCGCGGCGACCCCGACCTGCACCTCATCCGGACCGTCCGGCACCTGCGCGACCTCGGGCTGAACGTGCTCGGCGGCAACCACGAGTACTGCCCAGGCCAGTTCGAGATCAACCTCGCGCACTCCGGCGCGCTGGACTCGGCCGACCGCGCCTTCCGCTTCAAGGCCGCGGTCAAGGACCTGGCCCGCCGCGAGGGCAAGCTCGCCACGTTCATGGCCAAGCCGTTCAACCGGCACGGGGCGTCCGGCTTTCATGTGCACGTGTCCTTTGTGGACGCCGCCGGTGAGAACCTCGGTGCCGATGAGTCAGCCGAGTACGGCATGAGCCCGCTGCTGCGGCACGCCCTGGCCGGCGTGCTTCGTCATGCGCCCGCGTTGACCGCGCTGACCAACCCGACCATCAACTCCTACAAGCGTTTCGGCCCCGACACGCTCGCGCCGTGGCTGATCGACTGGGGGTTGGACAACCGCAGCGCAATGGTGCGCGTGCCGCCCGAGCGTGGCGCTGGCACACGGATCGAGGTCCGGCTGCCGGACGCTTCGGCGAACCCGTATCTGGTGCACGCGGGCGTGCTGGCGGCGATGCGCCTCGGCATCGAGGACGGACTGGAACCCCCTGCGCCGCTTGAGGGTTACGGCTACAACGCCGATCGAACCGCCGTGCTGCCCATGTCCCTCACGGCCGCCCTGGACGCGTTTGACGACGATTCGGCTTTGCAAGCGTTGCTGGGTAAGGACTTCGTGAGCTCGTTCAGCGTGCTCAAGCGGGCCGAGGTCGCCCGGTTCGAGCAGTGGGTGACCGATTGGGAGTTCCGCGAGTATGCCTACCACATCTGAGCAGTTGCGCCCCTGGCTGGACCGTGTGCTGGCCAATCACGAGACCTGGGCGGCCGAGTTCGGCGCGTACTCACGGCACGAATCATTGCTGCTCAAGGACAGCGAGGTCGAGGCCGCGCTCGACGAGCTGGCCGCCCGGCTGCGCGACAACTACCCGTTCTTCCATCCCCGCTACGCCGGCCAGATGCTCAAGCCACCGCACCCGGTGGCCATCGCCGGCTACGCCGCGGCGATGCTGATCAATCCCAACAATCACGCCCTCGACGGCGGTCCTGCCACCGCGAAGATGGAGCGCGAGGTCGTCCGTCAGCTGGCCGAGATGTTCGGCTATGGCGAGCACCTCGGGCACCTGACCTCCAGCGGCACCATCGCCAACCTCGAAGCTCTCTACGTGGCGAGGGAAATCCATCCACATCTCGGCATAGCGTACAGTGTGGACAGTCACTACACGCACTCCAGGATGTGCAAGCTGATCGGGGTCGAGGGTCATGCCGTGCCCGTCGACGGC
>DATJJB010000415.1:0-23665 GCA_035492655.1 Kutzneria sp. | reverse complement strand
CGCCGACTTCGTCGACGTCTTCGAGCGCCACCTCTGGCCCGCCATCGCCGCCACCAGCGGCCAGGCCGACCAGCTGGACCAGGTCCGCTCCCTGCTCATCGAGCTCACCTCCACCGCCGAGTCCGTCGTCGTCGGCGCCCTCCGCGAGTCCATCCGCGACGCCACCGAGCAGTTCGCGTCCAAGCACGGCCTGCTCGAGGACGATCCCGTCTGGCTGCAGCAGCCCGTGCCCACCCTCGCCGAGCGCCTCACCGAGCCCGGCGGCGAGGAGCCCGACATCGAAGGTTTCCTCGCGGGGGAGGAATAACGGCTGGGTGCGTCGCAACCAGGGGGTACGACGCACCCAGCCCATCACCCGGTCCAGCGACCCTCCCCGACTCCCCGTCGCCCGCCGCGAGGCGCCGCTAGTCTGCTCAGATGGCCAGCGACGGCACGGAAAACTCGATCTCCGGCGACGTGCCCAACTCGTTGATCATCCAGGCGCACACCATCAACGGCGGCGTGCACCTGTCCGTGCCGGCCGCCGAGCCGCCTTCGGAGCCGTGGGCCCGGCTCGTCGACGACTCCAAGGTGTGGCGGGCCGGCCAGGACCGGGCCGCCGCCGTTGCCGTGGCCACGCATCTGTCTTCGGTGCACAAGGACCTGCCCGACGACCCGTGGCTCGACCGTGGCCTGCCCGAGCGCTTCACCAAGCGGGTGAGCTGGCTCGCCCGCAAGCTCGACGTCAGGTTCGGCGCGGCCGAGGCCACCCTGCTCACCCTGATTCCCTTGCTGCATCAAGTGTTGTGGACCCGCGCCGCCGCCGACCGGCTGGACGGTCCGCCCGCCTCCTTCTACCGGGACCACAGCCGCCTGGCCGCCCGGATGGAGGGGCACGACGAGGTCCGCTGGTGGCTGTTCCACCGCTGGCTGTGGCTCCAGGCCGAGGTCATCAAGCCCGAGTCCATCGCCACTGTGCTGGTCGACGTGCCGCCGGTGCTCACCCCCGACCGGGTCAGCGGCTTGTTGCAGGGTCTCCGCATCGAGCCGAACGTCTTGTGCGGCAAGCAACGTCTGATCGAGATGCGCCCCCAGGAGACCCTTTTCGGCGGCACCGACGACGAGGAGCACGTCCGCACTCCCCTGCTCGGTCTCCTGCTGGCCGTCGCCTACGCCATGTCCATCGACACCACCGGCTTGTCCGACATCATCGTCTGGCACACCCCCGTCGATTTCCCCCGCCTCCACGAGACCATCGCGTCGGCCAGCTGGGTGCCCCGCGCCGACTGTCCCGTGCTTTCCGCCGTCTGCCACCACGCTGCCGTCGTCGAGGCCCTCCGTGAGCACACCGTTCGGCTCGATGCGCTCCTGCACGCCGTCCGCCAGGCCGCCGACGAGCACCAGGTCCTCGCTCCCCTGCGTCTGCTGCCGGAACGCGCCTCTTCCGACGAGGTCCGCCCTGCCCTCGGCCCCGACCGTCGGCCCGTCTTCTCCGGCTGGTCCCGTTTCCGTATGGACGAGCAGCGGGTTCAGGAGCTCCTCATGGGCGAGCAGCTCTACCGCGACCGCGGCCTCGCCATCCGTGAGCTCTACCAGAACGCCCTAGACGCCTGCCGCTACCGCCGTGCCCGTGAGGAATACCTCCGCCGCACCACCGACCGTTCTTCCACGTGGACCGGCCGCATCACCTTCTCCCAGGGCATCGACCCTGCCGGCCGCCCTTACCTCGACTGCACCGACAACGGCGTCGGCATGGGCCTTTCCGAACTCACCGGCGTCTTCGCCCGCGCCGGCGCCCGCTTCGCCGACCTCGCCGAATTCCGCGACGAACAGGTCGACTGGTCCCGTCTCGATCCCCCCGTCGAGCTCCACCCCAACAGCCGCTTCGGCATCGGCGTCCTGAGCTACTTCATGCTGGCCGACGAACTCACCATCACCACCTGCCGCATGTCCCGCTACACCGGCCACCCCGGCCCCACCTACGAAGTGACGATCACCGGCCCCGGCCACCTCTTCGAGATCAGGGAACTGGCGGTCCAAGGCGCCCCCGGCACCACGATTCGCCTGCACCTCCGCGCCGGCATCGAGGAATCCTGTGTCCAGACCTTGGATCGGTTGCTGGCGATCGCCGATTTCGACACCACCGCCAAACACCACGACCGGCGCTCCTACTGGCCGGCCGGGGTCTTCGCCAAGGCGGGCTACGACGCGACGAACACCGTCACCGACGCGACCGGCCACGTCGTGTGGTGCGATCACGGCGGTGGGCTGCTGGTCGACGGACTGCGCACGGAACCACTTCGCGACAGCACTATCGGCACCTTCGTGAATCTCACCGGACGTGACGCACCTCGGCTTTCCGTCGACCGGACGACGATCCTGAGCGACGTCGCTCCCCTCGTGCAGGAGTTGCAGCGGGCGGCGATACCGGATCTGCTCGACGCGGACGCGCTGCTGACCGAGAAATGGCTGACCCACTTGGGTTTCGACAATCCGGCGCTGGCCGACATGATCGTCGAGCAGTCACCGCGCCTCAGCATTTTCCCGGCCGACACGTCATTGATCGGCAGCGATCCGTATCCGCTCGCGGAACATCGACAGGTGGCCGGCTATCCGCTGAACCACATCCTGCTGTGGCGTCTGCTGGCCCGGGGCGACGCCGCCGAACTGATGGAACTCGCACCCGAAATCGCCGACACGGGCCCGCTGCTCGCCGCCACACCGTCCGATGTGCACCTGCTGTGCACGGGCCGGGGATCGCCGATGCATTGGGGGGCGGCCGAGGCGCTTGCCGCTCCCGGTCGCATAGTCTCCCTCGCCCGCTCGGTGGGTCTTTCCCCGCACTCGATCGCGCGCCGGCTATCGGATCTGGGCATCGACGGCATGGATTTCGAGCAGTTCCCGGCTGAGCGCTGGCAGCCCGACGACACAGAATCGACTGTGGCCGCGCGCACCCCGTCCTCCACCGGATTCTCGTTGCCGCCAAGCGGGGAGGCCGTCAGGAAGAGCTACGACTCGCCGACCGCGCTGGTACGCGCGGCGATCGACCTGCAGATCAGGCCGCGCATACTCACCGACGACGCAGTGCCGGAGTGGCTGCCCAAGGCCTGGGCGAATCTGTGCGCCGAAGCGAAAACGCTGCCCGGCCCGCTCTCGCCCGGCGAGCTGCTCGGGATGGTCGGCAAACTCGGTATTCCGATGGCACAGGTACTCGAGTACTGCCGGGCCATGGGCCTGACGCCGCCCGATCTGCCGCGTAAGACGTCGCACGAGGACATCCAGCTGCTGAGCGTGGAGCTCAACGGTTCCGCGCCCTGGCTGGATGTGCGGCGGCCGGTCCGGCTGCACCATCTGATCAAGGCACATGCCGTGCTGAATCAGTCGCCGTTCTGGGCCGCCGATCGACTGACCGAGTTCGGCTTCACCGTGCCCTCGGAGAATCTTCCCTACTACCCGGAGTTCCGTGACCTGACCCTGCTGCGCAGTGCGCGAGGCGGCTTTCTCGACCCGGGGAAGCCGGTTCCGTTGGCGCACCTGGTGTCGGTGAGCCGGCAGCTGGGGCAACACCTCACGCAGGTCGTCGATCGGCTCCGCGAGCTGGGGATGATCGTGCCGGATCTGGGCACGACCATCCGGGAAGCGTTGGCGAAGGTTCCGTTGCGGCGCTGAGGGTCACTCGTCGTCGTCTTCGGGTTCTGGATCGCTTCCGCCACCGCGGATGGTGTAGAGGACGCCGTCGAGTTCGTCGGGCTTGATGAGGACCTCGCGGGCCTTGGAGCCCTCGGAAGGGCCGACCACGCCGCGGGTTTCGAGGAGGTCCATGAGGCGGCCGGCCTTGGCGAAGCCGACGCGGAGTTTGCGCTGGAGCATGGAGGTCGAGCCGAACTGGCTGGTGACGATGAGTTCGGTGGCCTGGAGCAGGAGATCGAGGTCCTCGCCGATGTCGGCGTCGATCTCCTTCTTCTCGCCGGCCTTCGCCGCGGTGACGCCGTCGGTGTAGTCGGGCTGGGCCTGGTCGCGGGTGAAGGAGACGATGGTGTTGATCTCGTCGTCGCCGACGTAGGCGCCCTGGATGCGGACGGGCTTGGCCGCGCCCATGGGGAGGTAGAGGCCGTCGCCCATGCCGATGAGCTTCTCGGCTCCCGGCTGGTCGAGGATGACGCGGGAGTCGGTCAGCGACGACGTGGCGAAGGCCAGGCGGGAAGGGACGTTGGTCTTGATGAGGCCGGTGACCACGTCGACGGAAGGGCGCTGGGTGGCCAGGACGAGGTGGATACCGGCGGCGCGGGCCTTCTGGGTGATGCGGACGATGGCGTCCTCGACGTCACGGGGAGCGGTCATCATGAGGTCGGCGAGCTCGTCGACGATGGCGAGGATGTACGGCCTGGGGCGGTATTCACGCTCGGAGCCGGGCGGCGCGGTGATCTCGCCGGACCGCACCTTGCGGTTGAAGTCGTCGATGTGGCGGACCTTGTTGACCTGCATGTCCTGGTACCGCTGCTCCATCTCCTCCACCAGCCAGGCCAGCGCGGCGGCGGCCTTCTTGGGCTGGGTGATGATGGGCGTGATCAGGTGCGGAATCCCCTCGTACGGCGTGAGTTCGACCATCTTGGGGTCGATGAGGATCATCCGACACTCGTCGGGGGTGGCCCGAGCCAGCAGGGAGACCAGCATGGAGTTGACGAAGCTGGACTTGCCGGAGCCGGTGGAGCCGGCGACGAGCAGGTGGGGCATCTTGGCCAGGTTGGCGGTGACCATGTGGCCTTCGATGTCCTTGCCCAGCCCGACAACCAGCGGGTGCTGGTCGGCAACCGTCGACGGGGCACGGAGAACGTCGCCGAGGCGCACCATCTCACGGTCGCTGTTGGGCACCTCGATACCGACGGCCGACTTGCCGGGGATGGGCGCCAACAAGCGGACGTTGTCGGTGGCCACGGCGTAGGCGATGTTCTTGGTGAGGGCCGTGATCTTCTCGACCTTCACGCCAGGGCCGAGCTCGACCTCGTACCGCGTGACGGTCGGCCCCCGGGTGAAACCGGTGACCTGGGCGTCGATGGAGAACTGCTCCAGCACGCCGCTGATGGCCTCGATCATGGTGTCGTTGGCCCGGCTCCGCGACTTCGGCGGATCACCGTCCTGGAGAATGTCCAGTGACGGCAAGGTGTAGTCGCCGTCGACGGCCCGCGGCGCGGCCGGCTTCTCGACGGGAGCCTTGCGTGCCTTGGGCGCGGGGCGAGGAGCCGGCTCCGGCTCGGGCTCCTCGGTGGGCAGCTCCAGCTGCCGCGGCGGCTCCTCGGAGCTGTCGGCGGCCTGCCGCCGCCGCGACGGCCGGCGCAGCCGCACAGCGGAGCTGTCCTTCTCGGTGACGTCCTCAGTGGGCGTGGCTTCCGACGCCGACGGGACGACGGCCGTAGCCGACTGGTCGATCAGGGCCCGAAGCCGGTTCGGCACCTCGCGCACGGGAGTGCCGGTCAGCAGCAGCACGCCGTACACGGCGACGAGCCCGAGCAGCGGCACTGCGACCCAGCCGGTGAGCCCCTGAGCCAGGAAGTGACCGGCCAGCCAGCCGATCGCGCCGCCGGCGTGGCCGCTCTCGGAAGCGAGCTCGGGCGCGCCGAAGAACAGGTGCAGCAGGCCCAGCACGGACACGCCCAGCAGGATCATGCCGAAGACGATGCGCGGCCGGGCGTCGGGCAGCGGGTCGGAGCGCATCAGCACGATGCCGATGAACAGCAGCACCAGCGGCAGCACGTAGGCGGCGCTGCCGATCACGCTGCGGACGGCCAGGTCGAGCCAGCCGCCGACCGGTCCGCCGGCCTGCCACCACACACCGGCGGCGAAGATCACGCCGAGCCCGATCATCACCAGCGCGAGGCCGTCACGACGGTGCGCGGGGTCGAGCTCCTTGGTCCGGCCGACCGCCCGGGCCAGCCCGCCGATCCCCTTGGAGAAGAAACTCCAACCAGCCTTGGCCGGCGCGGGGCTGCTCTTGCGGGACGCCTGCGCCTTGCCACGGGGCTTGGTCGCGGGGCGGGGCTTGGACGTGCTTCTGCCACGCGTGGTGGTTCGCTTCGAAGTCGTCGTCCGCCCGGCCATGCCCCCTACGGTAGCCCTTTCACTTCCGTCACATACGTCACGCCGGGGCAAGTCGCTGATCAACACTGGCCCGGTGACCACTGCCCGCCTCCGCGCCACCGTCGCCAGCCTGCTCTCGGCCGTCGCGTTCGGCTTCTCCGGCCTGCCGGCCAAGGTCGCCTACGACGCCGGCTTCACGCCGTTGCAGGTCACCGCTGTCCGCATCGTGCTGACGGCCGTCGTGCTGCTGGCCTTCGTGGCGCCGTTCACCGGCCTGCCGAAACTGTCCGACTGGCGGCTGGTCCTCGGTTACGCCGTGCTCGGCGTGATCGGCAGCCCGCTGCTGTACTTCGTGGCGGTGTCGCGGATCCCGGTCGGCGTGGCGATGGTGCTGGAGTTCCTCGCGCCCGTGCTGGTGGCGCTGTGGATCCGCTTCGTGCGCCGGACCAGGCTGCCGGCCAGCATGTGGTGGGGCACGGTGCTGGCCCTGATCGGCCTGGCCATGATCGCCCAGCTGTTCGACGGCGTCAGCTTCGACCTGGTCGGCACGCTGGCCGGCCTCGGCGCGGCCGTCGGCACGGCGGCGTACTACCTGCTCGGCGAGCACGCCGCCCGCGACGGCGACCCGATGGCCCTGACCACCGGCGGCATGGTCGTCGGCGCGGTGCTGATCAGCCTGGTCAGCCCGCCGTGGGCGCTGCCGTGGCCCGCCATGACCACGTCGACCGTGCTCGGCCCGGTGTGGCTGGCCCTGGTGCTGTTGGCCCTGGTCAGCACGGCTTTCGCCTACGTCGCCGGCATCCTCGCGCTGAAGCACCTGCCCTCGGCCGCGGCCTCGGTGCTGGGCCTGGTCGAGCCGCTGGTGGCCACGCTGGCCGCCTGGCTGATCCTGGGTCAGGTGCTCACCGTGGCGCAGATCGTGGGCGCGGTGGTGCTGCTGGCCGGCGCCGCCATCGTGCAGATCGCTTCCGGCCGCCCCATCGAGTCCGACCCACCCCCACGCCCCACCCATTGATGGGGCACCCCCATCAATGCAGGGAAGGACGCCTTACCTGCATCCAACGCAGGTAAGGCGTCCTTCCCTGCATCGGGGTCAGACCGGGATCACCGTGGGGATGATCATGGGGCGGCGGCGGTAGGTCTCGGCGACCCAGCGGCCGACCACGCGGCGTACCGACTGGGCGATGCGGTGGGTGTCGGTGATGCCCTCGGACTCGGTCCGGGACAGCTCCATCTCCACCAGCGGCACGACCTGGTCGAGCGCCTTGGGGTCGTCGGAGAAGCCGCGGCCGGAGATGGTCGGCGGCGCGACGGCCCGCCCGGTGGCGGTCTCCACGGCGACGGTGATGCTGATGAACCCGCCCTCGCCGAGCACCAGCCGGTCGGACAGGGTGGACTCGCCGACGTCGCCGACGGACAGGCCGTCCACGTAGACGTGCCCGACCTCGACCCGGCCGGAGATGGCGGCCTTGCCGTCGATCAGGTCGACGACCACGCCGTCCTCGGCGATGATCACCTGCTCGGCGGCCACGCCGGTGCGGATGGCCAGCTCGGCGTTGGCCCGCAGGTGCTTCCACTCGCCGTGCACCGGCATGACGTTGCTCGGGCGCACCGCGTTGTACAGGAACAGCAGCTCGCCGGCGGCGGCGTGGCCGGACACGTGCACCTTGGCGTTGCCCTGGTGCACGACGTGCGCGCCCAGCCGGACCAGGCCGTTGACCACGCCGAACACCGCGGTCTCGTTGCCGGGGATCATCGAGCTGGCCAGCACGACGGTGTCGCCGGAGCGGATGGAGATCTGCCGGTGCTCGCCGCGGGCCATCCGGGACAGCGCCGACAGCGGCTCGCCCTGCGACCCGGTCGAGACGAACAGCACCTCGCTCTCGGGCATCAGCATCGCCGCGTCCAGGTCGACGAACAGCCCGTCGGGCACGTGCAGCAGCCCCAGCTCGGCGGCGATGCCCATGTTGCGGACCATGGACCGGCCGACCAGCGCGACCTTGCGGCCGTGCTTCACGGCGACGTCGAGGATCTGCTGCACCCGGTGCACGTGGCTGGCGAAGCAGGCGACGATCACGCGCTGGGTGGCCCGGCGGATCACCTGGTCCAGCACCGGCCCGATCTCGCGTTCGGGCGTGACGAAGCCGGGCACCTCGGCGTTGGTCGAGTCGACCAGGAACAGGTCGACGCCCTCGTCGCCGAGTCGGTGGAAGCCGGCCAGGTCGGTCAGCCGGTTGTCCAGCGGCAGCTGGTCCAGCTTGATGTCGCCGGTGTGCAGGACCAGGCCGGCCGCGGTGCGGATGGCGATGGCCAGCGCGTCCGGGATGGAGTGGTTGACGGCGAAGTACTCCAGCTCGAACGGGCCGTGCTGGGTGCGCTCGCCCTCGACCACCTCGTGCAGCACCGGCGAGAGCCGGTGCTCCTTGCACTTGGCGGCCAGCAGCGCGAGGGTGAACTTGGAGCCGATGACCGGCACGTCGGGCCGGTTGCGCAGCAGGAACGGCGCGGCGCCGATGTGGTCCTCGTGGCCGTGCGTGAGCACGATGGCCTCGATGTCGTCGAGGCGGTCCTCGATGGCCCGGAAGTCGGGCAGGATCAGGTCGACACCGGGCTGCATGTCCTCGGGGAAGAGCACGCCGCAGTCCACGATGAGCAGCCGGCCGGCGTGCTCGAACACGGTCATGTTCCGGCCGACCTCGCCGATGCCGCCGAGGGCGACGATGCGCAGGCCGCCGTCGGCCAGCGGGGGCGGGTTGTTGTGCGGACGAGCAGGGATGATCACGTCGGTCATGCGGCGGCCTCCAGGCCGGCAGTGCGCAGCACGTCGGCCAGCGCGGCGGTCTGTTCCGGGGTCGCGGCCGGCAGCGGCAGGCGCGGGTCGCCCACCTCGATGCCGGTCAGCCGGAGAGCGGTCTTGGCGAAGATCACACCGCCACCGATGGCCGACATGGCCCGGTGCAGCGGCAGCAGTTCGTTGTGCACGGCCCGAGCGGCGGCCAGGTCGCCGGCGTCGACGGCGTCGACCATGGCCCGCAGCCGGTCCCCGACCACGTGGCCGATCACGCTGACCATGCCGGCCGCGCCCAGCGCGAGCCACGGCAGGTTGAGCGGGTCGTCGCCCGAGTAGTAGGCGAGGCCGGTGCTGGCCAGCACCTCGCTGCCGGCGAGCAGATCACCCTTGGCGTCCTTCACAGCCACGATCCTGGGGTGTTCGGCCAGCCGGCGCAGGGTGTCGACCTCGATCGGCACGATCGTGCGCGGCGGAATGTCGTACAGCATCACCGGCAGGCCGGTGGCGTCGGCCACGGCCCGGAAGTGCGCGTAGATGCCGGCCTGCGGCGGCCGCGAGTAGTACGGCGTGACGGTCAGCACGCCCTGCGCGCCGGCCTTCTCGATCAGCTGCACCTGGCGCACCGAGTGCGCGGTGTCATAGCTGCCGGCGCCGGAGATGACCATGGCTCGATTGCCGACCGCGTCCACCACCGCGCGGACCAGCTCGGCCTTCTCGCTCTCGGTGGTGGTCGGCGACTCGCCGGTGGTGCCGTTCACCACGAGGCCGTCATGCCCGCGGTCGACCAGCCGGTTGGCCAGCTCCTGGGCTTTGTCCAGGTCGAGCCCGCCGTCCCGGTCGAACGGGGTGATCATGGCGGTGAGCACCCGGCCGAAGGGCCGTCCTGGTGCTGTGGTGGAACTCCCGGTCATGGCCAAGACGCTACCCGGTCCGGGCGTGGACCTGGACCGGGAGCCCCTGCTCGCGAGGCCCCGGAGGCGGCGCCGGAAAGCAGAGTCAGACGCCCCGGTTCACACCTTTGACGCGCGCGATGGCCGACTGCTCGCCCTCGAACTCCAGGCGCACCTGGTCGCGGCCGGACAGGAACAGCACCAGCTCACCGGGCTCGCCGGTGATCGTCACGGTGTCCGGGCCGCGCTTGGCCACGACCTCGCTGCCGTTGCCGCGGCGCAGGACCACGCCGACCGGGCTGTTGCGGAAGGTGAGCTTGCTGGTGCGGGCCAGCTGCCGCCACAGGGCGTCGTCACGCACCGGCTCGGGGCCGCGCGGCTCCCAGTCGGGCTGGGCCCGGCGCAGGTCCTCCAGGTGCACGAAGTACTCGACGGTGTTGGCCAGCTCGTCCACGCCGGGAATGCCGAACGGGGACAGCGCCGGCGGCCCGCTGCGCACCAGGTCGACCAGCTGCGGCCACGGCTTGGCCGCGTAGGAGTCCTGCACCCGCTGGGTGTGCGGGGCCAGGGCCTTGATCATGATGCCCGGCGTCGCGTCGAGCCGACGTTCCCGCACGGCCAGGTGCGCCGCCAGGTCGCGGGCGTTCCAGCCCTCGCACAGGGTCGGCGCGTCCGGGCCGAGGTCCTCGAACGCCTCGCAGATCAGCCGGCGCTCCTCGCTCGCGACACCCATCGCTCAGCCCTCGGTGACGAACGGGCTGGACGCCACCTCGGTGCCGTCGGGCAGGGTCGAGATCACGAAGTCGTCGAACACACTGCCGGCGGCCTTCTGCAGCTGGCGCAGGCACTCGATGGCCAGTGCGCGGATCTCCACGTCGGCCGCCTCGCTGGCCCGCATGGCGACGAAGTGCCGCCAGGCCCGGTAGTTGCCGGTGACCACGATGCGGGTCTCGGTGGCGTTGGGCAGCACCGCGCGGGCGGCCTGCCGGGCCTGCTTGCGGCGCAGCGTGCCGCTGGGCACGTCGGCGAACTTCTTCTCCAGGCCCTCGAGCAGCTCGGTGTAGGCCTTGACGCTGGCCTCGGCCGCGGCGACGAACTTGGCGTGCAGGTCGGGGTCGTTGGCGATGACCTCGGGCTCGACCATGGCGGCGTCGCGCTCGGGCACGTAGCGCTGGGACAGCTGCGAGTACGAGAAGTGCCGGTGCCGGATCAGCTCGTGGGTCAGCGACCGGGACAGGCCGCTCAGGTAGAAGCTGACCGAGCCGTGCTCCAGCACGGACAGATGGCCGATCTCGATGATGTGCCGGATGTAGCCGGCGTTGGTCGCGGTCGCCGGGTTCGGCTTGGACCAGGACTGGTAGCAGGCACGGCCGGCGAACTCGGCCAGCGCCTGGCCGCCGTCCTCGTCGGTCGTCCACGGCACGTCCGCCGGCGGGAAGAACTCCGTCTTGGCGATGAGCTGCACCTTCAGCGGCACCGTCTCGGTCACGAGCCTTGTCTCCTACTCCCCGGTGGCGGTTCACCCGAGCGTAGACGACGACTTCGGCCACGATCGGCGACACCCGTGACATCATGGCGACATCACTCATGACGTCATGACGCTTGACTGACGTCATTAGTGATGTCAAAGTGACGTCATGGATCTCACGCCGTACATCGCAACGTTGCGCGAGGACCTCACGACCGCCGCCGCCGCCGGGGACGACAACACCCGACGCACCGCAGCCGTGCTGTCCGCCGCGCTGGAGCCGGCCGCTCGGCTGGCCATCATGAACGCGCTGTCCGACCTCGCCGCCGAGGTCACCGCGTCGCTCGACGACCACGTCGTCAGCCTGCGGCTGGACGGCCGGGACGTGCAGGTGGTGGTCAACACGACGACCGCGCCGGCCGAGGAGCCGCCGGCCGAGGAGGCCGAGCCGACCGCCGTCTTCGACCCGAACGGCGACATCAGCCGCATCACGGTCCGGCTGATGGAGGAGCTCAAGGCCAAGGCCGAGCAGGCCGCCTCCGCGCAGGGGCAGTCGCTCAACTCCTTCGTGGCGCAGGCCGTGCAGGGGGCACTGAACAACCAGCGCCGCGGCGGGCACGGCCGGGCCCGCAACCGCGGCGGGCAGTGGTGGGACGACAACCAGAACTGGGGCGGTCACGGCGGGGGTCGTGGCTGGTCCGGCTGGCACGACCAGGGACCGGACCAGCGGCGCGGCGGTGGCTCGCGCGTCAGCGGCTGGGTCGAGGGCTGAGGGGGAAACCGAGGTGGACACGATGACTGCCGAGAACGCGCCTGAGGACACGGGTCTCGTTCGCGAAGAGGAGTTCGAGGCGACCGGGCCGGTCGAGATCGACCTGGTCGTGGGGTCCGGTCGGATCGAGGTGAAGCTGTCCGAGCGGCCGGGTGTACGGGTTTCCGTGCGCCACGACACGGACGCCGCCGACCAGTGGGTGCCCGGCCTGTCCGGGCTGCTCAACTGGGTCAGCGACCAGTTCGGCACGCCGTCGGAGGGCTCGCCCGACGACGCCGTGCGGGAGACCCGCGTCGACCTGACCGCCAGCCGGCTGGTCGTGCGCACGCCCAAGCCGCTGCCGATGCGCGGCGTGCCGCTGGCCGTCGTGGTCGAGGCGCCCAACGGCTCGCACGTGGAGTCCAAGAGCGGCTCCGCGACGCTGGCCGTCACCGGCTCGGCCGGGCGGCTCAACGTCATCAGCGGCACCGGTGACGTCAGCGTCGACCGCGCCGACGGCGTCGCCAGCGTCAAGGGCGGGTCGGCGGCCGTCCGGCTCGGCCCGATGATGGGCGGCGTCCGGGTGAAGTCCGGCTCCGGCGACATCGAGGTGTCGTCCGTCGGCGGGCGCAGCGCCCTGTTCACCGGCTCCGGCGACGTGTGGCTGGGGGCCGTGCAGTCCGACGTCATGGTCCGCACCGGCACCGGTGACGTCACTGTGGCCGACGCCGCCTGCGGCGCCATCGAGCTCGTCACCGGCAGCGGGGAGCTGCGCGTCGCCGTGCGCGCCGGCACCGCCGCGATGGTCGACCTCATCTCGCACGCCGGGCAGGCCCGCAGCGAGCTGGACGTGTCGAGCACGCCGCCGGCCGGCAAGGAGCCGAAGCTGACGGTCCGGGGCCGCACCGGCTCCGGCAACGCCGTCATCACCACTGCCGTCGGCTGAGCGCCGACGGACGGATCCGGTGCCGGTGCCGCTCGTGGGGGGCGGTGCCGGCACCACCGGCCCCGGGCCGCCCACGGAGGGGATGGGCGGGCCGGGCCGTGTGCTCCCCGACCGAGCCGGAAATCCGCCTGATTCAGTTGGGACGTCAGACCAGGGCCCCGAGGCGCGAGGCCAGATCACCCCGCTTCCCGACGATCACGCCGTCCAAGCCCAACCACTCCGCCATCAGCCGCAGTTCCGCGGCCAGCTCGTGCGCCACCTCGGCGTGGTCCGCCCCGAGCTCGGCGAAGGCCCCGGGCACCCGGAGCACGCCGGCGGCGCGGTCGGCCTTGATGTCCACGCGGGCCACGAGGTCCTCGCCGAGCAGGAACGGGAACACGTAGTAGCCGTGCACCCGCTTCGGCTCCGGCACGTAGATCTCGATGCGGTAGAAGAAGTCGAACAGCCGCTCGGTGCGGTCCCGCTCCCAGATCAGTGGGTCGAACGGGCACAGCAGCGCCCGGGCCCGCACCCGACGCGGCGTGCGGGCCTCGACGTGCCGATAGGCCTGATGGCGCCAGCCGTCGACCGCGACCGGCTCCAGCACGCCGTCCTCGACCAGCTCGGCGACCGCCTGCCGTGACCACTCCGGCTTGAGGCGGTAGTAGTCCCGCAGGTCGGGCTCGGTGGCGATGCCCAGCGCCACCGCGGCCTTCGCGGTCAGCTGCCGCGACGCGTCCGCCTGCGACACCTCCGGCGCGGCCAGCACCTCGGGCGGCAGCACCCGCTCGGCGATGTCGTAGTAGCGCTCGAAACCCCGCCGCGTGCCGGTCGTCAGCTCCCCCGTCGCGAACAGGTACTCGCAGGCCCGCTTCACGTCCGAGCGATGCCACCAGCCGCCCGGCGTCTTCTCCCGCGCGACCTTCAGGCCCATCTGCTCCTCGAGCGCGCCGGCGGTGATCGGGCCGAGCTCCTTCACCGCCGTCACCACCTCGTCGGACAGGTGATGGCCGCCGGAGCTCTGCCAGTACTTGCTCGGATGCTCCTTGTGCTGACGCATCCGCCACCGCAGCAGCGGCCAGTCGGCCACCGGCAGCAGGCTCGCCTCGTGCGCCCAGTACTCCACCAGCAGCCGCGGCTTACGGGCGCTGTGCGACCAGGCCGCCTCCTCCAGCAGCCCCACCGGATAGCTGCCCAGCCGGCTGAACAGCGGCGCATAGTGCGCGCGCACCGCCACGTTCACCGAGTCGAGCTGGATCAGCTGGGTCCTGGCCAGCACCCCTTGCAGGTGTCGCCTGGTCACCGGCCCGGACGGCCGGGGTTGGGCGAACCCCTGCGCGGCCAGGGCCGTCCGGCGCGCCGCCATTGGAGACATCTTGAGCACACCAAGGATGCTGCCATGCACCCCTGACAGTTCCTCCCCCGCGCACGCCCTCCCGATGCAGGGAAGGACGCCTTACCTGCATTCAAAGCAGGTAAGGCGTCCTTCCCTGCATCGCGTGGGGCGGTCCCGATACCGTCTCCCCCGTGGCTGAAGCGTCTGTTCGTCCCGCGATTCCCTCCGACGCGGCGGAGATCGCCCGCATCCAGCGCGACACGTGGCGCGCGGCGTACGCGGACCTGCTGCCGGCCGAGGTGCTGTCCGGTCTGGACAACACCGACGCCATGCGCAAGCTGGTGGAGGAAGGCACGGCGACCGTGCACGTGGCGATCGAGGGCGACTGGACGGTCGGCTTCTGCGTGGTCGGCCCGGCCCCGGACAGCGAGGTGGCGGAGGCCGACGGCAGCCTGCCGGCGGACGCGGCCAGCACGGGTCTGGTGGCGACGCTGCTGGTGGAGCCCCGCTGGGGCCGGCGGGGCCACGGCGGACGGCTGCTCGCGGCGGCGGCGGAGACGCTCAGGGGCCTCGGGGCGACCCGCGGCGTGAGCTGGGTGCCGGAGGCGGACCGCGCCTCGCTGGGTTTCTACCACTCGGCCGGCTGGGAGACCGACGGCGTGGTGCGCACGCTGGACGCCGGCGGAAAACCTTTGCGTGAAGCCAGGGTGACGGGTCCGGTGGACCTGAAACTGGTCAGTTCCTGAACCGGGAACAACCCTCTCGGCGTCTTCGGAGTCGTACCCCCCGACACGGATCGGACTTCGGGGAAGGACAACCGAGTGCGCCTCATCGACTACCCGCGGCGGGCCAAGCGGGGCGTGCGCCGCTGGCTGCCTTCGTGGAAGCTGGTCCTGGGCACCTCGGCGACGGTGGTCGCGGGCGTGGTGGCCGGCTTCTTCGTGGCGGTGGCCACGGTGCAGATCCCCAAGCCCAACGAGGACGCCGTGCAGCAGGCGACGATCTTCACCTACGCCGACGGGTCCACCCAGATCACCCATGTCGGCACCAACCGCCGTCCGGTCACCTTCGAGCAGATTCCGCTGGTGGTGCGCCAGGCCGTGCTGGCGGCCGAGGACCGCACGTTCTACAGCGACCCGGGCGTGTCCCCGATGGGCCTGCTGCGCGCGCTGAAGAACGACCTGTCCAGCAGCGGCGGCAACCTGCAGGGCGGCTCCACGATCACCCAGCAGTTCGTCAAGAACTACTACCTGACCCAGCAGCAGACGATGGCCCGCAAGGTCAACGAGATCCTGGTGGCGGTCAAGCTGGACCAGGTGGAGTCCAAGGACCAGATCCTCACCGACTACCTGAACACCATCTTCTTCGCCCGCGGCGCCTACGGCATCCAGTCGGCCTCGCTGGCCTACTTCGGCGTGGACATCGGCCAGCTGACCGATCCGGCCAAGGCGGCCTACATCGCCGCGGTGATCCAGTCGCCGTACTACTACGCCACCGCCGACAAGGACCCCAAGGCGCTCAAGGCGTTGCAGGACCGCTGGAAGTACGTGCTGGACGGCATGGTCGCCGAGCACGAGATCTCGGCCCAGCAGCGGGCCGCCATGCAGTTCCCGACGCCGGTCAAGTACGAGCCGGACGACATGGGCGGCGTGAACGGCTACCTGGTCGACGCGGCCATGCAGAACCTGGACCGGATGCACGAGAAGGACCCGTCGGTGCCGGACTCCAACACGGTGGCCCGCGGCGGCTACACCGTGGTGACCACGTTCCGCCAGGACTACATGCAGGCGGCCAAGAAGTCGGTCGACGACATGATGTCCACTTTGGACCCGAACCGGCCGCAGGACCAGAACGTGCACATCGGGATGGCCTCGGTGGACGACAAAACGGGAGCGGTGCTCGGTTTCTACGGCGGACCGGACTACCTCAAGCAGGGCTTCAACGACGCCTTCTCGGCCGCCGGCCCGGTCGGCGACGACATCCAGCAGGTGCTGGGCAACGTGGTGCCGACCAGCCACTACCAGGACACCGGCTTCGACTTCATCCCCGGCACCAAGGCGCTGGCCACCACCCCGCTGCGGGCCGCGGCGGCGATGAGCTCGATGAGCAACGGCTACCAGTACAACCAGCCCTACGAGGTCTCCGAGATCCGGCAGAACGGCGAGGTCATCTGGAAGGCCCAGCCGCAGCCCGCGAACTTCTGGGGCGAGGACGGCGGGATCGTGCCGGTGCGCCAGTACACCCCGTTCAAGCGGCAACTCGAGGGGGCCGACATCCCCAAGTGGTGGGCCTGGTCGATGTTCGACTACAACGGCGTGACGACCGCGGCCAACATGTTCGCGGTGCCGCCGGACGGCAAGGGCAACAAGGCGCTGCTGGGCATGACCGGTGGCTACGCGTCGAACCTGGACAACGTGCTCTTCCGCTACGTCGGCGCCATCCGGAAGTAGTCCCGGGGGTGGACAAAAGCCCACCGGAAATGGGCCTCCAGCACGACTCAAACGCCAGTGCGACTCCGGTAGCCTCGGTCGGAGAAGATCATTCGACCGGGGGAGGGACACGCCGTGCTGCTGTGGTTGGCGCTGTCCCTCGGCGTCGCGGTCGGCTCGGCGCTGTGCCCGTTGATCAGCGTGGAGCTGTTCCTGATCGGCATGATCGCCGACGGGCACCATCCGCCGATCGCCTGCTGGATCCTGGGCGGCGTGGTCGCGGTCGGCCAGGTGGTGGGCAAGCTGCTGTACTTCTTCGCCGCCCGTGGCCACATCACGCTGCCGAAGTGGTTGCAGGCCAAGGACAAGCCGCGCCGGGCGACCTGGCTGACGATGGCCTGGGCCAAGGTGACGGCGTGGTTCAACGCGTTGCGCCGGCGCTGCGAGCGGCACCCCAAGCTGATGATCGCCACCACCGGCGTCAGCTCGGTGGTCGGCCTGCCGCCGTTCATGGCCACCACGGTGCTGGCCGGGGTGGCCCGGATGTCGGTGCTGGCCTTCGTGGTGACCACGCTGGCCGGCCGGTTCATCCGGTTCACCGCGCTGGCAGCGTCACCGCACCTGCTGACCCACGTGCTGCCCCACTTCGCGTGATCAGGTCCTGGATGCCGACGACCGCGGCGCCACGGGCCCACTCGTCGAACGGCAGCGGTCGCACCACCAGCTCGCACGTGGCCGCCGCACCGAAGGCCTGCGCGGCCAGCGCCTGCCGGATCTGCTCGGCGTAGAGGTCGTAGCCGCCGACGGCCTCGCCGGTGAGCACGATCCGCTCCGGCCCGACCAGGTTGGCCACGGCCGCCAGCGCCAGCCCGAGGGCCCGACCGGCCCGCTCGAACACGGCGTGCACGGCCGCGTCGCCGCCCCGGCCCAGCTCGATCGCCTCCGGCATGGTCAGCGGCCGGCCGACCACGGCCGAGCAGCCGGCCAGCACCACGCGGTCGGCGGCGAGCGCCTCCACGCAGCCACGGCCGCCGCAGTAGCACTCGGGGCCGTCGACATCGATGGCCACGTGGCCGAGTTCGCCGGCCGGCAGCAGCACGTCGTTGACCACCAGCCCGCAGCCGATACCGGTACCCGCCGTGACCAGGGCGAACGAGGACACGCCGACACCCGCGCCGAACCAGTGCTCGGCCACCGTGAGCGCCCGGACGTCGTTCTCGATCAGCGTGGGCAGTCCGGTGGCCGCCGAGACCAGGTCGGCCAGTGGCACGTTGCGCCAGTTCAGGAAGGGCGAGAAGCGGACGAGGCCGGTGTCCCGCAGCACGTCGCCGGCCAACGACACCCCGAGGCAGGCCACTTCGTGGTCCGCGGCGAGGCCCCGCACCACCTCGGCCACGACCTCGACAACGTCGCCGACCGCGGTCGAGGCCAGCGGCCGGTGCACCACGTCACGGGTGACCCCGCACAGGTCGGTACGCACCGCGATCACCTCGTCGGCGGTGAGCTTCACCCCGATGAAGAACGCCCGATCGGCGACCACCTGAACGGGCATCGCCGGGCGGCCCAGTCGGGACGGCGCGCGCTCGTCGGGACGCTCCGTGAGGTAGCCGGCGTCGACCAGCGGGCGTACCGCCTTGGTCACCGCGGCCGGCGACAGGCCGGTGCGCGCGGTGACCTCGACCCGCGAGATGGGGCCGTGCCTCAGCACCACGGCGAACACCTGCACCGCGGCGGACACGACATTGACCATAGCAAACATTATTTCCCTCAGAAATTAACGTCCTTGACACCCGAACGGACGCGGAGTTTCATGCCAGCAACCCGTCGCCGCCATGAGTGCCCCTTTCCGACAGGAGTGCGCCGCCATGCGTCGTTCCCGCATGATCGTCCTGCTAGCCGCGCTGTGCACGGTGCTCGCCGGACTGACACCCGCGCAAGCTGCGAGAACACCGAGCAAACCCACGGCGAACACACCGTACCTGGGGTGGAGCAGCTGGAGCCTGCAGTCGACCAAGTACCCCGGAGTGAACACGCAGGGTGACTACAGCTGGCTGACCGAGCAGCACGTGCTGGAGCAGGCCCAGGTCATGGCGAGCAAGCTGCGCTCGCACGGCTACGAGTACGTCAACATCGACGCCGGCTGGTGGCGCAAGTGGGACTGGACGCCCGAGTACGACCAGTACGCCCGGCCGCTGACCGACGCCGCGCGCTTCCCCACCGGCATGGCCGACACCGTGCGCAAGATCCACGACATGGGGCTGAAGGTCGGCACCTACATGCCCGTCGGCATGGAGAAGGAGGCCTACAACGGCGGCAACTCGCCGATCGCCGGCGCGCCCGGCTGCTTCACCCGTGACGTCGTCTATCCCGATCTGCGCACCACCAACGGTTGGGACAGCTCGTACAAGCTGAACTTCGACAACCCCTGCGCCGGCAAGTGGATCGACTCCATCGCGCAGATGTTCGCCAAGTGGGGCATCGACTTCCTCAAGCTGGACGGCGTCGGCCCCGGCTCCGACAAGACCGGCCCCAACTACGACAACACCGCCGACGTGGCCGCCTGGTCCAAGTCCCTGGTCCGGACCGGCCGCAACATCCAGTTCCTGGTCTCGTGGTCGCTCAACCACGACAACATCGACACCTGGCAGCGCTACACCAACGGCTGGCGCATCGACACCGACGTCGAGTGCTACTGCGACACCCTGGTGACCTGGCAGAACTCCCTGGTCCGCCGCTTCGACGACGTCGTCCAGTGGATCCCCGACGCCGGCCGCGGCGGCTGGAACAACCTCGACTCGCTCGACGTCGGCAGCGGTCAGATGGACGGTCTCTCCAACGACGAGCGCCAGCTCTACATGACCTTGTGGGCCATCGAGGCCGCGCCGCTCTACACCGGCGACGACCTGACCAAGCTCGACTCGTACGGCCTGTCGCTGCTCACCAACGACGAGGTCATCGCCATCGACCAGGCCGGCCGCCCGGCCAAGCCCGTCGTCGCGCACACCCCGCAGCAGACCTGGTGGGTGCACAATGCCGACGGCTCCTACACCGTGGCGCTGTTCAACCTGGACACCAAGCCCGCCACCGTCACCGCCAACTGGTCCGATTTCGGCTTCCACGGCAAGGCATCCGTGCGCGACGTCTGGTCGCACCAGCAGATCGGCAAGTACACCAACAGCTACAGCGTCAATTTGGCCCCGCACTCGGCCAAGCTGCTGAAGGTCTGGAAGTAGCCCGGCCGGGTATCTCAGGGTGGAGTGCCGGTCCGCCGGCACTCCGCATCCGAGAACGACAGAGGTCGCCGCTCCCCCGAGTGGCGACCTCTGCCGCGTCTCGATACCGGCTCGCTCGGCTTACGTTCGCGGCACACCGCTCGTCGGCGCCGTCGGTCGACCTAACCTGACGTCAAGCCGGGCCGAGGGGTCGCCATGATTTCCTGGATTGCACCAAGTGCGACGATCTTCGCCGCGGTGGTCGCCGCACTACTCGCCTACCTCAACAACAACCGCATGCACCGGTCGCAGGAAAGACTCAAGTGGACCAACGCCCAGCTCGGCGAGTTCTACGGTCCGCTCTTCTCACTGTCCCAGGCCGGTGAGGCCGCGTGGCTGGAGTTCCGCAACCAGGTGGCCCCCGGTGCGGAGTACCTCTTCGCCGGCGAGCTGACCGAGACGCAGAAGGAAGAGTGGCGTCGGTGGATGACGTCGGTCTTCATGCCGATAAACCGCCGCATGCACGAGTTGATCATTTCTCGGTCGCATCTGCTGGTCGGCGACGAGTACCCCCCACAGTTCGTCGCCTTCTGCGCCCACGTCGCCGCCTACGAGGTGATTCTGTTCCGGTGGTCGCTCGGCGATCACTCGGTCATCAACTCGACGATGCGCTTTCCGCAGGACTACCGACAGCACATCGCGCAGGTGTACACGCAGCTCAAAGGGCAGCAGCAAGCGTTGTTGCGATATGTCCAGCCTCGCTCCGTGGCCTGAGCAAGCCCCGCGCTGGGCAGGACTCAGTTCTTGACCCCGACACCGCCGAAGAACAGGAAGCGCTCGGGGTGGTCCTCGGCTTCGCCCTCGTCGGGACGCCACTCCGGGACGTAGACGGCGCCGGGCTCGATCAGGTCGTAGTCGCCGAACAGCGCGGTGATCTGGGCGCGGGAGCGGTTGAAGGCGGTGTTGGTGCTCTTCGAGTAGAGGTTCACCAAGCCCTCCTCCTGCTCCTTGGGGCGGTGGTCACCGGTGGCGTGGGTGATCGCCAGCATGCTGCCGGGGCACAGCTTGGACCGGTAGCGGTCGATCAGCGGGGTGAGGTCGGCGGGCTCGGGCACGAAGTGGAGGACCGCGAGCATGAGGAGCAGGACGGGCTGGTCGAAGTCGATCATCTCGCGGACGACGGGGTGGTTGAGCACCTCGCCGGGCGAGCGGAGGTCGGCGTCGATGACGCGGGCCTGGGGCACGTCGGAGAGCATGAGCTCGCTGTGCGCGACGGCAACGGCCTCGTTGTCCACGTAGACGGTGCGGCTCTCGGGACTGACCTGCGACGCGATCTCGTGCACGTTGCCGGCGGTGGGGATGCCGGAGCCGATGTCGAGGAACTGGCGGATGCCCTGCTGGGCGGCGTAGGTCACGACGCGGCGGAGGAACTTCCGGTTGGCCCGGCTGGACACGGTGACGCCGGGCAGCACCTCCTCGGCCCGCCGCGCGAACTCGCGGTCGGCGGCGAAGTTGTGGCCGCCACCCAGAAACGCGTCGTACACCCGTGCGGCACTCGGCTTGGTCACGTCGACCTCGGCCGGTACCCAACTCCGTAATCCCACAGTGGCCCCACGACTCTCTGCCCCCGCGTCGACCTTACCGGAGAAACCGCGATCAGCCACCGAGCTCGACGGCCTTGCGCATGGCCTCCCGCGCCCGCCCACGGTCACCGGCCACGTCATAGGCGTGGGCCAGTCGGAACCAGGCGCGCCAGTCCTCGGGGGACTCCTCGACCTCGACCTTGCGTTGCGCGAACCACTCGTCGGCGGCGGCCCGGTCGACCCGACCGGACGGCCGGCGCGGCAGCCCGGAGACGTCGGGCAGACCGCCCTCGGCCTCGAGGCGACGAGCCAGCGCATTGATCTTGATGCCGTTGCGCCACTGCACGACGACGAACCACACGCCGATCAGCGGCAGCACCAGGACGGCGACCCCGAGCCCGATGCCGACCACGCCGCCGGCCTGGATGAGCAGGACGGCGCGGTCGGCGAGCAGGACCAGGTAGACGACCAAAGCGGCCGTCAGGATGATCGCCGTCCACAGTGCTTTCATAGCCCGAGCAGCGAGTCCAGGCCGACGGTCAGACCGGGCAGCGACGGCACGTTGCGCACGGCCAGCAGCACACCCGGCATGAACGACTTGCGGTCCATCGAGTCGTGCCGAATGGTCAGCGTCTCGCCCTCGGCGCCGAACAGGACCTCCTCGTGCGCGATCAGGCCGGACAGCCGGATCGCGTGCACGCGGACGTCGTCGACCAGCGCGCCGCGGGCGCCGTCGACCTCCTGGCTGGTGGCGTCGGGGCTGGCCGGCAGGCCGGCCTCGGCCCGCGCGGCGGCGATGACCTGCGCGGTGCGCATGGCCGTGCCGGACGGGGCGTCGGCCTTGCGCGGGTGGTGCAGCTCGATGATCTCGACCGACTCGTAGTACTTGGCCGCGATCGCCGAGAACTTCATCGTCAGCACGGCGCCGATGGCGAAGTTCGGGGCGATCAGCACACCGAGACCGGGCGAGACGTCGAGCTGACGGCGCAGGGTGGCCAGCCGCTCGGCGGTGAAGCCGGTGGTGCCGACCACGGCGTGGACGCCGCAGTTGACCAGGAATTCCAGGTTGCCCATGACCACGTCGGGATGGGTGAAGTCGACGACGACCTCGGCCCCGGCGTCGGTCAGCGCCTCAAGCTTGTCGCCCTGGTCGATACCCGCCACCAGGGACAGGTCATCGGCGCGAGAGACGGCGTTGCAGACCTCGGCGCCCATCTTTCCCTTGGCGCCCAACACACCCACGAGCAACGGATCGACGGCGTAGTCCCGACTCACTTGATCACCTCGTGCACCTCGGCCGGCAGATCGTCACGGTGATCGTAAGGTCCGACCACGGAGCCCGAGACGGGGCGGCGCAGCAGCTCCTTGGCCAGCACGGCGACCTCCTCCTCGGTGACGGAGTCGATCCGGGCCAGCGTCTGCTCCACGGTCAGGTGATCGCCGTAGTTCAGCTCGCCCTTGCCGATGCGGGACATCCGCGAGCTGGTGTCCTCCAGGCCCAGCACCAGACCGCCACGCAGCTGGCCCTTGCCACGGGCCACCTCGGCCGCGCTCAAACCGTTGCGCGCCACGTCATCCAGCACGGAGCGGACGACGCCGGCGACCTCGCCGAGCTTGTCCGGGGTGCAGCCGGCGTACACGCACAGGTTGCCGGTGTCGGCGTACGCGGCCGTGGACGAATAGACCTGGTAGGCCAGGCCTCGACGCTCCCGGACCTCCTGGAACAACCGCGAGCTCATGCCGCCGCCCAGCGCCGCGTTGAGCACGCCCAACACGAACCGGCGGTCGTCGTGCCGGTCCAGCGCACGCATGCCCAGCATCAGGTGCGCCTGCTCGGTGTCGTCCGGGTTCAGCACCAGCTCGCGCCGCACCGGGATGCGGGCCCGGCCGGCGCGGGGCGCGGCCGGCACGACCTCGCCCTTGAGCCGGTCGCCCAGCAGCTTGCGGGTCAGCCGCAGCACCTGCGCGTGCTCCACGTTGCCGGCCACGGCCAACACCATGCGGGGCAGTGTGTAGCGCTTCTTGTAGAAGTTGAACAGCGCGTCCCGGCTCATCGCCCCGATGGACTGCTCGGTGCCCAGCACCGGCCGGCCCAGCGGGTGATCGCCCATCAGGGCCTCGCAGAACGCCTCGTGCAGCAGGTCCTCGGGGTCGTCGTCGCGCATGGCGATCTCTTCGAGCACGACGCTGCGCTCGGTCTCCATGTCCTTCTCGGCGCAGACCGCG
>DATJJB010000414.1:0-4691 GCA_035492655.1 Kutzneria sp. | reverse complement strand
GGCCCGGGCCGCGTGCCCGGCCGGCGAGTAGTCGGTGAGCTCGGACTCGTGGCCCACGATGCCCAGCTCGGTGGCCGCCACCGGATCCAACGCCGCGTAGTCGTCGACGTACCGGTCGCAGATCCCGCGCACGCTGCGCTGCGTTGAAGACATGGCCCGACCGTAGTGGACAGTCCGGCCGGAACGACTCGGCGAGTCCCGCCGCGGGCGGGACTCGCCGAGGCGGTCACCAGGTGACGGGCAACGCCGTCAGGCCGCCGAAGAAGGAGCCGGGGCGGGTGGTCAGCTCGTCGGGGGAGACGGCAAGGCGCAGCCCGGGAATCCGGCGGAACAGGGTGGCCAGCGCGACCTTCAACTCGGTGCGGGCCAGGCTGGCGCCGACGCAGAAATGCACGCCGTGACCGAAGGCGAGGTGGATGTTCGGGCTGCGGCCGGGGTCGAACTCGTCGGGCTCGGCGAACACCGACGGGTCCCGGTTGGCGGCGCTGTTGGACAGCAGCACGCAGTCGCCGCGCTTGATGGTGACCCCGTCGATCTCCACGTCCTCGTGGGCGTAGCGGAGCAGGCCGACGCCGCTGGTGACGGTCAGCCGCAGCACCTCCTCGACGGTGGCCTGGGCCTGCCCGTCGGGGTCGGCGGCGAAGCGGTCGCGGCGGTCGGTGTCGGCCAGCAGGAAGGCCACGCCCATGTCGATGCGGTTCATGGTGGTCTCGTGCCCGGCGATCAGCACGCCCGCGGCCAGCTGGACCATCTCGTCGTCGGTGAAGCCCGGGTCGTCGGCCTGGGCCCGGATCATGTCGGTCATCAGGTCGGCCTGCGGGTCGGCCCGCTTCAGGTCGGCCAGCTGCTTCACGTACGCCCGCAGGTCGTCGAAGGCCTGCTCGGCCGCGCCGCCGATGTCCATCCGGCCGAGGCGGGCCGACAGCTCGCCGAAGTGGTCGCGGTCCTCGTAGGGCACGCCGAGCAGCTCGCAGATCACCATGACCGGCAGCGGGAACGACAGCATCCGGTTCAGGTCGACCGGCCGGGCCGGATCGGCGTCGTGCGCCGCGATCATCTCGTCGATGATGCCGTCGACCAGCTCCTGCACGTGGTCGGTCAGCTTGCGCATGCGTCCGGCCGAGAACGCCGGCACCAGCAGCCGGCGCAGGCGGCCGTGGTCGGCCTGCTCCTCCTCGTACTCGCCGGACGGCCCGCCGAACACGGCCGCGTCGGACACCTTGGACGCCTGCTCGGGCGCGGGGTGGGAGCGGCCGAAGCGGCGGTCGCCGAAGATCAGCCGGGCCTGCTCGAAGCGGGTGACCAGCCAGGCCGGGTCGCCGGCCGGCGTGAGCACCTCGACCGGGGCCGTCTCCCGGTTCAGCACCCGGTAGAGCGGCGCGATGTCCAACGCGTTCGGCCGCTCGAACGGCAGCTGTGGGCGAGTGTCGGTGGTGGTCATGACGGTCCTCCCAGTGGTGACGCGGCGCGCACGCGCAAGGTCTCGAGCCAGCGAAGTTCGGCGTGTGAGCGGCGCAGTCCCTCGTCCAGCACGAGGCGGGCCCAGCCGTCGGGCTCGACCGTGCCGGCCAGCTCGTCCAGGCGCGTCGACTTGTCGAGCAGGGCTCGGGTCCGCGCCTCGAGCACGGCCAGCCGCTCGGCGATGGTCAGCCGGTCGAACTGGGCCAGCCGGACGGAGAACTCGGTCTGGTCGGCGGCCAGCTCGGCCGGCAGCTCGGCCAACATGTCGTGCAGCATCTCGACGCCGACCGCGGTGATCTCGTAGACGTGCCGGGTCGGTCGGCCCTGTTGGGCCTGCGGCGTTCTGGTGACCGCGCCGGCCTCGGTGAAGCGGCGCAGCGTCGGATACAGCGAGTTGTTGGACAGCGAGATACCCAGGCCCTGCTCCACCCGGTGCCGGAGCTCGTAGCCGTGGGCCGGGCGGCCGGCCAGGTTCGAGAGCAGTGCTATCTCCACCCACACATAGGTCACCGTAACCTAGGGGAGGGGCTATGTCACGGTGACCTATGCGGGTTGGCCGGTCATGCCTGGTTGGCGGCGGGGACTCGGCTCGGGTTGAACGCCTCCTGGATCCAGTTCGGGTAGGCCGCCGGCGGCCGGCTGACCTCGTCCAGCTCGGCCAGGTCCTGGGCGGTCAGGGCCAGGTCGGTGGCGGCGATGGTGTCGGTGAGCTGGTCGAGGCGGCGGGCGCCGACGATGACGCTGGTGACGGCAGGCCGCGCCAGCAGCCAGGCGATGGCGACGCGAGCCGGGCTCACCTCGTGCCGCGCGGCCACGGCCCGCAGCACCTCGACGGTCTTGACGCCCTTCTCCACGTCGAACTGGAGGAAGTCGAAGCCGACCTTGCCCCGGCGACTGTCCGCGTCGGTGGCGGCGCCGGCCCGGTCGACCTTGCCGGTCAGGAAGCCGCCGGCCAGCGGGCTCCACACGGTCAGGCTGACGCCCTCGTCCAGGGCCTGCGGGACCAGGTCGCGCTCGGCGTCGCGGGACACCAGCGAGTAGTGCACCTGGTTGGCCACGAACCGGGCCCGGTCCTCACGGGCGGAGATGCCCAGCGCCTTGCTGACCTGCCACGCGGCCAGGTTGGAGCAGCCGAGGTAGCGGACCTTGCCCTGCCGCACGGCGTCGTCCAGCGCGGCCAGCGTCTCCGCCAGCGGCGTGATCGGGTCGAAGTTGTGGATCTGGTACAGGTCCACGTAGTCGGTGCCGAGCCGGCGCAGGCTGTCCTCCAGCGCCCGCATGATGTGCAGGCGGGTCAGGCCCTGGTCGTTGGGGCCGGGGCCGACCGGGGCCAGCAACTTGGTGGCCAGCACGACCTCGCGCCGCCTGCGGCCGATGGCCCGGCCCAGCAGCTCCTCGGACTCGCCCTCGGCGTAGACGTCGGCGGTGTCGACGAAGTTCACGCCGGCGTCCAGCGCCGTGCCGACGATCCGGTCCACCTCGGGCTGGCCCAGCGCGCCGATGTTGCCGTACACGGGGTGGCCCTTGCCGCCGAAGGTCATGGTGCCGAGGGCGATCTCGGAGACCCACACGCCGGTGCGGCCGAGCTGGCGATATTTCACGGGACTGGTCCTTTCGAGTGACGTCCCGTTCGACACTACACAGTGTCCGGACAGTGTGTAGTGTCCGAGCGCGCGGACGTGCACTAGGTTCTGCCCATGCCTTCGATCACCCGCCGCACGCCGAACCCCGACCGGCGGGCGTCGGCCGACGCGGAGATCGCGGCCGCGACCCGGCGGCTGCTCGACGGCGGCGCGACGTTCACCGAGCTGGGCGTGCAGCACATCTGCGCCGAGGCCGGCGTGGCCCGTTCGACCTTCTACGCGCACTTCAAGGACAAGACGGCCCTGCTGCTGCGGCTGGCCGGCGACATGGTGGAGACCTCGTTCGGCATCGCGTCGGCGTGGGAGCCGGACAGCGGCGTCGCCGGGCTCACCGCCGCCTTCCAGCAGGTGGTGGCGATCTACCGGGAGAACATCACCATGGTGTTGGCGGTCGCGGAGGTCTCGGCCTACGACGCGGTCGTCCGGGAGTTCTGGAACGGGCTGATCGCCCCGTTCAGCGCGCGCACGGTCGAGGTCCTCGAACGGGAGCAGGCGGCCGGCCGCACCCCGTCGAGCCTGGACGTCGTCAGCGCGACCCGGATCATCGTGCTGGGCGGCGA
Source organism: Kutzneria sp. (assembly GCA_035492655.1). Lineage (GTDB taxonomy): Bacteria > Actinomycetota > Actinomycetes > Mycobacteriales > Pseudonocardiaceae > Kutzneria. The sequence continues at coordinate 1,027 of DATJJB010000414.1, read as the reverse complement.
GAAGGCCATCGTCGACCACGTCCTGGCCGGGGTTCCCGACCAGGACGAGGTCTTCGCCCGCGAGCTCGCGCTCATCTGGTGGCACGGCGCCTACCGCCGGCCCTGACCCCCTTGATGTCACATGCGCGTCGTACTTGCCTCTGTTCGGCACATCCGGACCGCATGTGACACGAGGTGCAGGCTCACATTTTGGTGGCGGCGGACTTGATGGCGGTGCGGATGCGGGAGTACGTGCCGCAGCGGCAGATGTTGCGGATCTGGTCCAGGTCGTCGTCGGTGATGGCCCGGCCCTCGGCCCGCACCCGGCGCACCAGGTCGACCGCGGTCATGATCTGCCCCGGCTGGCAGTAGCCGCACTGGGCGACGTCCTGCTCCAGCCAGGCCTCCTGCATCGGGTGCAGCTCCGCGCCGACGGTGGCCGGCAGCCCCTCGATGGTGGTGACCTCGTCGTCGGCCTTGATCGCCGACACCGGCACCGAGCACGGGTTGAACGCCTTGCCGTTGAGGTGCGAGGTGCAGGACTTGCAGACGTTGAGCCCGCAGCCGTACTTGGGGCCGGTGACGCCGAGCAGGTCGCGCAGCACCCACAGCAGCCGGACGTCGTCGGCGACCTCGACGGTGACCCGCTCGCCGTTGAGCACGAAGGTGTGACTGGACATGCGGCGGGTCTCCTCAGGAGTCGAGGCCGTTGGTGGGCGAGGGCGGCGTGGACGGCTCGGTCGGGTAGGGCTCGAAGCCGAGCGTGCCGTGGTTGATCGGGAAATACGTCGGCATGTGACCGACGGCCCGGGCGTAGGCGCAGGCCACGGCGGCCATCGACGGCGCGACCGCGAGCTCGCCGGCGCCGCTGGGGTTGCCGCCGCTGGGCGCGATCACGACCTGCATCTCCAGCGGCGTGTTCCACTGCCGGGTGTAGAAGTAGTTGTCCCAGCTGCCTTCCAGCGGGAGGCCGTCCTTGATGTGCAGGCTGGACGTCAGCGCCATGGCGATGCCGTCGTTCATGCCGCCGATCATCTGGGCCTCCAGC
>DATJJB010000413.1:0-7385 GCA_035492655.1 Kutzneria sp. | reverse complement strand
CCGATGTCGTGCAGCAGCGCGGCCAGCCGCAGGATCAGGTCCGGGCCGTCCTCCTCCTGGGCGATCGCCTGGTCCAGCACGACCAGCGAGTGCTGGTAGACGTCCTTGTGCTGGTGGTGCTCGTCGATCTCCAGCCGCATCGCCGGCAGCTCCGGCAGCACGTGCGCGGCCAGCCCGGTCGTCACCAGCAGCTCGATGCCGAGTTTCGGGTACGCCCCGCAGAGCAGCTTGGACAGCTCGGTCTGCACCCGCTCCGCGGTGATGCGAGTGATTTCGCTCGCCATCGACGTCATGGCCTCGACCACGCGCGGCGCCGGTGTGAAGCCGAGCTGGCTGACGAAGCGGGCGGCCCGCAGCATGCGCAGCGGGTCGTCGGCGAAGGACTCCTGCGGGGTGGCCGGCGTGTCCAGCACCTTGTCGGCCAGCGCCTGCGTGCCGCCGTACGGGTCGACGAACCGCCGCTCGCTCAGCTCGACCGCCATCGCGTTGACGGTGAAGTCGCGGCGCAGCAGGTCGGCCTCGATGGAGTCGCCGAAGGTCACCTCGGGGTTGCGGCTGACCCGGTCGTAGCTGTCGGCCCGGAAGGTGGTGATCTCCAGCTGGTGGCCGTGCTTGGCCAGGCCGACGGTGCCGTAGGCGATGCCGGTCTCCCAGACCGCGTCGGCCCAGGACCGGACCAGCGACAGCACCTGCTGCGGCCGGGCGTCGGTGGTGAAGTCCAGGTCGTTGCCCGGCCGGCCGAGCATGGCGTCCCGCACCGGACCGCCGACCAGGTAGAGCCGGTGGCCGGCGTCGGCGAAGCGGGCAGCCAGCTCCTCGGTCACCGGGGCGACACGCAGCAGTTCCACCACGGCATTCTCACGCACGGAGTCGGACAGGGCGGGGGATTTCGAACCGGGCACGGCAAGGCAGCGTATCGGTAGCGCATGCCGGTGTCGGAGCGCGATCGCCCTGCAACGGCCAGCACACGGGGCTGACCACTACCATCGCGTGCATGTCCCCGTCGACCGGTCGTTCCGGCGGAACCAAGCCGGGGCGCCGCAACCGGCGCCGGGGCCGACGGCTGCGGACCGTCGACGAGACCTCGGCCGGCGGCCTGGTCCTCGACGAGGCGCATGCCGCCGCTGCGATCATTGGCCGGCTGGACCGACGGGGCCGGCTGCTGTGGTCGCTGCCCAAGGGACACATCGAGGCCGGCGAGACGTCCGAGCAGACCGCCGTCCGGGAGGTCAGCGAGGAGACCGGCATCGACAGCAAGGTGCTGCGCACCCTCGGCACGATCGACTACTGGTTCGTGGCCGAGGACCGCCGGGTGCACAAGACGGTCCACCACTTCCTGCTCGAAGCGGTGGGCGGAGAACTATCGGACGAGGACGTGGAGGTCACCGAGGTGGCATGGGTGCCGCTGGGCGAGCTGGACGACTTGCTCGCCTACGCCGACGAGCGCCGCCTGGTGCGGCTGGCGCTCGACCTGCTCTCCGACGGGTCAGCCGCCAGCGAGCGTTCCGGGGTGGAGTCGGCGTGAGAAAGCTGCTGGCCGTGGTCGCGGCCGCCGGCATCGCGACGCTGACGCTGGCCCCGTCGAATGCCGCCGCACAGGAGTCCGACCAGCAGAACCGCATCAAGATCGATATCACCCAGGTGACACCCGAGCCGGTGACATCGGGCCAGCCGGACGCGATCACGGTCAGCGGCACGCTGACCAACGTCGGCGACCGCCGGGTGTCCAAGGCCGAGATCCGCGTCGAGCGCGGGGCCAAGCTGGACGAGAACGGACTGCGCACGGCGCTGTCCAAGCCGCAGGCCGGGGTGAAGTTCAGCGACTTCCAGCCGGCCGCGCCGTCCATGGCCCCCGGCCAGTCGGTGCCGTTCACCATCAACGTCACGCTGCACGGCCAGAGCACGAACAGCCTCGAGGTCGACGCGCCGGGCGTGTACCCGCTGCTGATCAACGTGAACGGCGTGCCGGACTTCGGCGGGCTGGCCAAGATCGGCCAGGCCACCACCGTGCTGCCGGTGCTGTCGCTGCCCGGCGGCGGGGCCATGGACAAGCCGGCCACGCCGGCCAAGGTCTCCGTGCTGTGGCCGCTGTCCGACCGGCCCCACCTGGTCACCGCCGACACCGCCGGCAACGCCGTGCTGACCGACGACGACCTGGCCGGCGAACTGGCCGCCGGCGGCCGGCTGGACGGGCTGCTGGCCGCCTACGAGCAGGCCCCGTTCGGGTTGACCCAGGCCATCTGCCTGGCCGTCGACCCCGACCTGGTCACCGCCGTGCAGTCGATGGCCGCCGGCTACCGCGTGCAGACACCGGGCGGCCCGATCGCCGGCAAGGGACAGGCCGCCGCACACGCCTGGCTGGACCGCCTCAAGCAGGACGTGCCGGGACGCTGTGTGTTCGCGCTGCCCGGGTCCGACGCCGACCTGAACGCGCTGGCCCGCGCCGGTGCCACGTCGCTCGTGCAGTACGCGCTGGCCGATCACGTGCTGAAGCAGGCGCTGGGCGTCGCCCCGCTGACCGGGATGACCTGGCCGATCGACGGCCAACTGGACCCGAAGACGCTGGCCGCGTTCACCGACAACTCGCAGCAGACCCTGGACAGCGACCTGCTCAAGGGGGCCAAGGTCAGCACCGTGCTGCTGTCCGCGGCGACCGTGCCGGGCACCGACCCGACGCAGCTCGGCGACAAGGGCCCGCGGGTCATCCGACTCGACGACCTGGTCACGGCCGCGCTGGGCAACGGTCCGGCGGCCGCGCTGTCGGCACTGCTGCTGCACACCGGCTCGGCCGCACCGATCGTGGTCGCGCCGCCGCACCAGTGGTCGGCCTCCAAGGCCGACGCGTCGTCGCTGCTCGAGGGCATGTCGACCATGGTCGACCAGCTGTACCTGACGCCGGCCGGGCTGCCCACGCTGGCCTCCGGCCCGACGCCGACGGCCAAGGTCGCCCCGGGTTACTCGGCTCAGGGCGCGGAGTTGTCCGAGTTCGCCACGCACAACGTGGCCGAGGCGACCTCCCACGCGTGGGATCTCTACAACTCCATGCAGCAGGAGACGACCTCGACCATCACCCCTGAGCAGGTGATGTCGCCCACGTTCGACGCACTGCTGCGGGCGTCCTCCGGCGCCTGGCGCGGCAACGACGCCGGCGCGGCCGCGGCGCTGTCGGTGCCGGCCGGGATGTTGAGCGACATCGTGGGCCACGTCCGCATCGAGCAGCCGCGCAGCCCGATCACACTGGCCTCCGAGGACAGCCCGCTGCCGGTGCGCCTGGTCAACGACCTGCAGGTCCGGGTCAAGGTCGCGGTGAAGCTGCAACCGCTGAGCGGGGTCAGCGCCGCGCCGACCTACCAGTGGATCTCCGCCGGCCTGCCGCGTGACGTGCTGCTCAACTCGTCGGTGGCCCGCAGTGGCCGGTTCACCGTGACCGCGTCGCTGTCCACCACCTCCGGCCAGACCGTGCTGGGCGGCCCGGCGCGCATCGAGCTGTCGTCGACCGCGTTCGGCACGGTCAACCTGGTGATCACCGGTATCGCCGCGGCGGCCCTGTTCGGCCTGTCCGGACGCCGCATCTACCGTCGGATCACCGCGTCCCGCAAGCGCAAGGCGCAACCGCCGGCCGAGGCCATCGCCGAGGTCACCGAGCCGGCCCACGCGCCCGTCCACGAGAAGCTGCCCGCCGGCGTGCCCGGCGACGAGAGGTCGAGCGAGAGTTGAGCGAGCCGGCGACGATCGTCATCCGAGCGGCGGATCTGCAAGGAGAGGAAACCCCGTCGCTGGCCAAGGCGAGCGGCTCGATGGCCGTCGCCACGTTGATCAGCCGGGTCACCGGGTTCGGCTGGCGGCTGGCGCTGACCGTGCTGCTGGGCATCACCGCCACTCAGGACGCCTACAACGCGGCCAACAACTTCCCGAACATGATCTACGAGCTGTTCGTCGGGAACGTGCTGACCAGCGTGATGATCCCGGTGCTGATCAGGGCCAGGCACGACGACGAGGACAAGGGCGTCGCGTACACCCAGCGCCTGGTCACCATGGGCACCGTCCTGCTGCTCGCGGTGACCGTGCTGGCGGTGGCCTGCGCGCCGCTGTTGACCAAGGTGTTCGTGGACGACTCGACCGGCCAGTCCCGGCCCGAGGTGGTCACCGCGTTCGGCTACCTGGTGCTGCCGGAGATCCTGTTCTACGGGGTCAGCGCCCTGTTCTGCGCCATCCTCAACGCGCAGAACATCTTCATGGCGCCGGCCTGGGCCCCGGTGGCCAACAACGTGATCATGTTCGGCACGCTGGCCGCGTACGTGATCGTGCCCGGCGACCGCGACCTGAACCCGTTCCACTTCACCGACGCCAAGTTCCTGGTGCTGGGCATCGGCAGCTCGCTCGGTGTGGCCGCGCAGGCCCTGGTGCTGGTGCCGGCGTTGCTGCGCAGCGGCTTCAAGCTGCGCTGGCGGTGGGGCTGGGACAAGCGGATCGGCCAGTTCGGCGGCCTGATGGGCTGGGCCTTCGGCTACGTGCTGGTCAGCCAGGTGACGGTGTGGGCGACCACCCGGGTGGCCACCGGCGCGGCCGGCGGCGGATTGTCGATCTATCTCCAGTCCTGGAACCTGCTCCAGGTGCCCTACGGCGTGCTGGGCGTGTCCTTGCTCACCGCGATCATGCCGAAGATGAGCCAGGCCGCCGCCGAGGGCGATGTGCCCGGGGTGCTGGACTACCTGTCGCAGGGCAGCCGGCTGACCGCCGTGATGTTGGTGCCGATCAGCGCGTTGATGACCGTGCTCGGGCCGGCCATGGGCGTGGCCCTGTTCTCACTGAAGTCCTCGGAGTCCTCCGGCGCCTTCGAGCTCGGCCTGGGCGTGACGGCCTCGGCCTTCCTGTTGCTGCCCTACGCCGTCACGCTGCTCCAGCTCCGGGTGTTCTACGCGTTCAACGACTCGCGCACGCCGACCGTGCTGCGGTTCTTCATGGTGGTCTTCCAGGTCCCGCTGACCTTCGCCTGCCCGTTCGTGCTGCCGGCCCAGGACGTGGTCTACGGCATCGCCTGCGTGAACGGACTCACCTACACCATCGGCATGGTCCTGGGGGAGCTGTGGCTGCGTCGCCGGTTCGGCAAGCTGGGCAGCCGCCGGGTGGTGAGGACCTACGTCAAGACCGGCGTCAGCTCGGTGTGGGGCGCGGCCGCCGCCCTGGCCGTGGCCATGGTGGTTACCCGCTACATTCCCGGGGGTATCCATCACGCGGGCGGTGCCTGGTTGACCCTGGTCGGCGGTGGACTGCTCGGCCTCGCGTGCGCATTCGGCATGATGACGTTGCTGAGGGTGCACGAACTTCAGCCGGCGCTGAGTCGAATCACCCGATTCGTGCGGCGGACCTGAGGGTTCTCCCGGGGCCCGAACGACCGGTTTCACGTACCCTCGACCCCGAGCGGGACGGGAGAAGCACGCGGTGAGCACCTGGCCGACCGAGATGGCCCCGCCCGGCAGAGACAGTGCCGGGCCGCCCAGCCATGCCCTCCTGCCGGGCGGCATGGTCGGCGACGGCCGCTATCGGCTGCTCAGCTACTCCGGCACGGACGCCCGCTGCAACGCGCAGCTGTGGCGAGCCCGTGACGGCCAGCTGGGCCGCGACGTCGCCCTGACCGTGTTGCTCGGCAATCAGGCTGACGCACGCGCGGCCGCGAGGGTTCGACGGACCATCGAGCGGGCCATGCACGCCGCCAGCTACGCGCACCCCGGCGTGTCGCGGATCCTGGACGTGCTCAGCCCGGCCAACGGCATCGCGCCGCGGGAGCAGATCCTCGGCATCATCGTGGCCGAGTGGACCAACGGCACCGACCTGATCGACCTCATCGCCGACGGGCCACTGCCCGCCGCCACCGCGTCCCGGCTGCTGGAGCCGCTGGCCGCCGCGGTCGAAGGCGCGCACCACGCCGGCCTCGTGCTGGGCACCGAGCACCCGCAGCGGATCCGCGTCACCCCAGAGGGCCAGCTGCGGCTGGCCTTCCCCGGGCCGCGGGCCGAGGCCACGTCCCGTGACGACGTGAAGGGCCTCGGCGCGATCCTCTACCTGCTGCTCACCGGTCGTTGGGCGCTGCCCGGCGGACCCGAGGGGCTGCCGGCCGCGCCGGTCGGCCCCAACGGCAGCGTCGTCGCCCCGCGCAGCCTGCATCCGATGGTTCCGCACTCGCTGTCCACGGTCGCCGTGCGCAGCCTGGAGGACACCAGCGTCGGCGGAATCCGCACCGGCGCCGCGATCCTCCAGGTGCTCGACGAGATCGCCGAGGCCGAGGCCGAGACCGGGCTCATCCCGGTCGTCGCCGACGAGCCCGAGGACGATGTCGTCTGGACGACGCAGCGTCCGGTCAAGGACAAGAAGCGGACCCGCAAGCTGGCCATCGGCGTCACCGCCCTGGCCGTGGCCACGCTGCTGGTGCTGGGCTGGATCGCCATGCAGGTCGTCGGCTTCTTCAACGAGAACAACACCAAGGGCGACGGCGGCCCGCCGCTGGTCATCAGCCAGGTCGTGCCGACCAGCGACAACAAGCAGTCCATCAACAACGCGCCGACGCCCACCTCCGGCCCGGTGAAGCCGGCCGGCATGAGCGTGTTCAACGTGGCCAGCGACCCCGACAGCCCCGGCAAGGCCGCGCTGGCCATCGACGGCGACCCCAACACGTCGTGGCGCACGGACAAGTACCTGTCCAACTTCCCGGCGCTCAAGCCCGGCATCGGGCTGATGGCCACCTTCACCCAGCCGGTGAAGCTGGCCCAGGTGGTCATCACCTCGCCCAGCGCAAACACCAAGGTCGAGATCCGCACCGCCGCCAGCGCCCAGCCCCAGCTCCAGCAGACGCTGGTCGTCGGCAGCGGCACGCTGGTCGCGGGGGAGACCACGATCCCGGTGAAGATGACCTCGCCCAGCGACCGCATCATCGTGTGGATCACCACCATGAGCCCCAGCGGCAAGCTCTGGGCCTCGCAGGTGTCGGAAGTGAAGTTCATCGGCGCTCGCTGACCTCCTCCCTCCTTTCGCGAATTCCTCCCGCCCGCCCTCCTTTGCTGGGCTCCTCCCGACCGGCGATGATCGGTTGATCACCCGTTCGGCCGCGTCAAGAGGCCTGAAAGCAGGACCGATATCCTCAGCGGGTGACCGCAGCCGCCAGCTCGGACGCCGACCTGATAGCGGCTCATGCCGCCGGCGATCCGCACGCTTTCGGGGAGCTGGTCAGGCGACATCGAGACCGGATGTGGGCGGTGGCGGTACGCACCCTTCGCGATCCCGACGAGGCGGCTGACGCGCTCCAAGAGGCCTTCATCTCCGCGTTCCGGGCGGCCGGCTCGTTCCGGGCCGAATCGCAGGTGACCACCTGGCTGCACCGCATCGTGGTG
>DATJJB010000412.1:0-7599 GCA_035492655.1 Kutzneria sp. | reverse complement strand
TGCCGACCGGCAACACCAACGGCGGCAACGGCAACAATGCCGGCCAGGGCAATGTCGGCGGCAACGGCAACAACATCGGCGACAACAACAACGGCGGGAACGGCAACAGCAACGGCGGCAACGGGAACACCGTCGGCGGCGGGAACTCGGGTGGCATCGGCAACCACTCGCCCCGGACGTACCTGATGCCGGCCTCGTCGTCGGAGCGCACGCTGCTGGCGCCGCGCCACTGGTGGCCGGCCCCGGGCAACCACAACGGGGGCAACGGGAACAACGCCGGCCAGGGCAACGTGGGCGGCAACGGCAACAACATCGGGAACGCCAACAACGGCGGCAACGGGAACAGCAACGGCGGTTCCGGGAACACGGTCGGCGGCGGCAACTCCGGCGGCGTGGGCAACCACTGATCGACTCCCGCCCCGGTCAACGACGCTCGGGGCACGCCCGAATGGCGGTGTCGTCGAAGGGTGATGACACCGCCGTTTGGACGTGATGTGAGTCACAGTCAATTGCTACTCCAGAGTAGGTCCAAGTTGACTGGCGGGTAACCATGTCGTGACCGAGGTCACTCTGGAGGGGCAATTGCGCAGGTCAATGGCGACTCTGCTGCTGGTGGCGGTGACATTCCTGGGCCTGGCGGGCACCGCGACGGCGGCCCCGGCACCCGGCTTCAGCACGAGCTACGAAGCCATCCCCGGCGACGGCGGCACCACGCTGCACGCCTTCGTGGTCCGCCCGACCGGACGCGGCGACGGTCCGTTCCCGCTCGTCGTGCTGCCGAGCAGCTGGGGCGTCAACGACATCGAATACGTGGGTGCGGCGGCCAAACTCGCGTACCAGTCGGGTTACGTGGCGATCAGCTACACCGCCCGCGGCTTCTGGGACTCCGGCGGCCAGATCGAGGTGGCCGGCCCGCCGGACGTGGCCGACGCCAGCAAGGTGATCGACTGGGCGCTGGCCAACACCCATGCCGACCCGTCGCGCATCGGCATGGCCGGCATCTCCTACGGCGCCGGCATCAGCCTGCTCACCGCGGCCGCCGATCCGCGGATCCGAGCCGTGGCCTCGATGAGCGGCTGGACCGACCTGGCGGCCTCGCTGTACCCCAACCAGACCGTCAGCTCGATGGGCGTCGACCTGCTGCTGGCCGCCGGACACCTGACCGGCCGACCCGGCAAGGACCTGCAACAGGCCGAAAAGGACTACCTGGCCGGCGACTTCGCCGACGTGCTGCCGATCTCGCCGGTGCGCTCCGCGGCCACCAAGATCGACGCGATCAACCAGCACGGCACCGCCGTGCTGATGGCCAACGCCTGGGAGGACTCGCTGTTCCCGCCCAGCCAGCTCACCGACTTCTTCGGCAAGCTGACCGGACCGAAGCGGCTGATGCTCTCCCCCGGCGACCACGCCACGCCCGAGGTGTTCGGCGCGGCCGGGCTGCCCAACCAGGTGTGGGACTCGGTCGACCGCTGGTTCGACCACTACCTGCTCGGCGTGGACAACGGCATCGACCGCGAGCACTCGCTCCAGGTGAAGCCGGCCAACGGCGGCGACTGGCAGGGCGCCGAGGCGTGGCCGTGGCAGCAACAGACGATTCCGTTGAGCAGCACCAGGTTCAACGCCGGCGTGGACACCGTCGCGGACAGCGGCGTGCCGTTCGCGAGCGGGATCCTGCAGGGCTATCTGGGCGTCCCGACCGGCGTCTCGATCCCGCTGGTCTCCCGGGCCGCGGCGGCGGTGTGGTCGGGACCTGTTGCCGCGCAGGGCTTTGAGGTCGACGGGACGCCGCATGCCAAGCTGACCGTCACACCGAGCGCGGCCGACACGACGTTGTTCGCGTACCTCTACGACGTCGGCCCGCTTGGCCTCGGCTCGCTGCTCACACACAAGCCGTACTCGCTGCTGGGTGCGACTCCGGGCGTGGCCAAGGACATCGATCTGGGTCTGGAGCCCATCGCCTGGAACGTGCCGGCCGGGCACCACCTCGCGCTGGTCGTCGACACCGTCGACCCGCGTTATCTGACGTCCAGCAAGCTGGGCAGCACAGTCGCGCTGTCCGGCACGCTGACGGTTCCCTACAACTAGTGGAACTTGGAAGGCGGGGGCCCCGGCGCGGGAGCCCCCGCCTTCTGCCTTACCTGAGCGCCTTCACCAGCGCCGGCACGAACTTCGCCGCGTCGAGCGTGCCCCAGCCGGACACGGTGTCGAAGCCGGCCGCCGCGGTGTAGCCGGTGACCGCGCCGAAGCTGTTGTCCCCGCTGGTCACGTCGACGATGCCGGACTTGGCCGCCTTCGGGCCGAGCTTGCCGTACAGGGCCGGGTTGATCTGGCCCAGCGAGTGCCCGTGGTTGGCCTGCACGGCCAGCGCCAGCACGCCGGCGAACAGCGGCGCCGACTCGGAGGTGCCGGAGATGCCCTCCATGGTGATGTCCGGGAACGACCGGAACTTGCCGCCCACCACGGACTTCTGCCACGACGGCCGGGCGTAGGCCTTGGACACGCCGCCGCCGGACCGCGGCCACAAGGCGTCGGGCGCGGTGCGGTTGCCGTTGGCGTCAAGGGAAAGCACGGTGCCGCCGAGCGAGGTGACGTTCGGGTCCGAGGCCGGCCAGCTGGCCACCCGGTACGGGAACGTGCCGTCGCCGACCAGCACCGGGTTGGTGGCGCCGAAGTCGCCGGAGGAGGCGACCAGCGTGATGCCGGCCCGGCTGGCCCGCTCGAACGCCGGGTCCAGGCTCTTCACCGAGTCCACCGCCGGGAAGGTGTCCTCGGCCGTGCCGAAGCTCATCGAGATCACGTCGGCGACCTTGTGCTTGGCCGCGTAGTCGACCGCCGCCATCATCTCCGGCAGGCCGGTGAAGCCCTGCGTCTCGGCGATCGGCGTCGCGATGATGACGATCTTGGCCGCCGGCGCCATGGTGTGGAACATGGCCACGTCGAGGTCGGTCTCGCCGCCCCAGCCCTGGCAGGTGGCGGTGTCCACGCCCGAGTCGGTGCAGCCCGGCACCGCGCCGACCGGCGCGATCACCGAGATGTCGGCCGGCGGCAGGCCGAGCTGCTGGTCGTAGGCGTCCATCACGGCCTTGATGTCCGCGTCGCCGTAGGACACCAGCGTGGCCACCGTCGCGCCGGCGCCGGTCAGGCCCTGGTTCCACAGCGTGGGCGTGTTGTACGCCTTGGCCAGCCGCGGCAGCGAGGCCGTCGCCGCCGTGAGCCGGTCCACCTTCTGCCGCACGGTGTTCGCGCCCACGAACGACGACGCCGCGGCGCTGAACGTGTGGTGCGCCTGCTGCGCCGCCTTCGGCTGCTGGCTCGCCGCCGCCGGCGCCGCCACCGCGGTCGCGGCTAACGCCGCCCCCGCCACCACAACCACCAGAGATCTAGCCCGCATCTTCACTCCTAGTCACCATCTGGACATGCGGAAGGGACCATTCCTCCACTCCGAGTGGAGGAATGGTCCCTTCCCAACTTCGGGGGTTACGCTCAGCGCAGGGCCGTCACCAGGGACGGGACGAACTTGGCGGCGTCGAGGGTGCCCCAGCCGGACACGATGTCGAAGCCCTTGGCCGCCGCGAAACCGGTGACACCGTTGAAGGTGTTGTTGCCGCTGGTCACATCCACGTAGCCGGTCACCTTGCCGCCGTAGAGCGCGGTGTTGACCTGGCCCAGCCGGCCGCCCTTGGCCTGCGCGGCCAGCGCCAGCACGGCGGCGAACAGCGGCGAGGACTCGGAGGTGCCGCTGGTGCCCTCCATGGTGATGTCGGGGAAGGACCGCTTGGTGCTGTTGGTGATCTTCGAGACGCTGTCCTGCCAGCTCGGCCGGTTGTACACCTTGGAGAGGCCGCCGCCCGAGTCGGCCCACAGCGTGGTGTTGGGCTTGCCGCTCACCGAGTTCGTGCCGCCGACCGCGGTCACGTTGGGGTCGGCCGCCGGCCAGCTCGCGGTCCGCTTGTTCCAGTAGCCGCCGCTCTTGGTGTGGTTGGTGGCCCCGGAGTCGCCGGAGGACGCGGTGAACGTGATGCCGGCCGCGCTGGCCCGCTGCAACGCCGGGTCGAGGCCGGTGATCTGGGCGTTGGAGTCGAAGTTGTCCTCGGCCGTGCCGAAGCTCATGGAGATGATGTCGGCCGACTTGTTGGTGGTGGCGTAGTCCACCGCCTGCATCATCTCCGGCAGCCCGGTGATGCCCTCGGTCTCGGCCACCGGCGTCGCGATCACGACGATCTTCGCGCCCGGCGCCAGGGTGTGGATCATCTCCACGTCCAGGTCGGTCTCGCCGCCCCAGGACTGGCAGGTCGCGGTGTCCACGCCGGCGTCACGGCAGCCCGGCACGTGGCCGACCGGCTCCAGGATCTGCACCGTGGTCTTGGGCAGGCCGTTGCGCGAGTCGTAGGAGTCGATGACCGACTGGATGTCCTTGTCACCGAACGAGACCAGCGTGGCGACGGTGATGCCCTTGCCGTCGTTGCCCTTGTCCCACAACGGCTTCACGTCGTACGCGGTGGACAACCGGGGCAGCTGCGGAGCCGCCGCCTCCAGGCGCTGCACCTTCTGCGCCACGGTGTCGGCGCCGACGAACGACCGCGCCGCGGCGCTGAAGTCGTGATGGCCCGAGGTGTGTTGATTCGGGGCGGGCGCTGCGACGGCGGGGGCAGCGGCGACGCCACCCAGCGCCAGCGCGGCCCCGACCACCAGCACTCCCGCGGACTTGACCGTTCCTCGCGCCATGACATTCCTCCTGATCAGCCGGCACCGCCCATTGAAGGGGGTGCCGCACGCCGGCCGTCAGGTCCGAAAGTCGGTAAATCAGTGCACCTGTTCCCACGCCCGGTAGGCGTCCTGGACCACGCGGACGGCGTCATCGATGTCGTCCGTCAGATGTAGCAGCTCCATGTCCTTGGCCCCGACCTTGCCGCCGGCTTCCACCGAATCGTGTAGCCAGTCGTAGAGGCCCTGCCAGTACGACCGTCCGAACAGGACGACCGGGAACTTGGTGACCTTCTTGGTCTGCACCAGGGTGAGCGCCTCGAACAGCTCGTCGAGCGTGCCGAAGCCGCCGGGCAGGCAGATGAAGGCCTGGGCGTACTTGATGAACATGGTCTTGCGGGCGAAGAAGTAGCGGAAGTTGACGCCGAGGTCGACCCACGGGTTCAGGCCCTGCTCGAACGGCAGCTCGATCCCCAGCCCGACGGAGTAGCCGCCGGCCTCCGAAGCGCCGCGGTTGACCGCCTCCATCGAGCCCGGGCCGCCGCCGGTGATCACCGCGAAGCCGGCCTCGGCCAGCGCGCCGCCGAGCTTGCGGCCGATCTCGTACTCGGGGTGTTCGGGCTTGGTCCTGGCCGAGCCGAACACCGTGACCGCCTTGGGCAGCTCGGCCAGCGCGCCGAAGCCCTCCACGAACTCGGCCTGGATGCGCATCACCCGCCACGGGTCGGTGTGCACCCAGTCCGACGGGCCGCGGCCGTCCAGCAGCCGCTGGTCGGTGGTGCTGGATTCGCTGGAGCGATCTCGGCGCAGCGTCACCGGGCCGCGCTGCCGCTCCTTGAGCGGGTGCTCCTGCTGGTTCTCGTTCATCGGGAAACCTTACTCAGGAAGCGGCGCAGCACCTGCTCACACCGCACGATCTGGGCCGCGGCGACATTCTCCTGCTGGGTGTGGGCCAGGGTCGGGTCGCCGGGGCCGAAGTTAACCGCCGGGATGCCCAGCGCGGCGAAGCGGGCCACGTCGGTCCAGCCCAGCTTGGCCACCGGCGTGCCGCCCGCGGCCTCGACCAGTTCACGGGCCGTCGGCGCGGACAGGCCGGGCAGCGCGCCCTCGGCCGCGTCGACCAGCGTGAGGTCGTAGCCCTCGAACAGGATCCGCAGGTGCTCGAGGGCCTGCTCGGAGCTGCGGTCCGGGGCGAACCGGTGGTTGATCGTCAGCACCGCCTCGTCCGGCACCACGTTGCCGGCCACGCCGCCGGTGATCTTCACCGCCTGCAGGCCCTCGCGGTAGTGGCAGCCGTCGATGTCCACGTGCCGGGGCTCGTACTGGTCGAGCTTGTGCAGCGCGCCGGCCATCGCGTGGATGGCGTTCTCCCCCATCCAGGCCCGGGCCGTGTGCGCGCGGATTCCCGTGGTGCGCAACTCGATCCGAAGCGTGCCCTGGCAGCCGGCCTCGATCACGCCGTTGGACGGCTCGCCGACGATGGCCAGGTCGCCCTGGAGCCACTCCGGCAGGTCCCGCTCGATCCGCCCGAGGCCGTTGCGGCTGGCTTCGATCTCCTCGCAGTCGTAGAAGATGAAGGTGAGGTCGTGCACCGGGTCGGCCAGCGTCGCCGCCAGGTGCAGGAAGACCGCGTCGCCGCCCTTCATGTCGACCGTGCCGCAGCCGTGCAGCACAAGATCGTCATCAGCACCGGTGCGCCGCAGCGGCAGGTTGTCGTTGATCGGCACCGTGTCGAGGTGGCCGGCCAGCACCACGCGGGACGGCCGGCCGAGGTTCGTACGGGCTAGGACCGTGTTTCCCGACACCTTGAGCTCCAGGTGCGGCGCCTGCTTCTCCAGCGCCGTCCGCACCGCTTCGGCCAGGGCATCTTCATTGCCGGAGACGCTCTCGACGTCCACCAGCGCGGCCGTCAGCTCGACGGGATCGGCGGTCAGGTCCAGGCTTGTCGTCACGACAGGCACGTTACCGTTGTGCCGTGACCACCAGCGCTTACGGCACCGGCCTCGCCACCATCGCCGCCGACGGAACCGTCCTGGACACCTGGTACCCGGCGCCGACCCTCGGCTCCCCCGCCGCGGAGAAGCCCGACTTCGCCGAGCTCGTCGGCGAGGACAAGGCCCGCGGCGTGACGCTCGTCCAGGTCGAGACGGTGATCGAGGACCTGTCCGCCGCGCCGGTCGACACCCACGACGTGTACCTCCGCCTGCACCTGCTGTCGTCCCGGCTGGTCCAGCCGCACGGCCTCAGCCTGGAGGGCCAGTTCGGTCTGCTGGCCAACGTCGTGTGGACCAACTTCGGGCCGTGCGCCGTCGCCGACTTCGAGGCCACCCGCCTGCGCCTGCGTTCCCGTGGGCCGGTCACCGTCTACGGCGTCGACAAGTTCCCGCGCATGGTCGACTACGTGCTGCCCACCGGCGTCCGCATCGCCGACGCCGACCGCGTCCGCCTCGGCGCCCACCTGGCCACCGGCACCACCGTCATGCACGAGGGCTTCGTCAACTTCAACGCCGGCACCCTCGGCACGTCCATGGTCGAGGGCCGCATCTCCGCCGGTGTCGTCGTCGGCGACGGTTCCGACGTCGGCGGCGGCGCGTCGATCATGGGCACCCTCTCCGGTGGCGGCAAGGAGGTCATCTCCCTCGGCGAACGCTGCCTGATCGGGGCCAACGCCGGCATCGGCATCCCGCTCGGCGACGACTGCGTCGTCGAGGCCGGCCTCTACGTCACCGCCGGCACCAAGGTGAAGCTGCCCTCCGGCGACGTGGTGAAGGCCCTCGAGCTCGCCGGCCAGTCCGGCCTGCTGTTCATCCGCAACTCGGTCACCGGCGCCATCGAGGTCAAGGCCCGCAAGGGCCAGGGCATCGAGCTCAACGCCGCCCTGCACGCGAACTGATC
>DATJJB010000411.1:0-6017 GCA_035492655.1 Kutzneria sp. | reverse complement strand
GCCCGACGAGGTGCTGGGCATGGCCGACTCGATGCTGCGGCACGCCAGGACCGTGGACGTGGCCGGGCGGGCGATCGACATCGTCGGCACCGGCGGCGACCAGGCCCACACCGTGAACATCTCGACCATGACGGCCATCGTGACGGCCGCCGCCGGGGTGCCGGTGGTCAAGCACGGGGCGCGGGCGTCGTCGTCCAAGTGCGGCACCGGTGACGTGCTGGAGGAGCTCGGCGTGGCCATCGAGCTGCCGCCGGACGCCGTGCAGCGCTGCGTGACCGAGGTCGGCATCGGCTTCTGCTTCGCGCCGGCCTACCACCCGGCGCTGCGTTTCACCTCGGGGCCGCGGCGTGAGCTGGCGATCCCGACGGCGTTCAACATCCTCGGTCCGCTGTCCAACCCGGCGCAGCCGAAGTACGGGCTGGTCGGTTGCGCGCGGGAGTCGATGGCCGGCGTGATGGCCGGCGTGTTCGCCTCGCGCGGCGCGCATGTGCTGCTGGTGCGCGGGAACGACGGGCTGGACGAGATCACCACGACCACCACGACGTCGGCCTGGATCGCGCAGGACGGGGCGGTGCGGCAGGACACCATCGACCCGTCGCGGCTGGGCATCGCCCCGGCGCTGCCGGCCGACCTGGTCGGCGGCGACGCGCCGTACAACGCCCAGGTCGTGCGGGATCTGCTGGCTGGCCGGCCGGGCCCGGTGCGGGATGCCGTGCTGATCAACGCCGCCGGCGCGGTGGCCGTGTTCAACGGCCTGAGCGCCGACGTGCACGCCGACATGCTGGCGGCCAAGGATGTCGCGGCCCAGGCCATCGACTCCGGCGCTGCCGCGGCGTTGTTGGAGCGCTGGATCACGCTGTCGTCGAAGCTCGCAGCCTCAGGCCAGTGATGCAGGGAAGGACGCCTTACCTGCGTCCAATGCAGGTAAGGCGTCCTTCCCTGCATTCGTGGGGGGTGCCCATGGTTTGGTGTCAGGCGAGTAGGCCGCTGAGTGTGGTGGTGTGGCCGGCTAGGACTTGGGCGGGGTCGGCGCCGAGGACGTCGCGCAGCATGGTGGCGTAGACGTCGCGGAAGTCGGTGCTCTCCTTGAGATCGCCGTTGTCGAGGTCGGTCAGGCTGGGCTGCTCGCCGTAGAAGCCGCCGTTGACGTTGTCGCCGATGACGAAAACCGGGCCGGCGGTGCCGTGATCGGTGCCGTCGCTGGCGTTCGCGCCGACGCGGCGGCCGAACTCGGAATACACCAGCACCACGACCTTCTTGCCCCGCACGCGGTCCACGAACGCCGACAGGGCCTGGTCGAGCTCGGTGAGCAGGCGCTGCTGCGTGCCCTTCTCGTCGGCATGGGTGTCGAAACCGCCCAGTGACACGGAATAGGCCCGCGTGGGCACGCCCGCCTCGACCAGCCCGGCGACCACGTCCAGCTGGGCCGCCAACTGGCCTTTGTTGCCGCTGCTGGGTTTCACCGCCGGGCCGAGCTTGGTGGCGGTGGTGTGCAGGTCGGCGATGGACCGCGCGACGCGAGCCCGATCCGCCGACTCCCCCGCCTGTGGCTGCCCCAGCAGCTCGAAGGCCTTGCCCACGGCCCCGTTGGGCAGCTTCAGGCCCGTCACCGGCAACGTCGCGCCGGCGGCCCGCTGGCCGGCCATCAGCGGCGGCAGCACGGGTTCGATCGACACCGCCCGCAGCGGGTCGTCGCCGGTCACGTCCAGCCAGCGGCCGAGCCAGCCGGTCGGCTGCGGACTGTCCGGCGAGGCCGTCTGCCAGATGGCCATGGACCGGAAGTGGCTGTGATCGGGCTTGGGGTAGCCGACGCCGCGCACCACGGCCAGCCGCTTGTCGTCCCAGAGCTTCTTGAGGCCCTTCATGCCCGGGTTGAGGCCGAGGCCGTCGCCGAGGTCGAGCACCTCGTGCGGCTGGTAGGCCAGATCCGGCCGAGCCTTCTGGTACGCCGCGTCGGCCGCCGGGATCACGGTGTTCAGGCCGTCGTTGCCGCCGTACAGCGTGCAGACCACCAGCACGCCGGCGTCCGGGCTCCGCGGATCCCGGGTGGCGGCGGCGATCAGGTCGGTCCAGTCGACCTGCGTCGCGCCGGCGGCGAGCGCACCCGCGCCGACGACGCCGCTGGCCAGGATGAAGCCGCGTCGAGAGATTTTCACTGGCTCACCACGTATTCCGGCGTACAGGCCGCCATCGCGACCAACTCCGCCCCCTTGAGATCGGCCAGCGCTGCCGTGCTCCGCTGGCTCCAGGTGTCGACGCCGAGCGCCTGCCCGGCCGCCGCTGTGGACGTGATGTGTGACACGTCGGCGTGGGCGGCGATCAGCTGCGCCAGGTGCAGCCGGGCCAGCCCGGCCGAGGTCGTCAGCCAGGACTGCGCGGCCGGCCAGCCACCGACGCTGGGCGGCTCGAACGGCACCTGCCCCAGGCCCCGCAGCCCCGCTTCCAGTTGCGTGACCGGCAGTTTCGACGGCTGCACGGCCAGCGCCCGCATGAGGCCCACGGCCCATTCCACCGGCTGTTTGACCAGGGTCGTCGCCGGATCGCGGAACGCCGGTTCGGCGAGCACGGCCCGCAGCAGCCCCCCGATGGACCGCTGCGGACCGTAACCGGCGACCAGTCGGCCCAGCGCGTCCGCCGACGGCGGAGTCGCGCTCACCAACCGGAACCACAGCCGGCTCGCCACGAAACGCGGCGAGTCCGGACGATTCAGCACGATGTCGACGAATCCGCCGGCATCGAGATCTCCCGTGATTCCCAACACGGTCTTGCTGCCGGAGTCGTGGCGTTTGGCCACCAACTCCGCGGTCATGGCGTCCCGGTTCACCAACCATCCGGTGAGCGCACGGGCCGCCTCCCGCACATCGGTTTCGCTGTAATGGCCGACGCCGAGCGTGAACAGCTCCATGAACTCGCGAGCCAGGTTCTCATTGGCCGCGCCGACCTTGTTCTGCTGGCCGTCCAGCCACAACAGCATCGCCGGATCCACGATCATCGCCTTGGCCAGCGCGCCGAAATCGCCGCCGCCAAGGCCGCGCAACGTCTGGTTCTGGTGCAGCATCAGGCGAGCGCTGTGCACCTTCTGCACACTGGTGGCGAAATGCCCGTGCCAGAACCAGGTCAGCCGCTCGGGCAGCGCCGACGCGGTGCCGGCCATCCGGTCCAGCCACCACTGCGCGGCGGCGGTCTGCTGGCTGCGCAACGTCTTCTGTCGCTGCTTGCGCTCGGCCGTGCTGGCCTTCTTGCCCGCCTGCGGCGGCTCCGCGCCCAGGTCCGGCAGCGGCGTGCCGTCCGGGCGCTGGGCCAGCACCTGCTCGCACGCGGCCGCGAAACCCTGCTGGGACAACGATTCCAGCTCACCCGGGCGGGGACCGAAGCCGAAGCGGTCCAGCAGTCGCCGGGTGGCGGCCTTGTCGTCTATTTGCGGCACAGGGAGATCGTGCGCGAAAACGGCCCCGGGCAGAATGCCCGGGGCCGTTCGCTCAGTGAAGCTTCAGCTAGCTCACTCGTGGTTGGGCTTCGTGTGGTACTCGAAGACCAGGCCGCCCACCGTGATCAGGATCAGCACCACGGTGACGACCAGCATCCAGACCTGGAAGAAGGCCAGCGACAGGGCGCCGATCGCGGCCGCGATGGCGATGGCGAACGGCCAGTAGCTGCCCGGGCTGAAGAAGCCCAGCTCACCGGCGCCGTCGCTGATCTCGGCCTCGGTGTCGTCCTCGGGACGCTCCGGGATGCGCCGGGCCACGAACCGGAAGTACGTGCCGGTGATCAGGCACAGGCCGCCGGTCAGGGTGAGCGCGACGATGCCGACCGGCTCCTTGGCCCACAGGCCGTAGATGACGGCCATGATGAAGCAGAAGCCGGCGACGACCTCGAAGATCCGGGATTCAATCTTCATCGGTGGTTCCTCAGCTTCCGGTCCGGGAGGTGCGGTCCGTGTTGAACGGGTGCGTGGTCGTCGCCAGCGGCGCGCACAGGTCACCACAGTTCAGCTGGGACAACGCCTCGGACGTGGTGTAGCCCTTGCCGGTCTTCGGGTTCACCTTTTCCCGCAGCTGGATGTACTGCTGGAACAGGTCGTCGGGCAGCGCCCTGACCTCGAAGTTCATCGCCGAGTGGTACGCGCCGCAGAGCTCGGCGCAGTGGCCGACGAACGCGCCCTTCTGGTCGATGGTGTTCTGGAAGGACGAGTCCTGGTTGTTCTTGTCCGGGTCCGGGAACACGTCGCGCTTGAAGTTGAAGGCCGGCACCCAGAACGAGTGGATGACGTCGGTGGACAGCAGGTTGTACTGGATCCACTTGTCGGTGGGCAGCACGAGCAGCGGGATCTCGCTGCTGGAGCCGACCGTGGACACCGGGTTGCCGTCCGGCCCCTTGGTGTTCTCGTACTTGAACTCCCAGTTCCACTGGAAGCCGATCACGTCCACCGTGACGTCCGGGGTGTGGCTCTTGTCCGTGACGTAGTTCTCGGTGGTGGCGGTGAAGTAGAACAGCACCGCCACGATGACCACCGGGATGACCGTGTAGACGATCTCCAGCGGGTGGTTGTACTGCAGCTGCTTGGGCAGCTCCTCCGACCGCTTGCGGTGGAACACCACCGGCCACAGGATCAGGATCGCCACGATCAGGCCGACCGCCAGCGCCGCGACCACGGACCAGGTCCACAGGTCGCGCATCGCGTCGGCCTGCGGCGTGATGCCGACCGGCCAACCGAAACGCAGGACCTCGTCGGTCGAACAGCCGCTTGCGGCAACCGCGACCAGGCCGGCAAGCCCGGCGAGTTTGGCCACCCGGGCTTTCCGGGAGCCCTCCATCAGGCGCACTGCTCGCTGCCTCCTCGTGACGGGCCTCGACGTGGTAACCACGCCATCCGCTGCTCAGCAGCGGTGACGGCACCCCGCCGTCAGTCATGCGGGAGCCTAACCCAGTCATCAGGACGTCACCGTTCGGGGGTGATCCAGACCGGCGTTGCCGGGCAACGGGCCACGGGGCCGCCGCGTCTACCCGAGCGAGCCCCGGATGCCCGTGCACAGGTCGATGGCCGGTGATGGGCATACTGGGCTGCGACCCCGGTGTGGAAGTGCCCTGGTTCGATGACCCTGGTTCGATGAGAGGTGCGGTTAGGACGTGTGCGGTCTTCTTGGACTGATCTGTCCCACTGAGAACGCGGCCGCCGCGGCGCGGCCGGCGCTGGCCAGCGCCCTGCACTGCCAGCGGCACCGCGGCCCCGACGAGGTCAACACCTGGCAGGGCGGCGAGGTCGTCTTCGGCTTCAACCGGCTGGCCATCATCGACCTTGAGCACTCCCACCAGCCGCTGCTGTGGGGCCCGCCCGGCCAGGAGGGCCGCTACGCGCTGGCCTTCAACGGCGAGATCTACAACTACATCGAGCTGCGGGCCGAGCTGATCGAGCGGTTCGGGGCCCAGTTCCACACCGACGGCGACAGCGAGGTGATCGTCGCCGCGTTCC
The DNA here is from genome assembly GCA_035492655.1 of Kutzneria sp. Classification (GTDB taxonomy): domain Bacteria; phylum Actinomycetota; class Actinomycetes; order Mycobacteriales; family Pseudonocardiaceae; genus Kutzneria. Next base: position 547 of record DATJJB010000411.1, on the reverse strand, counting down.
ACTACTGGGGCCCGGCGGCGGTGTCCCGGCTGCGCGGCATGTTCGCGTTCATGATCTGGGACAGCAGCGAGCGCAAGATCTTCGGCGCCCGCGACCCGTTCGGCATCAAGCCGCTGTACTACGCGGCCGGCCCCGGCGGCATCGCGATGTCCAGCGAGAAGAAGAGCATCCTGCAGCTGGCCGACACACTGGGCATCGAGCCCAAGCTGGACCGCCGCGCTCTCCAGCACTACCTGATCCTGCAGTACGTGCCCGAGCCGGAGTCGCTGAACACGCACATCCGGCGGATCGAGTCCGGCACCTCGTTCACCTTCTCCCCCGGCGGCGAGATCGTGACCGAGCGCTACTTCACGCCGAAGTTCCGCCCGCGCGTGATGCACGGCCCGGCCGACACCACCAAGCTGTACGCCGACATCGCCGACGCGCTGCGCGACTCGGTGGCCAAGCACATGCGCGCGGACGTGACCGTCGGCTCGTTCCTGTCCGGCGGCATCGACTCCACGGTGATCGCGGCGCTGGCCAAGGAGCACAACCCGGACCTGATCGC
>DATJJB010000410.1:0-8128 GCA_035492655.1 Kutzneria sp. | reverse complement strand
TCCCGCCGGTTCGTGGTCTCCGCCATCCACACCATCGGCAACTACGAGTACGGCTTCTTCTGGTACCTCTACCTCGACGGCACCATCCAGTTCGAGGCCAAGCTCACCGGCATCGTGCAGACCCGCGCCGTCGCCCCCGGCGACACGCCGGAGTTCGGCACGCTGGTGGCGCCGCAGCTCGACGCGCCCAACCACCAGCACCTGTTCACCATGCGCCTCGATCTCGAGGTCGACGGGCCGGACAACACGGTGCTGGAGGTGGACGCCGTCGGCCGGCCGGTCGGGCCGGGCAACGAGCACGGCAACGCGATCGTCGCCCGCAAGACCGAGATCACCAACGAGCGCCACGCCCGCCGGGCCTGCGACCCGGCGACCGCCCGCACCTGGAAGGTGGTCAACCCGAACGTGACCAACCGCCTCGGCGAGCCGGTCGGCTACAAGCTGGTGCCCTTCGTCGGCCCCACCCTGCTGGCCGCGCCGGACAGCGACCTGGCCCGGCGGGCCGAGTTCGCCCGTCACCACCTGTGGGTGACCCGTTACGACCCGAGTGAGCTGCACGCCGCCGGCGACTACCCCAACCAGCATCCCGGCGACGGCATCGGCGAGTGGGTCAAGCAGGAGCGCGACCTGGTCAACACCGACGTCGTGCTGTGGCACACCTTCGGCACCTCGCACCTGCCACGGCCCGAGGACTGGCCGATCATGCCCTGCGACTACGTCGGCTTCACCCTCAAGCCGGTCGGCTTCTTCGACCGCAACCCGTCCCTGGACGTGCCGCCACCGGCCGGCCACTGCCACCAGGCCTGATGCCGACCGGAGAAATGAGTGTCACTCGACTACACCAGGACGTTGCCGCCACGGCAGTCGAATGTGTCGAACGCCGGTTTCCGTTGCGGTGAAACGGAAACCGACCCCGCCGGGCGCAGGGCCGGCGGGGTCGTGCCGTAAGCTGCCCGCGCTATGGAGCACTTAGATGATCACCGACGGCACGACGGCCGGCAGCGCGTCGACTCGGCGCTGGTGTGGACGGCGACGACCGGCGCGCTGGTCTGCTCGGCGGTGATCTTCCTGGCCACCAACTGGCCGCAGCCGGATCCCGTCGCCGAGCCGCTGCCGTCCGCGCAGTGGCACCTGCCGGCCGCCTCATCGTCCACTGTGGACAGCAGCACGCCGAACTACACGTTCGACGCGGTGGCGCCGCCGCAGGTCGACCCCACCGTCAACTCGTCGCCACGGACGGTCACCGCCACCGGGACCGCGCCACCACCGCAACCAGCACCGCCGTCGCCGGGCAACGCCTCCACCACGCCGAGGCCCACGGGAACCCCGGTGCGCGGCGTGGGCGCGGGCAAGTGCCTCGACGTGCCGAACTCGACCACCACGCCCGGAACGCAGCTCCAGATCGCGACGTGCAGCGGCCGGGCCAACCAGGCCTGGACGCGCACCCCGTCGGGCCAGCTGACGGTCACGCTCGCCGGCACGACGGAATGTCTGGACGCGTACGGCCAGCGGATGCAGCCGGGCACCCCGGTCGGCATCCATCCCTGCAACGGCCAACGCAACGAGCAGTGGCAGGTCAACCCCGACGGGACGGTGACCGGCGCCCAGTCGGGACTCTGCCTCGACGTGACCGGTGAGTCCACCGCTGACGGGTCCCAGGTCGAGTTGTGGACCTGTAACGGCCAGACCAATCAGCGGTGGATCTTCGGCTAGCCGCGGCTCCAGCGCTGGTTGCCACCGCCGTTGCACGTCCACAACTCGATCAGCGTGCCGTTGGCGGTGCCGGCCCCGGTGGCGTCGAGGCAGAGCCCCGACTGGCCGCTGGTGATCGTGCCGTCGGCGTTGGTGGTCCACTTCTGGTTGGCGCCACCGGTGCAGGTCGCGATGTCGACCTTGGCGCCGGCGCTCTGGCCGGCGGCGTCCAGGCAGTCGCTGCCGTAGACCTGGAGCTCACCGGCGGCGGTCGCGGTCCACTGCTGGTTGGCGCCGCCGTTGCAGTCCCACAACGCCACCTGCGTGCCGGGGGTCTGGCTGGCGCCGGGCACGTCGACGCAGCGGCCGGAATCGGCCCCGACGATCGTGCCGGTCGGGCCACCGCCGCCGCCCCCGCTGCCCGGGGTGATGGACAGGTTGTCGAACTGTGCCGTCTCCCCCTGACTGGTGGCGTAGCCGGCCTGGCCCGCAGCCCAGGTGCTGTCGTTGGCCGAACCGACCGTCGCGCCATCGATGCCGGCGGTGATGGTGCTGCCGGCGAACGTGAGGGTCAGGCTGTGCCAGCGATTCGTGCCCAGTGCGGCGACGTTGCCGTGGGCCAGCGTGGTGACGTTGGCCCCGGTGTTCGTGCGCAGGATGGACCAGGCGCCGTTGTCGCTGACCCGCAGGTGGTAGGCGTTGATCCCGCCGGCGCCGGAGTAGTCCTGCGAACCGGCTCGGCCCATCAGTTCGGCGTACCCGGACTTCTCCAGCAACACGTCCGACGAGACGGTGTAGTTGTTCCAGCCCGTGTTCCCGAGTAGGGCATGCGGATCCGACAGCGCGTCCCAGGTGATCGCAGCCTGCGCGCTCATCTGCCGCACGCACTGCCCCGCCCGCCCCGCACCACAGCCGGCCACCTCGAAGGCGCCCTGCCAGTCCATCAGATACTTCGCCTCGGCGCCGGTGGCGTAGCTGTCGAAGTTGTCGGCGTACGGCAGGCTCAAGCCGCCGGAGGCAGGACCGGCCGCGGTTCCCTTGCCCTGCCCGGTCGTGGTGCTGATGGTGTAGACCCGGCCGGGCTGCAGGGTGACGCTGTAGCTGCCGCCGGACGGCGTGATGTCCGACTCGTGCACGAAGTAGTCGGCCTGGTTGTTGGAGTTCAGGTTGGTCGACCACACGTGGACAGCGCCGGTGGACAGTCCGCCGGTGACGGCGAAGTTCACCGTCTGCGCGCTGCCCGCGTCGACAGTTTCGATGACCGTGCTGTAGTCGCTGTTGTTGGTGGACTTCAACGTGACGTAGCTGCCGTTGTTCCGGTTGCCGCCGAGATAGCCGCTGGAGCTGTCGAGGTAGTGCCAGCCGGGCGCGGTGAACTGGGTGGTCTGCGCCTGCACCCAGGCGTTCTTGCCCACCGAGTAGTGCCCGGACCACGGCTGCGAGGCCAGCACCAGGCCCATGGTGGGCCACGGCAGGTTCGGCGTGATCGCGGCGACGATCGGCCAGTTCAGGTACGCGGTCATCTTGCCGTCGATGTAGCCGCGGTTAATGCCGCGGGCCATCGCCTGCGACCCGGAGTTGTAGTCGTCCGAGCCGTTCTCACTCGCCCACAGCGTCTTTCCGGAGTTCGTGGCGGCGGCCGGCACGCCGCAGTTGCTCTGCGCGGAGCGGTAGCCGCACGGGTAGTGCGTGCCGATGACGCTGATCGCCGAGGCGAAGGCCGGGTTGGAGTTGATGTCGTTGGCGATCCCCCAGTCGGAGTCGGCGCCGACGATCTTCACCGCCGAATAGCCGCCGGAGTTCAGCGTGGAGCGCAGGTTCTCGTACCAGCCGATGTTGTAGCCGCGCTCGTTCCAGCCGCCGAGGTAGTCGATGGACAGGTTGTGCTGTTTGGCGCAGCCCAGCCACGACGACAGGTAGCCGATCATGTCGGTTGACCAGAAGTTGCCGCCGCCGATCCAGCCCGGCGCGCCCCAGGCCAGCCCGTACAGCTTGATGTTCGGATTGCGGGCCTTGGCCTGTTGGGCCAGCCAGAACTCGTAGCCGACGTCGCAGTTGACCGCGCCGCGGGTGTGCTCGACGCTCGGCTCGGCCCCGGAGGTGGAGTTGGTGTCACCGCCGATCTCGATCTTGAGCATCTGCACGGCCGCGCCGTAGCCCGGCTTGAACAGGTAGTCCAGGATCTGGCTGCGCTGGGGCTCGGGATAGTCGATCAGCAGCCGCGAGTTGCCGCCGCCGCCGCTGATCGCGCCGACACCGTCGAACGTGCGGCCGCCCGACGCGCCGTTGAGCGTGATCGACGTGGCGGCCTGGGCCGGGGCGGCGGCGACACCCACCACCGTGCCCACGACCAGGGCGACCACGCTGAGCAGGATCCTCCACACACCGGCCACGCCGGACCGTCCTTTCGCCGTCATCCGAGGGTCCAACGCTGGTTGCTGCCGCCGCTGCACGTCCACAGTTGGACCAGCGCGCCGTCGGCGGTGCTGTTACCGCTAACATCCAGGCACAGCCCCGATTGCGCGCCGGTGATCGTGCCGTCGGTGTTGACGTTCCACTGCTGGTTGGCCTGCCCGTTGCAGGACCAGACGATCACCTTGGTGCCGGCGCTGGTGCCCCGCCCGTTGGCGTCGACGCAGTCCGCGCCGCTGTAGACCGACAGCTGGCCCGAGGAGCTCAGCGTGAAGGTCTGGTTGGCGCCGCCGGAACACGAGCGGATCACCAGCTGGGTGCCGGCGGACGAGCTCGGCGCTTCCAGGCACTTGCCCGCGCCGACCGCGTGCACCGGTCCCGTGCTGGTCCCGCCGCCACCGCCGCCGGTGCCGCCGAGAGCCGTCGCGGTGGAGTTGTAGGCCGGCTTGGGCTGGTAGTTGTTGTCGTACATGGTCGGCGTGCCCCAGCCCGGGAACGTGCCGGGAATCCACGAGTCCGCGTCGCCGACGCCCCACTGCGAGACGCCGGGGCAGCGGGTGACCGCCAGGCAGTCGTTGATCACGGTGGCGTAGTCGTTGGCCTGCTGCTGGAAGCTGCCGCCGGAGGCGGGCTGCTGGATGCGGTCGTCCAGCTCGGTGACCGCGACGTCCAGGCCGAGCGCGGCGAACCGCTGCATGTTGGCCAGCATCGAGGACGGCAGCTGGCCGGCGATGAAGTGGCCCTCGAGGCCGATGCCGCCGAGCGGGACGCCCTGGGCCAGCATCGACTGCGCCAGGCTGTAGAGGGCGTTGCTCTTGGCGTTCTCGCCCTCGATGTTGTAGTCGTTGATGTACAGCTTGGCGTTCGGGTCGGCGGTGTGCGCGGTGCGGACCGCGTCGGCGAGGTAGCCGCTGCCCATCGCGTTGTAGAAGGCGTCCAGGCGCAGGCTGCCGTCCTCGTTGAACGGCTCGTTGACCACGTCCCAGGCGTAGATCTTGCCCTTGTAGTGGTTCACCTCGGCGGTGATGTGAGCTTCCATCACACTCTGCACCTGGTTGCGCGGCACGCTGTTGACCCAGCCCGGCAACTGGCTGTGCCACACCAGGTTGTGCCCGCGCACCCGCATGTCGTGCGACTGGGCGAAGGACACGACGCGGTCGCCGGGGCCGAAGTTGTAGTTGCCGTTGGACGGCTCGGTGGTGTCCCACTTCATCTCGTTGCCCGGCGTGACCATGTCGAACTGGGCGCCGGCCAGCGAGGTGATCGTCGAGTTGTTGACCATGTTGCCGGTCAGTTCGGTGCCGATGTACTTGCCCTTGGCCTCGGCCAGCGACCGCAACGGTGACGCGGCATCGGCGAACGGGGCCGCGACGAGGGTGAGGACCGTCGCGGCGACGACCGCCAGCACGCCGGTGGATTGTCGTGGCCTAAGCCATCGAGCGCAGGGGGACATTCGAGACCTCCGAGAGATCGTCACGGCCCGTGGTGCCGCAGGGGCAGGCCGCATGCCGTCGAGAAGGGACAGCGTGAACTCGGCGTAGGCAACCGCCGACCACCATCGGTGTCAAGACGGGCCGGCCGCCGGACGGTGTTCCCACAGCTGCCGTCGTTCTCGGCGTGGTGAAACTTTCAGCACCCCGGCGGCGCGATCCCGCAGGGTCAGGCATGAGTACGAAACATGTCGTTGACCGTCGCTCACGCTCATCCGTAACATCCGCCGACGTCGAGCCACCCGGCCCGGTCAGCGGTTTACCAGTCAGCCAAAGGGAATCGGCCAGCGGTGCCGACCCCTCGCCCCTCGGACGCGCCGTCAACTTCACGCCATGAGTTCTACACATCATGACAGAACCTCTGGAGGAGCCGATGAGAACGAGACGCGGATCGGGTCGGCTGGCGCTGGCCGTCGCCGCCGCCTTGGCGCTGTTGACGCCCGTGTCCGGTCACGCGGCCCCGGCCGCGTCCCTGAGCGTGGACCTCTCGGCCACCCGGGGACCGTCGACCGGCGTCGGCGAGGGGTTCCTCTACGGCATCACCTCGGACGGCACCCAGCCGGTGGACCAGTACCTACAGCCGTTGGGCCTCAACGCCTTCCGCGGCGGCGGCTGGTACTCCGGCGGCTGGATCAAGGACGGCTACCGGTTCGGCTCGGCCACCCAGGCCGACCTCGACTCGATGACCGCGCAGGCCCGCCGGCTGACCCGGCCGCCGTACCACGCCCAGTACCAGGCGCTGCTCACCGACATCTACGGCCTCAACGGCGGCCAGCCCTCGAACACCACGTACCCGTGCGACAACGGCAACTGCTCGAACTGGGTCAGCTTCATCGACGCCACGGTCGGGGCGCTGCAGGCGTCGGGTCTGACGTTCGCGTACGACATCGACAACGAGCCGGACATCTCGGTGTTCTGGACCCGGGGCGTGAACAGCGCCCAGTACTTCCAGATGTGGGACACCGCCTACCGGGAGATCCGGCGGCTCGCGCCGGGGGCGAAGATCGTCGGCCCGTCGTTCGCGTACACGCCGCAGGCCCGGTCGGCCCAGTGGCAGACCTGGCTGGCCCACGTGAAGGCGGCCGGCACGGTGCCCGACATGATCACCAACCACGACGAGGGCGACGTCGACGACCCGGTCACCGTGTCGCAGTCGCTGAACAACGCCCTCACGACCGCCGGCATCGGCCCGGTCCCGTTGTCCGCCAACGAGTACCAGCCGGCCGACCGGCAGACCGCCGGGGTGACCGCGTGGTACCTGGCCCGGTTCGCCCAGTCCGGCTACACCAACGCCATGCGCGGCAACTGGGTCTGCTGCGTCACCCCGAACCTGACCGGCGTCCTCACCCAGAGCGGCGGGACGTGGCAGCCCACCGGCAACTGGTGGGCCCTGCGCGACTACGCCGACCTGACCGGCACCCTGGTCGGCACCTCGGGACAGGTCGGCTCGACGGCGATTTCCGCCGCCGAGGACGCCACCGCCAAGCGCGCCGTGGCGATCATCGGTGACTCCAACGGCTACACGGGTTCGTCCTCGGTGACCTTCAGCGGACTGTCGGCGGTCCCGTGGCTGGCCAACAACGGCTCGGTCAACGTCACGGTCCAGCGCATCCCGGACCAGGCGCCGCTGGCCGCGCCGCAGGTGGTCTACAACCAGAATGTTAGCGCCAACAGCGGCTCGATCACCGTGCCGGTCAACTTCCAGGCCTCGCACGACGCGTTCGCCGTCTACCTGACGCCGGCCACCTCGGGCGGCGGCGGTGGCGGCTTCCCCAGCGGCAACCACCAGTTCGTCGTGGCCAACAACAACCTCTGCCTCGACGTGTACGGCTCCAGCTCGAACGCGGGCGCGGTGATCGACCAGTGGACCTGCAACGGGCAGGCCAACCAGCAGTTCCAGTTCGTGCCGGCCACCGGCGGCTACGGCGAGCTCCGGGCCCAGGGCTCCGGCCAGGACGTGGTGGCCGGTTCCACCGCGCAGGGCACCCCGAACATCGTCCAGGGGCCGCCGGGCACCACGGCCGCCGGCCTGTGGCAGCCGTTGCCGCAGACCGACGGCTCCTACGAGCTGCGCAACCAGGCCAGCGGCCTGTGCCTCGACGTGTACGGCGCGAACAGCACCCTCGGCCAGCAGCTCGACCAGTGGCCGTGCAAGGACGCGCCCGGCACCAACCAGGACTTCCTGCTCCGCTGACCCGTTTCCCTGCACCGGAAGGCAACGAAGCCATGGCCACCCGCACCACAGCAGTGCTCGCCGCACTTGCTGCCCTCGCCGGGGGCGCGTTGATCGCGTCCCCGGCGCACGCCGCCGGCGCCGTCACGATCGCCGTCTCCCCCACCGGCAACGACAGCAATCCCGGCACTGCCGACCAACCGGTCGCCACCCCGGCCAGGGCGCAGCAACTGGCCCGCGCCCAGTCGGCGAACAACGACGTGGTCGTGCAGCTTGCCGGCGGCACCTACCGGCTCGCCGCTCCCCTGACGTTCAGCGCCGCCGACTCCCCCGGCGCCGGCCACCAGGTCACCTGGCAGGC
>DATJJB010000409.1:0-2083 GCA_035492655.1 Kutzneria sp. | reverse complement strand
ACGGCGATCGAGGCCTCCGGCAGGTCGATGGAGAAGTTGGCCACCTTGGACACGACCAACGTCTTCAGCTCGCCGCGTCGAAACGCGTCGAACAGCTCCTCGCGCTCCTTGTTCTTGGTCGAACCCTGGATCACCGGCGCGTTCAGGCCGGCGCCCAGCTCGTCCAACTGGTCGAGGTAGGCCCCGATGACCAGCGTCGGCTCGCCCTTGTGCTTGTCCAGGATCGCCTGCACCACCGGCAGTTTCGTGCGCGCGGTGGAGCAGAGCTTGTACCGCTCCTCCGGCTCGGCCGTCGCGTACTGGAGCCGCTCGTTGTCGGTCAGCGTCACCCGCACCTCGACGCAGTCGGCCGGCGCGATCCAGCCCTGGGCCTCGATGTCCCGCCACGGCACGTCATAGCGCTTGGGGCCGATCAGCGAGAACACGTCGCCCTCGCGGCCGTCCTCACGGACCAGGGTCGCGGTCAGCCCGAGGCGGCGGCGGGACTGGAGGTCGGCCGTCATCCGGAACACCGGCGCCGGCAGCAGGTGCACCTCGTCGTAGATGACCAGGCCCCAGTCGCGGGAGTCGAACAGCTCCAGGTGCTTGTACTCGCCCTTGGTCTTGCGGGTGATCACCTGGTACGTGGCGATGGTGACCGGGCGGATCTCCTTGCGCTCGCCCGAGTACTCGCCGATCTCCTCCTCGGTCAGCGAGGTGCGGGCGATCAGCTCGCGCTTCCACTGCCGGCCGGCGACCGTGTTCGTCACGAGGATCAGCGTCGTCGCCTGGGCCTCGGCCATCGCCGCCGCGCCGACCAGCGTCTTGCCCGCGCCGCACGGCAGCACCACCACGCCGGAGCCACCGGCCCAGAACGACTGCGCCGCAAGACGCTGGTAGTCGCGCAGCTGCCAGCCGTCCTCGGCCAGCGCGATCGGGTGCGCCTCGCCGTCGACGTAGCCGGCGTGGTCCTCGGCCGGCCAGCCCACCTTCAGCAGCGCCTGCTTGAGCCGGCCGCGCTCGCTCGGGTGCACGACCACCGTGTCGTCGCCGACCCGCGCGCCCAGCATCGGGTTGATCTTCTTGTTGCGCAGCACTTCTTCCAGCACCGCGCGGTCCAGCGAGACCATGGTCAGGCCGTGCGCCGGGTTGTTCACCAGCTGCAGCCGGCCGAACCGGGCCATCGTGTCCACCACGTCGACCAGCAGCGGCTGCGGCACCGGGTACCGGCTGTACCGGACCAGCGCGTCCACCACCTGCTCCGCGTCGTGACCCGCCGCACGGGCGTTCCACAGCGCCAGCGGCGTCACCCGATATGTGTGCACGTGCTCCGGCGCCCGCTCCAACTCGGCGAACGGCGCGATCGCCGTGCGCGTCTCGTCGGCGAGCGGATGGTCGACCTCCAGCAGCAGCGTCTTGTCGGACTGGACGATCAGTGGTCCGTCGGTCACCGGCCGTGCTCCTCACATCGTGGTCAGACCCAGTGTTGCAACCGGGGGAACCCGATTGCCAATTCCGCCGCGGCCCGTCGACCGGCAGGCGGTTTTGTGATGTGCGTCACGGTGAACGGGGGCAGCGTGGTTGCCGGTGCGCCCGCCATCACATAACCAACCGATAAATACGCCGCCGGGCACCCTTTGCCCTGGTTACAGTCCGCGCATCGGGGGTTGGTCAACGCCTGGGCCAGGCGTTTCGTCACGAGAAAGACCCAGAGGGGAACCATGAGCACTCCACCCATGCCTCCTGCCGGACCGGGCGGTCCGCAGCAGCCCCAGGGACAGCCCTATCCGCAGCAGCCCCAAGGCCAGCCGTACCCGCCCCAAGGCCAGCCGTACCCGCCGCAGGGTCAGCCCTACCCGCAGGCCCCGCAGGGCCAGTTCGCCGGCGGTCCCGTTCCGGGCACCGGCCCGATGCCGGGCAACGTGCCGCCCGGCGGCCCGCAGCCGTTCCCGCAGGCCCCGGTGGGCAAGCCGAAGAAGGGCCGCCGGATCCTGGCCAGCGTCTTCAGCGTGGTCGGCGTGATCGTGGTCTACATCATCATCCGGGTAGTTCTCAGCCTGGGCGTTGGCACCGCGGTGAGCAGCGCCGACGACGCGCACAACAC
>DATJJB010000408.1:0-41647 GCA_035492655.1 Kutzneria sp. | reverse complement strand
CGGCCGTCGACCACGGTCAACGTGACCACGCCGGCCAGGCCGTCGTCGAAGGTGCCCAGCAGCTCGCACGAGGCCGGATCCCACAGCAGCACCCGGCCGTCGCTGTCGGCGCTGGCCAGCAGCGGCCCGCCGGCCCCGTCGATCGCGGCCAGCGACACCACTTCGGCCGCCGGCCCGCGCAGCACCTGCGACTCCTCGGCCCGGTCCAGCGGCCACAGCCGAATGGTGCCGTCGGCGCTGCCGCTTGCCATGAAGCGCTCGCCGTTGACCAGCAGCGGCGTCACCGTCCACACCTCGCCGGTGTGCTCGGCCCTGGTCGACAGATGCTCACCTGTGTCGGCGTCCCAGATCCGCACGGTGCCGTCGGACGACCCGGTGGCCAGCAGCACCCGGCCCGGTCCGGGCACCGAGGCGAGCGCCCGGATCGTGCTGCGATGCCCGCGCAGGGTCCGCTCCTCGGAGAAGCCGGACAGCTCGTGCAGGTGCACCGACCCGTCCAACGCACCGCTGGCCAGCAGGGTCCGGTTCGGCAGCAGCACGGACGCCAGCGCCCAGACCGCGCTCGACCGTACGGACTGGAGCTCGTCGGTCTGGAAGGTGACCGGGTCGGCCAGCCGGATCGTGCCGTCCACGCCGCCACTGGCCAGCTGCACCCGGCCGTCGACCTCGACCGCGGCCAGCGCCCACACCTCGCCGGTGTGGTGGTTGAACCGGTGCTCGACGCCATCCCTTGTCCCGCGCGGATTCCACAGCCGCACCGTGCTGTCGGCGCTGCCGCTGGCCAGCAGGTCGCCGTTGCGGGCCGGCACGACCGCGAGCGTGCGGATGGTGCTGACGTGGCCGACGAACGAGTTGACCAGCGCGCCGGTCCGCGGATGCCACATGTGGATCATCCCGTCGGCCCCGCCGCTGGCCAGCAGCGACTGGCCGTTCACCTCGATCGTGGTCAGCGCCCACACCGTGCTGCGGTGGGCCTGGATGGTCCGCAGCACCTGGCTGGTCTCCGGGTCCCACAGCCGGATCGTGCCGTCGGCCCCGCCGCTGGCCAGCAGCTCGCGGCCACCGACCTCGACCGAGGCCAGCGCCCACACCCGGCCGCCGCGGCGGACCAGGGTGCGCATCCGCTGCCCGCTCTCCGGGTCCCAGAGCTGGATCATCGAGCCGGATCCGGTGCCGGCCAGGCAGATCCGGCCGCCGACGCGGACCGTGGCCAGCGCCCACACCTCGCCCTCGAGGAACCGGCTCTCCCGCACCAGCGCGCCGGAGTCCAGGTCCCAGGTGCGGACGATGCCGTCCACGCCGCCGCTGGCGATCATGTCGTGACCGCCGTCGACCGAGGGAATCGCCGCCAGCACGCGGACCGGGCCGGTGTGCCCCTCCAGGTTGAGCACGGTCTGCCCGGTGGCCACGTCGATCAGCCGCACCGCGCCGTCCGCGCCGCCACGCGCCAGCAGCGACCGGCCGCCGGCGCGGATCTCGGTCAGCACCCACACCGGACCTTGGCTGTCCGGCTCGCCGACGTGCGACTCGTCGCCGGGGAACGGCGGCGGTGGGAAACGGAGCACCTCCGGCGGCGTGGTGCGCGCCGGCCGGGCCGCGACCCGACCCAGGCAGTCCACGATGGCGTTGAGCGCCGTGCGCGCGTCCTTGCCCTCGAAGGTGACGCCGTCGATACGGTCCACCAGCTCGGCCAGCAGCAGCCCGGCATGCACGGTCACGGCCAGCACGCGGCCCCGGCTGCCGGGGCTGTCGATCAGCGCCTGCAACCACGCCTCGCCGGCGAACGGCAGCGCGACCGTGCTCGCGGAGATCACCGTGATGACGTAGCGGCCGTTCTCCAGCGCCTCGGCCGCCAGCCGCCGCAGGCCGTCCGGGGTGGACGCCTCGGACAGCGGCCGGATCACCACGGCGTAGCCGAGCCGGTCCAGCTCCCACCGCAGCCACTCCGCCCAGGCGTAGTCCCGTGGGTGGTAGCACAGGCAGATCTGCGAGGCCATCCGCTCCGTGCGCTCGACTTCCTCGCTACCCAACTCGCCGGTCTCGATCTGCGCCGCGGTCTCCGCACCGTCCAATGTGGTCAGCTCGACCATGGCCGGCGCGCCGTCGTCCTCCGGGGGCGCCAGCTCGCTCCAGCGCTTGGCCGCCTGGGAATACGGCGGCCCCAACGATTCCAGCACCGTCTTGAACACCTGGGCGAACGCCATGCTGTCGGCCGACAGCCGCGGACCGTCGTGCCCGAACGGATCCGCCAGCATCGCGGCGAAGTCCAGCGGCTGACCCATCCGGCTGCCGACGAACCGCGACACCTCGCCGAACACCCGCACGGCCTCGTCCCGGCGCAGCGTGCCCAGCAGCGTTTCCCTTACGCCCTTGTGGAAGTCGTACTGCACCTCGTCCGGATCCTCGCGCGGCTGCTCCTCCCCCACGCGATGCAGCAGCTGCCCCAGGAACACCTCGGCCAGGTGCGCCGGCCCCGACTCTGGCAGCATCGTCGCCTGCACCAACCGCATCACCGGCAGGTTCAGCGGGGCGGTGGACAGGTAGCCGGCCAGCCGCCACGCCGTCGGCGACGCCGTGGCCCGGAACGCCTGCACCAGATCGACCGGCGTGTCCGGCGGCACGTCGACCATCCACTCCGGACGGGCCCCGATCTCGCCGCCGGCCAGCACCACCACGCCGTCGACCCAGCCCCGGTTCTCGCCGGCCAGCAGCGACGCCCAGCGCCCGATCCACCGCGGGTCCAACTCCATGATGGGCACCGGGATGCCGCTCGGCGGTGGCGCGCCGAAACCCTGGTTGCGTGGCTGGAATTCGAAGCGCCGGAACGGCAGCCCCGACTCGAACGCCCGCAGTCGCACCGGAACCGGCACCACGCCGGTGCGGTGCCACAGCCGTTGCGGCAGCGTCTGCACGATGGCTACCGACCCCGACTTCGACCACAGCGCCAACAACTGTGACATGGCACCGGAAAGCCACGCCTCGCCGACGCAGTCGCTCAGCATCAGCACAAGTCGACGACCGCTCGGGTCGATCAGCTCACGGGGACTGCGGCTCGGCGCACCCGGCCGCCGCAGGCGCGGCTCGTCCTCACGGGTGTCCATCTCCCACACGCGCACGTCCCGGAACGCCCCCATGCGCTCCAGCAGCACGCGCAGCTCCACCGCGGCACGCCGCCAGATCTGCATGGACGGCCCGGAGTCGACCACCAGCGCGACGTCCAGCCACCGTGTCATCTCCGGCTGCCACTCCGGCAGCCACAGGCCCGTGTCGGCGATGTGGTCGGCCGTTTCCTGCTCGTTGACGACAAGCCGATGCGGGTCGGGCACCCGCCGCTTCAACGGCCGCAGCGCCCGCGACAGCCGCAGCGTGTCCGGCAGCGCCGGCGCCGCCGGGCTGAGCATGGTCAAGGCGCTCATGCCATCCACGTGATTGCCGCGCCCCGGCAGGTGCATGGCGGCCGACGACGCCGGCACCTCCGTAGCCCCCGGCGACGGCCGGGTTCCCAGCCGTGGCCGGCGTTCCGTCTCCACGGCGTCCGTCGCCACCGGCCCGTCCGGCTCCACCGGCGGCGGCAACACGTCCCGCTCCGGCACCGGCTCGCTGCCGACGCGCCGGGCGTCGCCGAAGAAACCGGCCAGCCAGATGGCGTCGGCCAGCTCCTCGCCGGTGACGTCCACCTGGGCCGCCGCCAGCGCGTCGACGAGCCGTTCCAGCCTCATTGGCCCGGCTGGCTGAGCGGCCGCAGCAGCGCGTCGAGCAGCCGGGCCCGGGTCTCCTCGGGCGGACGGCCGCCGGAGGCGGCCAGGTAGATGGCGTTGAGCAGCTGGTCGTTGGCCAGGTCGCCGCTGCGGCGGTCCTCCAGGAAGCGGTCGATCACGTCCTCGCTGGCCGTCACGGCGTCGGGACCGAGGTGCGCGGTCACGATGTCGGTCAGCTGCTGCCGGTTGGGCGTGCGGATGTCCACCCGCAGACAGCGGCGCAGGAACGCCGGCGGGAAGTCGCGCTCGCCGTTGCTGGTCAGCACCACGACCGGGAAAGCGTTGCAGCGCACGCGACCGCGCTGGATCGGCACCCGGTCGGTGCCGTCGGCGATCATCACCTCGACGGTGGCCTGGTCGTCGGGCAGGCGGGTGAGCTCGGGGATCTCGAACTCGCCCTCCTCGAACACGTTGAGCAGGTCGTTGGGCAGGTCGACATCGCTCTTGTCGATCTCGTCAATCAGCAGCACCCGAGGCCGCGCCTGCGGCAGCAGCGCCGTGCCCAGCTTGCCCAGCCGGATGTAGCGGCCAATGCTCGGCGGCGCGGCGGGTTCGCCGCTGCCCGTGCGCAGCAGCGGACGCGCGCTGCCCTGACGCAGGCTGGCGTCCTGCAACCGACCCACCGCGTCGTACCGGTAGAGGCCGTGCTCCAACGTGGACCGGCTGGTGATCGGCCAGCGCAGCACCGGCCCCAGCTTCAGCTCGTGCGCGATGCTGTACGCCAGCGTGGACTTCCCGGTGCCGGGCTTGCCCGTGACCAGCAGCGGCCGGCGCAGGTACAGCGCCGCGTTGACGATCTCCGTGACCTCGCTGTCGGCGCGGTACGTGGTGGCCCGCTCCTGCTCCCCCAGCTTGCGCCCGCCCGAGCCGTCCGTACCCAGCAGCGGCTCCACCAGGGGCAGGCCGCCGAACTCGCGCCACCGCGGTGGCGGCGGGAGGCGGTCGATGCCGTCGTGCGGCTCGCCGGCGCCCCGGTAGATCAGCCAGTCCTCGTCCCCGGTCATGGTGGGGATCCTCCCGTTGAACTCGGCGCGGACAGCCCGAATCGTGGCTCGGGCAGGCGGGACGGGTCGTCCCAGAGCAGGCTGAGGTGGTTGCCGCAGTGGTCGTCGGCGGCACCGGGGGCGTCGGCTTCCATGCGGGCGCGCAGCGCGTGGTCGGGCAGCCCCGGCAGCGGACGGTTGGTGAGCATGTCGGCCAGCTGGAGGTGACCGCCCTCGCCGTGATGCTCACGGCACCACAGCGCGACGGGTGTACCGGCCCACACTGCTGCGCCCAGCACCGAGTCGGCGGCCTGGTGCTCCGGCGGCGGCGGGCCGTGCCACGCGACCGCCACGGGCTGGTCCCCGGACAGCTCGCGGTACAGCCGCTGCGGATCGCGACCGTCCTCGTCGCCGAGCCAGCGCACCGCCGACTCCGGGTGCAGTCCGCTGTGTTCTTGCAGCCACCGCCACTTCGCGCGCCACTGTTGGCGCAAGGGCAACGACGTGGTGCGCAGGCGATCCAGGCTGCGCACCACCACCGGGTAGTACGTGCCGAGCCGGCGGCCGAACGGGCTGCCGTGCGTGACGAGCCACTTGTCCACGTCCATCACCAGCAACCGGTGCGGCAGGATGAACTCCACCGTCGGCACCACGGCGTCCGTCACCAACAGGCCGACGCAGTCCTGCAACGCGCGGTCCACGACGTCGCGGATCTCCTCCAGCGCGTACGAGCGGTCGTCACGCGCGAGCGTCTGGCTGTCGGTGTCCAGCCACAGCCACACCGACACCTGGAACCGGTTGTGGTCGAGGC
The DNA here is from genome assembly GCA_035492655.1 of Kutzneria sp. Classification (GTDB taxonomy): domain Bacteria; phylum Actinomycetota; class Actinomycetes; order Mycobacteriales; family Pseudonocardiaceae; genus Kutzneria. Next base: position 36,095 of record DATJJB010000408.1, on the reverse strand, counting down.
CGTCCTCCTCGATCTGCACGAGCAGCGAGGCGCGGCCGACCCGCTTGGTCACGTGCAGGTGCGCGTTCTCCCGCGCCACGGCCAGCAGCTGCGAAGGCAGTTCGCAGCGGCGCACCACGTCCGCGTTCCAGCGGCGCAACGCCTGCGCGGTCTGCCCGCGACCGTCCACAAAGGCCGCCAGGTACTCGATGAAGTTCAGCAGCGGCGGCAACTGTCCCGGCAGCATCATCCGGTTCACCAGCTCGTCGGCCACGCCGAGCAGGTCGTCCGACGACGACTCCAGCGGCGGCGCCAGCGGCCCCGACGACGCGCGGTACACGCTGTGCGCGTCGACCTCGACCGTGAGCGGCGACAGCAGCTTGCGCAGGTCCGCGCGCTCGGCCGGGAACAGGATCTCCAGCGGCACGTGCCCGGCGATCAGGTCCGCGGCCTCTTCCACGCGATAGTGCCCCTGGCAGAACAGCCGCAGCGCGTCCACCAGCTTGCGCAGGCCGCCGTAGTGCCGCTGACACTCCTCGACCAGCGCGATCGTGTAGAACCGGTCGGTCGTCTGGGTCGGCACGTCGAAGCCGGGGCCGAGGCGGTTGCGCAGCTCGGCCACGATCGAGCCGCGGGTGCCCGGGTCCTGGAGCTCGTCCACCTCGAGCAGCAGCGCCACCAGCCGGTTGCGCACCGATTCCGGCAGCCGCGGCCGGCCAGCAGAGTCCACCCGCGCCTCCCCCGTCGCTCACGATCTTCGCCGGGCCATCGTAGGTTGCCGCCCCGTCGCGGCAAGGCTAACCACCGCTGGGACGTTCGTCTGCGTCAAATGGCACTGATACCCGCCGCTGCTGGGCTCATTGGGTGACAGAACGGCAAGGGGGTATCCGCGCCACGCTACGTTGCCTCTTCGTAGCGGAGAGCAGCGCCGACCCGCCCACGAGCCGGCGTGCGGGCCACTTGGTGAAGGGGAAGCGGTGGCCCGCACGCCAACCACGCTCTCAGTCAGCCACCGACAGCGGCCGCCGCGGGTACGGGATCGGCAGGTCCGGCGTGGGCCCCTCGGGCCGCGGCTCGTGCTTCGACCGGCTCATGGGTCGCCTCCCTCATGGACGGCGAGGTGCTCCTTGACAAGGTTGTCGGCGCGTCAACGCCCGACCTTGGGACGTTCGACGCGAAGGGACCAGTCCAATCACCGAATTGGACCAGACGGACCACGGCGTGCAGCGGCCCCGGACACCCGACCCGAAAGTCCACCCCGGCTAGACATTGACATCTAGTACCCCTAGATTCATGGTGTTCAAACCCATGAGCAGAAGAGCAGTGGTCAAAACGATGAAGAAGATCGGCTGCGCAGTGCTGAGAGACACGGGCGGCCACACGGTCTACGCCTGCCCGTGCGGCCAGCACCGGGCAGCCGTGCCGCGGCATCGCCGAATCAGCGCCGGCGTGGTGATGTCGATCGGCGAGCAGATGCGATGTCCAGGGGAAAGGTGGCTCCAGTGAACACGTTCAACGCCGTCGCCACGCGCGAGGGCAAGTGGTGGGTGGTCGATGTCGATGGCGTCGGCACCACACAGGGCCGCACGACCGCCGAGGCACAGGAGATGGCCGAGGACCTGGTCACGGCCATGCAGCAGCTCGACCGCCCCGCGTTCGTGGTGGACATCTGCTATCGATTGCCCGGCCAGCTCCAGGTGATGCTGGAGGACGCGCGAACCAAGCAGCAGCAGGCCGAGGAGGCCCAGCGCGCCGCCGCGACAGCCTCGCGGACGCTGGTCAAGCGGGTGATCGAGATCGGACTGTCCAAACGGGACGCCGCACGGGTGCTCGGCCTGTCCCCGCAACGTATCAGCCAGCTGACCGCCGAACCGGGCTAGAAACGACGCCGTCCCACGCGGTAGGCCACCACGACGCAGGCCGCGCCGACCACGAGCGCGACCGCCACCTGAACGAGCACCGCGACCACCGACACCGGACCGTCGGTGAACAGCAGGTGGGCCATGGCCCCCACGGGCGGCAGCCGGTTGGCCACCACGAGCAGCAGTAGCGACACACCCACGACGGCCATGAGCGACCAGCCGGTGGTCGGGATGAGCGGCCGCGCGCACAGCACGCCGAGGCCGACGCCGGTGACGGCACTGATGGCGTGCGCGGTGAAGCCGAGGACCACATCGGACAGTGCGTACGGGTGGTGGTGGATGACGGCCGGCACGAGCGTGGCCAGCAGCACCAGCGCGCCGGTGAGCACGAACGCCGTGGCCACGAGGCTGCCGAGCAGCCGACGCCAGCCGCCAACCGCGGCCATGGTGACGTGCCGCTGCACCGGATCCTCGTTGTTGACCAGCACCACGGTCACCCACGCCGCCAACGGGAACAGCACCATCGCCGACACGCCGTAGGGCGGCAGCGGCGTGCCGGGGTCGCCGCCGTAGAGCACGCCGATCATGGCCAGGTACAGGAAGACGGGAGGCAGCCAGCGCTGGGACTTGACCAGGTCGGCCAGCAGGTAGCGGATCACGTCGCCCTCCGCACCGAGTGCACGCCCGGCAGCTTCGCCACCTGGTCCACGGCCTCGGTCGTGCAGGTCACGACGACCTCCACCAGCCCGACGTCCTCGACCGGCGCCAGCAGCCCGTCGACCATGCGGCACACGGTTGCGCCGGGCAGCTTCGCCGCCGCCCCGGTGTGATCGGTGACCAGCACGGTCGCGCCGGCGTCGGCGGCCTCGCGGACGAGGTCGCTGAGCACCGCTCGGGCGGCGACGTCGAGGCCGGCCCACGGCTCGTCCAGGACGAGGAAGCCGTTCACCGCGCCGAACGTCTGGGTGAGGCCGACCTTCTGGGCGTTGCCCTTGGACAGCTCGGCCATCGGCTGGTCCAGGTCGCCGGCGAAGCCGAGCCGGTCCAGCAGCTCGACCCGGGTGGGCAGCCGCCGGATGCGGGCGAGGTGCCGCAGGTACGCGCGGGCGGACAGGCGTAGCTGGTCGGGGAACCGCTCCGGCAGGTACGACACCGACGTCGGCCGCCCACGCACCGTGCCGATGCTGGGCACCGTCACGCCGGCGGCGATCCGCAGCAGCGTCGACTTGCCGCAGCCGTTCTCGCCGAGCACCGCCGTCACCGTGCCCGGCGCCAGGTCCAGGTCCACGCCCCACAGCACCATCGGCCCCCGGCCGTAGCGCATCCACACCCCGTCGACAGTGATCAACCGCACCCCTCCCGGTGGCCGATCCTGGCAGACGCGATGAGAGATTGACGTGAGCAAGACCCCACTTGAAGGCCAATACAGGACAAGCGTACTGTTAAAGCCGAGCAGGGTCCGGCGGCGCACCCCACCAAGGTGCGCGACACTCGGTCCCTACGTTCCCGAACCTGACCAGCGCCGTCGCACGATGGAGTTTGACGTGACTGCACCTGCGAGCAAGGACAGCTTCGGCGCCCGTGGCACGCTCACCGTCGGAGACGCCTCCTACGAGGTTTTCCGACTGAGCGCGGTCGACGGCGCCGAGCGCCTGCCGTACAGCCTCAAGATCCTTCTGGAGAACCTGCTGCGCACCGAGGACGGTGCCAACATCACGGCCGACCACGTCCGTGCGCTGGCGGGCTGGGACCCGAACGCGGATCCCGACACCGAGATCCAGTTCACCCCGGCCCGGGTGATCATGCAGGACTTCACCGGCGTGCCCTGCGTGGTCGACCTGGCCACCATGCGCGAGGCCGTCACCCAGCTGGGCGGCGACCCGGCCAAGGTGAACCAGCTGGCGCCGGCCGAGCTGGTCATCGACCACTCGGTGATCGCCGACATCTTCGGCCGCCCCGACGCCTTCGAGCGCAACGTGGACCTGGAGTACGAGCGCAACCGCGAGCGCTACCAGTTCCTGCGCTGGGGCCAGACCGCCTTCGACGAGTTCAAGGTGGTGCCGCCCGGCACCGGCATCGTGCACCAGGTCAACATCGAGCACCTGGCCCGCGTGGTGATGATCCGCAACGGCGTGGCCTACCCGGACACCGTCGTCGGCACCGACAGCCACACCACCATGGTCAACGGCATCGGCGTGCTGGGCTGGGGCGTCGGCGGCATCGAGGCCGAGGCGGCCATGCTCGGCCAGCCGGTCTCCATGCTCATCCCGCGCGTGGTCGGCTTCAAGCTGCACGGCGAGCTGCCCGCCGGCGCCACCGCCACCGACCTGGTGCTGACCATCACCGAGATGCTGCGCAAGCACGGCGTGGTCGGCAAGTTCGTCGAGTTCTACGGCTCCGGCGTGTCCGCGGTGCCGCTGGCCAACCGCGCCACCATCGGCAACATGAGCCCGGAGTTCGGCTCCACCTGCGCCATCTTCCCGATCGACGGCGAGACGGTGGACTACCTCAAGCTCACCGGCCGCAGCGCCGAGCAGGTCGCGCTGGTCGAGGCCTACGCCAAGGAGCAGGGTCTCTGGCACGACGACCAGCGTGAGCCGGTCTACTCCGAGAACCTCGAGCTGGACCTGGCCACGATCGTGCCGTCCATCGCCGGCCCCAAGCGCCCGCAGGACCGCATCGCCCTGTCCGAGGCCCGCAAGCGCTTCCAGCAGGACGTGCGCAACTACGTCAAGGCCGACGACAACGTGGACGAGGAGATCGACGAGTCGTTCCCGGCCAGCGACGCCCCGGCGCACAACGCGGCCGCCAACGGCGCCCGCCCGCACAAGGTCGTGTCGGTGACCCTCGAGGACGGCACCGAGACCACGCTGGACCACGGCCACGTCGGCATCGCGGCCATCACCTCCTGCACCAACACGTCCAACCCGTCGGTGATGATCGGCGCGGCGCTGCTGGCCCGCAACGCGGTCGAGCGCGGCCTGTCCCGCAAGCCGTGGGTGAAGACCACCCTGGCGCCGGGCTCCAAGGTCGTCATGGACTACTACGAGAAGGCCGGCCTGACCCCGTACCTGGACAAGCTGGGCTTCAACCTGGTCGGCTACGGCTGCACCACCTGCATCGGCAACTCCGGCCCGCTGCCGGAGGAGATCTCCGCCGCGGTGCAGGACAACGACCTGGCCATCGTGTCGGTGCTGTCCGGCAACCGGAACTTCGAGGGCCGGATCAACCCGGACGTCAAGATGAACTACCTGGCCAGCCCGCCGCTGGTGGTCGCGTACGCGCTCGCCGGCACCATGGACCTGGACCTGAGCAACGACCCGATCGGCGTGGACAACGAGGGCAAGGACGTCTACCTCGCCGACATCTGGCCGTCGCCGCAGGACGTGCAGGACGTCATCGCGACCGCGGTCACCGCCGAGATGTTCACCAAGGACTACGCCGACGTGTTCGCCGGCGACGAGCGCTGGCAGTCGCTGCCCACGCCGACCGGCAACACCTTCGACTGGGCCGACGACTCCACCTACGTGCGCAAGCCCCCGTACTTCGAGGGCATGGCGCTGGAGCCGTCCCCGGTCACGGAGATCAACGGCGCGCGGGTGCTGGCGCTGCTGGGCGACTCGGTCACCACCGACCACATCTCGCCCGCCGGCTCCATCAAGGCCGACTCGCCGGCCGGCAAGTACCTGACCGAGCACGGCATCGAGCGCCGCGACTTCAACTCGTACGGTTCCCGCCGTGGCAACCACGAGGTGATGATCCGGGGCACCTTCGCCAACATCCGGCTCAAGAACCTGCTGCTGGACGGCGTCGAGGGCGGCTTCACCCGCAACTTCCTGGCCGGCGGCGAGCAGACCACCATCTTCGACGCGTCGGCCGCGTACCTCGAGGCCGGTGTGCCGCTGGTGATCCTGGCCGGCAAGGAGTACGGCTCGGGCTCGTCGCGGGACTGGGCCGCCAAGGGCACCAGCCTGCTGGGCGTGCGGGCCGTCATCGCCGAGTCGTTCGAGCGCATCCACCGCTCCAACCTGATCGGCATGGGCGTGCTGCCGCTCCAGTTCCCGGCCGGCGAGACCGCCGCGTCGCTGGGCCTGGACGGCACGGAGACCTTCGACTTCGCCGGCGTCACCGAGCTGAACAACGGCTCGACGCCGCGCACCGTCAAGGTCACCGCCGCCAAGGCCGACGGCGGCACCGTCGAGTTCGACGCGGTCGTCCGCATCGACACCCCCGGCGAGGCCGACTACTACCGCAACGGCGGCATCATGCAGTACGTGCTGCGCAAGATGGTCAACAGCTGACCTGAGCCGAGTCGAAGGGCCGTCGCCGGAATCCGGCGGCGGCCCTTCGTGTGTCACCGGCCCGATGACCACACCATCGGGCCGGGCACCGGCTGTGCATACGCGCGGTCGCCGGGAGCAATATCGAGGAGGTGCCTTGTACTCCATTCCGGCTATTGCGTTCGAGTTCCATGTCGACCATGTCACCACAAACGGCCAACTCGCAAAGAAATTCGCGCACGGACCGTAGCAAGGGCCGCTACGGCGTGGATAAGATCGGAAACGATCCTTGCGCGGAGAGCATGTGACGTGCACGGATCGCCAATCTGCCACATGCAGCGGGGAGTTGACCGTGGTCGGCGGCACAGGAATGCGGACTCAGCTGTCCATCGGCGAGCTGATTATCCACCTACGCGGACAGCACGGCCTGACTCAGTACGAGTTGGCCGACCAGTTGGCCGGCGTGTCCGGCAACGACGCGGTGACCAGGGAGGAGGTCTCGCGCTGGGAGCGTGGAAAACGCATCCCCGGACCGTACTGGCGCAACTGGCTCAGCGAGGTGCTGGGCTGCCCCAGCGAGCGCTGGGAGAGCGCCGCGGTGACCGCCCGCCGCTCGCGTGGCATCCCCGACCAGCGCCGCCAGCACGTCGACTGACCCTGCCGGTCAGGGCCGCACGGCCCGGCCGCCCGTCGCCCTTGGCCCCTGCCGCCGCCGGTCGGGCCACGAGAACGTGGCCGCATGGGCGACCGAACCAGATTCCTTGCGACGACACTGATCGTCGCGCTCGTGACGCCGGCGTCCGCGATGCCGGCACGAGCCGTAGACAGCACCGCCAGCAGCAGCTCCGCAGCCGTTCACGTCAACGAACTGGCTGCCGGGTCGACCGGGTTCGTCGAGTTGGTCAACGACTCGACGGCTACGGTCGACCTGAGCGGATGGGCGTTGGGCGGGTGCACCCGCGGCGTCGCCGCCCCCCTTGCCGTGCTGCCCGCCGGGCTGTCCCTCGACCCGGGAGCGTTCCTGCTGGTCGTGGGCAGTTCCTTCGGCGGTACCGTCACCACGCACATGGTGGTGCCGCGCATCGACGGATCGGGCGTGACGCTGCGGGACATGGGCGGCAATCTCGTTGACGCGGTCGACTCGCTGACGGAGTCCGACTGCGTGCGCGGCCGACCGGCGCCGGTGTGCGTCAGCGGCTCCACGGCACGCGACGCGACCAGCGACGACACACTCGACAATGCCCGCGATTTCGCCTGCCGGTCACGCACTCCCGGCGCCAGAAACAATTGATTCACGGCACAACATAATATTCGCAACCGGCGTAACACAAACGAAACTGGCCCCTTACCGTAAATTCACAGCGAGCGCAGGATGGAACCAGAGGCCGGCGATTTCGTCGCGACCCGACGCCTCGGAATCGCGGGCCTCATCCATTCCCGAATCACTGAAAGGAAGACAATGCGTCGACTGCTGAACGGCGCCGTCGCGCTCGCTCTCTCAGCGCTGGCCGTCACCGCCGCAGGCGTCCCGAGCGCCTTCGCGGCATCCGACAACTCGGCGACCCCCAAGGTGTCGCAGACGGTCGTGGTGAACGAGGTCGCGACCAACGGTCCGAACGGACAGACGGACGAGTTCGTGGAGTTCCGCAACATCAGCACCAACATGATCGACCTGAGCCAGTGGCAGGTGCGGGTCTACAACGCCGCCAACCAGCTGATCACCACGATCGCGATCCCCGAGGGCATCGTGCTGTCGCCGAAGGGCAACGTCGGCCAGTTCCTGGTCCTCACCGGCCCCAACTTCGAGGGCACGGTGGCCGACGCCACCAACGTGCTGCCGCTCGCGGTGGCCAACTCCAGCGTGGGCATCCCGGACAACGGCGGTGTCGCGCTGTTCAACCCCAGCGGGATCAAGGTCGACGGTGTCAGCTTCTCGCAGGCCGCCACCACACCGCGTGAGGGCACGGCCGCCATCCCGCAGAGCGCGGCGACCGGCGAGCTGTCCGCGTCCTCGGCGCGAGACATCCTCAGCACCGACACCGACAACAACCGGCTGGACTTCTCCTTGCACCAGCGGACTCCCGGCGCGATGAACTGATCGGATCCATACCAGGGCCCGGGTCGTCCGATCGGACGACCCGGGCCTTGGCCTCGCGTGGCGTCGTGTCGCCATCGACGACCACGCGCCGCGCGATTTCGTACCGCTTGCAACCGAATGACCTCATTCTCTGTGCACTGTTCCCGATCACCGGTGCCACCTCGCCGGAGTCACCGGGCCGTGCGCCCGGGAGAGTGAGGTCTCCATGCCCCGACCCCTGCGCGTCCTGTTGGCCGCCGCCCTGCTCACCCTGCCGCCGCTGGCGGTCGTGCCGACACCCGCGACCGCCGCGCCCGCCACCGCGGGCCACCCGGTATCCCATCGGGTCACCCTGATCACCGGGGATGTCGTGGACTACACCGATCTCGGCGGCGGGCGGCACACGCTGTCGGTCGAGCCGGCGGCCACCCCGGACCGGGTGGGCGTCGCCTTCCAGACGATGTCCACGCCGGACGACTCCTACGTGTTTCCCTCCGACGTCGTGCCGGCCATCGCGGCGGGCCGGGTGGATCGCGCGCTGTTCGACGTCGCCGAACTCGTGCGCCAGGGCCTGGACGACGCCTCCGCCCGCAGCCTGCCGGTGATCGCCAGCTATTCGGCGCGGACGGCGCTGTCGGCGGCCGTGCCGCCCGCGACCCGGCGCGGTGTCGCCATTCCCGCCCTGGCCGCCCAGGGCATGCGGGTGGATCGGGCGCACGCCGGCGACTTCTGGCACGCGGTCGCCCCGCGGGCCGGATCGGAACTGGGCCTGGGGATCAGCCGGATCACGTTGGACCGCAAGGCACACGTGACGCTGGACCAGAGCGCGCCGCAGGTCGGCGCGCCCGCCGCCTGGGCGGCCGGCCTGGACGGCACCGGCACCACGGTGGGCATCGTGGACACCGGGATCGACCCGACCCATCCCGACCTGGCCGGTGCCGTCGCCGACGCGGCGAACTTCACCGACGATCCCGACACCACCGACGGCTACGGCCACGGCACGCACGTCGCGTCGATCATCGCCGGCACCGGCAAGGCGTCCGGCGGCCGCTACCGCGGCATCGCCCCGGGCGCGAAGCTGCTGATCGCCAAGGTGTTCGACGCGTCCGGCTCGGGCACCGACTCGCAGGTGATGGCCGGCATGGAGTGGGCCGCCGAGCACGGCGCCAAGGTGATCAACCTCAGCCTCGGCGCGGGGCCGACCGACGGCACCGACGACGTCAGCCGGCTGGTGGACCAGCTCACCGAGCAGACCGGCGCGCTGTTCGTGGTGGCGGCCGGCAACAGCGGGCCGGGCGATCTCTCCGTGGAGGCGCCGGGAGCGGCGGCCGAGGCGCTCACCGTCGGCGCGGTGAGCAAGCAGGACACGCTCGCCGACTTCTCCAGCCGGGGACCGCGGTTGGGCGACGCGGCCGTGAAGCCGGAGATCGCCGCGCCGGGTGTCGCCATCGTCGCCGCGCGGGCCGCCGGCACCTCGATGGGCAATCCCGTCGACGACCACTACACCGCGGCCTCGGGCACCTCGATGGCGACGCCACACGTCGCCGGGGCCGCGGCAATCCTGCGGCAACAGCATCCCGACTGGACCGCGGCGCAGGTCAAGCAGGCATTGGTGAGCAGTGCTCATGACGACGGGCTGGCCTGGTACCAGCAGGGCGCCGGCCGGCTGGACATCGCCCGCGCGATCAGCCAGCCGGTCAGTGGCACCGGCACGGTGAGCTTCGGCCGGCTGCCCCGCGGGGACGCCCCGCAGCCGAACCTGGTGCGCACCCTCAGCTACACCAACCAGGGCAACGCCGCGGTGACGCTGAACCTTTCGGTGTCGGCGCGGGCCTGGACCGGTGCGCCGGCCAAGAACTTCACACTCGGCGCGACCTCGCTGACGGTGCCGGCGAAGTCAACCGCGACAACAACACTGGCGGTGGACCCGAACGCCGGCGACGCCGGTGTCTACGGCGGCGTCGTCACGGCGAGCGCCGGCGGCACGTCCGTGCGGACGGCGATCGACGTGTACGACGCGCCGGTGGTGCAGCCGGTCACCGTGCACGTGCTGGACTCGACCGGCAAACCCGCGTCCACCGGGCTGGTCCAGCTGATCAGCGACAGCGCGGCCACGACGCTGGGCAACGACCCCTACACCGACCAGCCCAGCTATCTGCTGACCGCGGCCGGCGGCACCGCCACCGCGCAGGTTCCGGCCGGGACGTACTCCGCGCTGGCGACAGTCACGGAGCAGGGCGTGACCGCTCGGCGCTGGACCGCGTTGTCCGCGGCGGAGGTGACCGTCAAGGCGGGCACGGACATCACGCTCGACGCGCGCACCGCCGTGCCGGTGACGGTGACCTCGCCGACACCGACCGATGTGCGTGACCGCATGGTGGCGCTGCGGCGGTCCTTACCCGCCGGCACCGGCTCCGGCTACCTGGGCGAGGTCGCGATCGCCGCCGGCGCCAAGGACTGGCGCGTCTACGCCACCCCGACACCGGCGGCGCGCAACGGCGTGATCAGCCTCCAGGACACCGACACCCTCCAGACGGCCGCCGTCGATCTCCGGCTCGGCGACACGGCGCTGCATCCGCTGTACGACTCGTACACCATGCAGGCCAAGTGGTCCGGCGACCGGCAGCTGCCGGTCGTGTCCGTCGGCTCCGACTTCGGCCCGGCCAAGGACAAGGCCGCGCTCGTCCGCATCCCGGCGCCGGCCGGCGCCACCGGCGCGGTGGCGGTCGCCCAGGTCGCGGCGGCGGCCGCGCAGGCCGCCACCGCCGCGGCGAAGGCGGGCGCGGCGGCACTCGTGTTCTCTGTGGACAGTCCCGGCGCGCTGCCGGTCGCGGGTGTGTCCAGCGCCTCCCTGCCGGTGCTGGCGCTGAGCCAGGACGAGGGGGCCCGGCTGTGGAACCAGCCCGGCCCGCTCGCCCTGAGCGTGCGGTCGAGCCCGGACGCCATGTACGACCTGAGCTATCTCGCCCCGAACGGAATCGACCGGAATCAGGCGCGCATTGCCGATCCGCACTCGCTGGTCGCCATTCCCAGCCGCTACCACGCCGAACTGCCCGGACTGACCCTGACCAAGCAGTGGTACGCGTTCCCGACCGGACGCTGGCTGACCGAATACCAGGCCGGCGTGAAGATGCCCGCCCCGGGCGCATGGACCGAATACGTCGGGCCGGGCGACGACCTGACGGTGTGGAAACGTGCGGTGACGCTGTCCGCCCCGCAGGGCGTGCTGTCCATGTATTCGCTGGGCCGGTTCCGGGCGAGCGAGACCGCACGGCCGACCGAGGACTGGTTCCAGGCGCCGCTGCACAGCGGTGCGCCGGAGCTGGCCCCGGACGACCCGGCCCGCTACTCGGATGTCGGCGGCGGTTGGAGCCAGGTCTGCGCGGCCTGCCGCGGCGGCGCCGACCCGGACCTGTTCGTGCCGAACCTGCAGTGGTCGGACTCCGCACCCGGCCACGTCACCAGCCCCTTCGACAACGGCGCGTACTTCACCACGACCACCGCTCACCTGTACGCGGGCGCCACCGAGATCCCCCGGGCGAACGCGGGCGAACCGAACGCGCTGTTCCCGACCTACCGGCTGCCGGCCCAGCCGGGCAGCTACCGGCTGGACGTCACCGACGTGCTGGCGGCCCCGCCGGTGGTCGGCGCGCCGAGCACGGCGCTGTTCCGCGCGGCGACGAGGGTCGACACCAGCTGGCGGTTCGCCTCGGCGCGGTCGGCCAATCCGCCGCCGACCGGCTACGTCTGCGTGACCGGCACGACGTGTTCGTTCCAGCCGCTGATCGGCCTGAACTACCGGTTCGGGCTGGGGCTGGACGACACCGCGCCGGCCGGCCGGCCGTTCACCTTCCAGCTCACCGCCGGCTCGCACACCGGTGCGGTCGGGGCCGGGCCGGTGCTCGGGATCCGGGTGTCGTACTCGACGGACGAGGGCGTGACCTGGAACCAGGCCACGGTGACCCCGTCGGCCGACGGCAAGGTCTGGTCGGTGGGCCTCACCGATCCGGCCGCCGGCTTCGTGTGGCTGCGCACCCAGGCCTGGGACAGCGCCGGCAACACGGTCACCCAGACCGTGCAGCGGGCCTTCCCGGTCAGCGCTGCCGGCTGACCGGGACCGTCACCCAGCCCCGGGCGGACGCGCGCAGGCCGGCCTGGAACCGGGTGTCGGCGTCCAGCGCCGCCATCAACGCACGTAGGCGGCGCTGGAACGTCCGGTAGCTCAGACCGAGCTGCTTGGCGATGGTGCGGTCCGGCATGCCGGTGGTCAGCAGGGCAAGCAGCCGCTTGTCCTGTTCGTTGGGCACCCCGTCGCGCGGGGCGGACGGGGTGCCCAACAGCGCGAGCGGCACCGCGTCCCGCCACACCAGGGCGAACAGCGCGGCCAGGGCGGACAGCAGGGCCGACTGCCGCACCACGACCGCGCTCTCCATCACGCTCGGCGTGGCCCGCAACGGGATCAGGCCGAGCCGGTCGTCCGCGATGATCATCTTCGTCGGCGCGTCGGCGATCACCCGGGCCTGCTCGCCGAGCTCGAGGCCGGCCTCCAGGTCGGTGCGCAGGTCGTGCAGGGCCAGCCCGTCCCGGTCGTAGATGCCCTGCACCATGACGCCGCGGCCGAGCAGCTCGGCCTCCACCGGGTGCAGCGACCGCTGCAACTGCGCGTACGGGGGCTTGTCGATGAACCGCACGGTGTGCCGGGCCCCGCGCATCACCTGGTCGGCACGGTGGGAGATCGCCTCGGCGCCGTGCACCACCTCGACGAGGTCACGCGGCTGGCGGCCGGCGGCCGCCGCGCGGTGGCGCTGCGCCAACCGCTCGGTGTGCTGTCTGGCCACGGCCAGCTGCCGTTCCACGCCGAGCAGCAACGGCCCCAGGGCCAGGTCCGGCGAGAGCGCGGCGTAGCGCATCGGGTGGCCGGCCTCCAGCACCACCAGTCCCAGCCGGCGAAGCGTGCGCAGGCCGGTCCGGACCTGGGCCGGGGGCAGTCCGGAATCGCTGCGGACCGCGGCCGCCGACAGCGGTCCGTGCGCGATCAACAACTCGTACAGCCGAAGTTCGTCCGCGCTCAGCCCGACGATGTCCAACATGCCGCCATGGTCCCGCACCGCGGCTTGACCCCTCCGCGCCCACCGTGCCACGGTTGGTCGTCGTCCCGCCGCCCCGGAGACCCTGTGAGGGTGGGCGTTGTCCTTCAAACGGTTGACACATTCACTTTTCTGCGCGGCCCTGCTGTGCCTGCTGCCCCTGCCAGCCGCACACGCGCAGCCTGATCAGCACCAGACCACGTCGGGTGGCCTGGCGCCGATGCAGGCGAACGGCGTCGCGGCCACGCCGCAGCTGGGCTGGAGCAGCTGGAGCTTCGTGCGGAGCAATCCGACCGAGGCGAACATCGAGGCGCAGGCCAAGGCCATGCACGACAGCGGCCTGGTCGCGCACGGCTACACCTATCTCAACATCGACGACTTCTACTACCTCAACCCGAAGACCACAGTGGATGCCGGCGGCCGCTGGGCCATCGACCCGGCCCACTTCCCGCACGGCATGGCCACGGTGGCCGCCTACGTGCACGGTCTCGGCGAGAAGTTCGGCATGTACCTGACGCCCGGCATCCCGGTCGCGGCGTACCAGCAGAACACGCCGATCGAGGGCACCGGCTGGCACGCCCGCGACATCGTCTCGGACACCAGCCGCTACGAGACGAACTACAACTTCGGCAACGGCTCGATGTACTACATCGACTTCGCCAAGAACCCGGCCGCCGCGCAGGCGTTCCTGAACTCGTGGGCGAACCAGCTGGCGTCGTGGGGCGTGGACTACGTCAAGCTGGACGGCGTCGGGGACTGGGACATCCCGGACGTGCAGCACTGGTCGCAGGCGCTGAACCAGGCCGGGCGGCCGATCCACTTCGAGCTGTCCAACTCGCTGGCGCTGTCCGACGCGGCGACCTGGAAGCAGTACGCCAACGGCTGGCGCATCGAGGGCGACGTCGAGTGCTACTGCTCGACGCTGACCAACTGGAACAACGTGGCGCAGCGCTTCGGCGACCTGCCGAACTGGACCGACTGGGCCGGCGCCGGCGGGTGGAACGACCCGGACTCGCTGGAGATCGGCGGTTCCAACACCGGCCTGACCGCGGACGAGCGCCGTACCGCGATGACACTGTGGTCGATCACCGCCTCCCCGATCACCCTGGGCACCGACCTCACCGCGCTCACCGCCGACGACCTGTCGCTGCTGACCAACGACGAGGTGCTGGCCGTCGACCAGCGCGGCAACGCCGCCCGGCCGGTCGACCGGCTGACCCAGTCGCAGACCTGGGCCACCGGCAACGCCGACGGCAGCTACACCGTGGCGTTGTTCAACCTCACCGGTTCCACCGCGACCGTCACCGCCCGGTGGAGCGACCTCGGTTTCGGCGGCACGGCCTCGGTCCGTGACCTGTGGACGCACACCGATCTCGGCACGGCGACGAACACGTTCAGCGCTTCCCTTGCGCCGCATGCCTCTCGGCTGCTGCGGGTGGTGCCCGCCGCCGGCTTCCACTACACCGGCATGTACTACACGGTCGGCAACGCCAACGGCGCCCTCGACGTCACCTCGGCCACCGACGGCTCCGCCGTCGTCCAGCGGCCGGCCAACGGCGCCACCAGCCAGCAGTGGCAGGCCGTCAACACCGGGGCCGGCACCGTCAAGCTCGTCAACCGCAGCACCGGCCGGCTGCTGACCGTGCCCAACTCGACGCCCGGCGCCACCCTGGTGGAGTCCCACGACACCGGCTCCGCGGCCCAGTGGCGCGTGTCCGGCAACACCATCACCAGCGCCGCCAACGGCCTCGTCGTCGGTGCCAACGCCACGCAGGCCGTCGGCACCGGCTCCACCGACCAGCAGTGGCAGCTCACGCCGGTGATCGACGCCGGCACGCGCTACAAGCTCGTCAACCTCAACAGCGGCGGCCGGCTGGACGTCGACAACGACTCCACCGCCGACGCGGCCAAGGTCCTCCAGTGGGAGGACAACGAGCAGGCCGACCAGCTGTGGACGCTGGCCCCGGCGGCCGGCGGCCTCTACACCATCACCAACGTCAACAGCGGCAAGCTGCTCAACGTGCCCGGCGGCTCGACGACGCAGGGCACGCAGCTCATCCAGTACCACGACGACGGCAACACCAACTCCCGCTGGCGGCTGGCCGACGCCGGCCCCAACCGCCTCACCATCACCAGCGCCGCCAGCGGCCTGCTGCTGGACGTCTACAACAACTCCCTGACCGACGGCGCCGCGGTCATCCAGTGGTCCGCCAACAACGGCGCCAACCAACGCTGGACCCTCACCCCGGCCAGCTGACCGGAAGTTCGGAAGGGACCATTCCTCCACTCGGAGTGGAGGAATGGTCCCTTCCTAACTTCACGACATGGCTGAAGGGGTGGTGGCCGCCTCGCGCATCCGGGTCAGGACGGACAGGCGGTCCTCGGCCAGGATCCGTTGTGTCGTCACGCGGTCCGGGTAGCAGCGCATGAACATGTTCGTGAAATGCGTGCCGTAGTGGATGGTCTCCTCGCGGTCGCCGCTCACCGGACGGAGCGTGATCGGGAAGTCGGGCTCGTGGAAGTAGGCGACGGAGTAGCGGTCGCGGTTGGCCAGCTTCACCTTGTGCGGCGTGGACAGCAGCTCCCCGGCGGTGAGGAACTGGAGGATGTCGCCCGGGAACACGGTGAAGGTGTTGGGCACGGGATCGACGAGGTGCCAAGGCTCCTCGTGTTCGAAGACGCCGGCGGAGCTCTCGTGGTCGAGCCAGTTGCGGGGCCGCTTCTCGCCGTCGACGGGCGGCCGGACGAACAGGCCCTGGCCGACGTCGTCCTGGGTGGCGATGACCAGCATGCCGTAGTCGGTGTGCGCGCCGATGCCACGGGACGTCACGGCGGAGCGGGCCGGGAAACGCAGCACGCGCATGTGGTGCCAGCCGTCGGTGGCCAGGTCGGTGAGGGCGTTCATGTCGGGCAGGCCGAGGCCGAGCGCGGTCAGCTTGAGGATCTTGTCGCCGATCAGCCCGAACTGGGACATCAGGGCGCTCATGACGCCCCGGTACACCGGATCCGGCCACGGCACCGGCCCGTGGCAGGGCCAACCGGCACGGACGCGCGGATCGGTGGCCGGCAGGTCCTTGCACACGGTGAATATCTCGGAGAAGTCCCGCTCACCGGCGGTGACCTCCTCGCCGGACGCCACATAGCCGGCGTAAGTGAGGTCGCTGACCAGACGGACCTTGTCGGACAGGGGTAGCGCGAAGAACCGGCGACTCTCACTCAGCGCGGCCGCGGTGACGGCGTTGGCCACGCTGCCGGTAGCAACCTGGAGGATGCCGTCGGTCTGCCAGGTACGGACGAGTTCGACGCCCAGCGCGATGTCCCAGATCGAACCGGTGACCTCGGCGGGGAGCTGGAAGGTTCGAAGTGTCCTCATGGCGTGCACACGGTCGTGCGGGCACGAAGGGTTCTACGCCGCGACGATGAGGGTTCGAAAGTTACACCGGCGGGTGCGCGAGCGCACCCGCCGGTGACACGCACTACTCCGCGCGGGACAGCGACACGGCGAAGCGCCCGGCCTCGTCGGTCCACCAGTGCGACAGGCCGAACCCGGCGTCGGCCAGCTCGGCGGCGGCGCCCTCGCGGCGGAACTTGGCCGAGATCTCGGTGCGGAGCTCCTCGCCCTCGGCGAAGTCGATCTCGACACCGGCCCCGGGCAGCCGCACGTGCATGGCCCGCAGGGCCCGCAGCCGCATCTCGATCCACTCGTTCTCGGCGTCCCACAGCGCCACATGCGCGAAGGCGTCCGGGTCGAAGTCGGCGTCGAGCTCACGGTTGACCACGCGCAGCACGTTGCGGTTGAACGCCGCCGTGACGCCGGCCGAGTCGTCGTAGGCCGGCACCAGCACACCGGGATCCTTGACGAGGTCGGTGCCGAGCAGCAGCCACTCCCCCGGCTCCAGCACCTCGCGGATGGAACCGAAGAACTTCTCCCGCTCGGCCGGCAACAGGTTGCCGATGGTGCCGCCGAGGAAGGCGATCATCCGCGGCCCCTCGCCGGGCAGCAGGGCGAGATGCTCGGTGAAGTCGCCGACGACGGCGTGCACGGACAGCCCGGGATACTCGCCGACGATGGTCTCGGCGGCCGCCCGCAGGGCGCTCTCGGACACGTCCATCGGCACGAACTGCCGCAGGGAACCGTTGTCCCGCAAGGCGTCCAGCAGAGTCCGGGTCTTGTCGGACGAGCCGGAGCCGAGCTCGATCAACGTCCGCGCCTGCGTCACGGCGGCGATCTCACCGGCCCGGGCCCGCAGCACCTCGCGCTCGGCCCGGGTCGGGTAGTACTCGGGCAGCTCGGTGATCTCCTCGAACAGATCGCTGCCCACGGCGTCGTAGAACCACTTGGGCGGCAACGACTTCAGCGGGCCGGCCAGCCCGGCCCGGACGTCGTTGCGCAGGGCGCGGGCCATGTGGTCGGCGGTGAGGTGGTTCTCCACCACGGGGTTGGTCATGGTTCCTGCCGTCCTGGGTCCAGGGGTCGGATGTCCACAGTGGTCTTGGAGGCGAACACGATGCTGTGATCGGGCACGGCGACCCAGGCCGGGTCGTCGTCGATGGGCTCGGACGCCACGGTCACGGCGCCGGGACCGGGCCGTACCCACAGCGAGTGCCACCACGCGGTGGCGACGAGCAGCTCATCGTTGCCCAGCAACAGGTTCAGCCGGGAATCGGGCGCCGCGGCGGCGACCTCGAGCATGACGGCCTCGACCGCGTCGACGGGCTCCTGCCCGGCGCGCAGCCGATGCCGGACCAGCGCCCACAGCAGCGCGGCGTCGGTCGGGGCGTCCAGCGTCAGCAGATCGGTCACCGGAAGGCGTTGCGCCAGCAGCGAGACGCTGTCCGGCCAGCCGCGGACCACGCCGTTGTGGCTGAACAGCCAGCTTCCCTCGGCAAAAGGGGCGCTGGCCGTCTCCACGACGGGCATGCCCACGGTCGCCGACCGCACGGCGGCGACCACGGCCGTGGCCGTGGTCGCGCCGGCCAGCGAGGCGAAGGCGGTGTCGGTCCACATCGGCACGTCACGCCGGTAGCGCACCGGCGACTTCTCGCCCGGCGCGAACCAGCCGGCGCCGAAGCCGTCCGCGTTGATGGTCCCGCCGTGCCGCATGTCCTGCGGCGCATACGACTGGTGCAGCAGCGAGTGCGGCGGCGCCAGCAGCAGCTCCGTCAACGGCACGGCGGGGCCCAGGTAGCCCAGATGGCGGCACACCGGCGTCAGTCCGGCCGGTGGTCGCGGGCGCACCGGAAACCGGCGAAGATCTGCCGCCGGATCGGGTGGTCCCAGTTGCGGAAGGTGCCTCTGACCGCGGCCTTGTCGGTGCCGAACGAGCCGCCCCGCAGCATCTTGTAGTCCCCGCCGAAGAACACCTCGGAGTACTCCTTGTACGGGAACGCCTTGAAGCCGGGGTAGGGCCGGAAGTCGGAGTCGAGCCACTCCCACACGTCGCCGACCAGCTGCCGCACACCGTAGGCCGACTGCCCGAGCGGGTACGCGCCGACCGGGGCCGGCCGCAGGTGCCGCTGGCCCAGGTTGGCGTGCTCGGGCGTGGGATCCTCGTCGCCCCAGGGATATCGGCGGGACCGCCCGGTGTCCGGGTCGAAGCGGGCGGCCTTCTCCCACTCCGGCTCGGTCGGCAGCCGCTTGCCGGCCCACGCGGCGAACGCCTGCGCCTCCCAGAAGCACACGTGCACGACCGGCTCGTCCACCGGAATCGGCTCAACCACGCCGAATCTGGTCCGCAGCCAGCCGTCGCCGTCCCGCCGCCAGAACCGAGGGGCGGTCAGCTTCGCCTCGTTGCGGTAGGCCCAGCCGCGCTCGCTCCACCAGCGCGGGTCGTCGTAGCCGCCGGCATCGATGAAGGCCAGGTACTGCCCGTTGCTCACCGGCACGGTGTCGATCCAGAACGAGTCGACGTGCACCTGGTGCGCCGGGCGCTCGTTGTCCAGCGCCCACGGTTCCAGCGAGGTGCCCATCTCGAACGGGCCGCCGGGCACGAACACCTCGGCCGGCAGCCGCTCGGCCGGCGCCGACGGCGGCTCCGGCGCGTGCAGCACCGGCGCGCCGGTGCGGAGCTGATGGGTGGCCAGCATGGTCTCGTCGTGCTGCTGCTCGTGCTGCACGATCATGCCGAAGGCGAAGCCGTTCTCGACCAGCTCGCGCCCCTCCAGCGGCGTGCGGTCCAGCACGTCGAACACCTTGTCCCGCACCTCGCGCACGTACGCGCGGGCTTCGACCGGGTTGAGCAGCGGCAGCGCCGGCCGTTCGGCTCTCGGATGCTGGAACGCGTCGTAGAGCTCGTCGATGTCCTGGCGCACCGGCTCCCGCCCGCCGACGTCGCGGACCAGCCAGAGCTCCTCCTGGTTGCCGATGTGCGCGAGATCCCACACCAGCGGGGACATCAGCTTGGAGTGCTGACGGATCAGGTCGTTGTCGTCGACGGCGTCGGTGAGCTGGGTGCTGCGGTCACGGGAGCGCTCAAGAGCCTCCGCGATGGTGAAACGAAGGTCAGAAGTCGTCACGATGTAGTGCCTCCAAGCGTCGCGGTGGCCGTCGCGAGGCGGCGATCGAGGCTGTCGATCACCGGCGCGGACAGCTCCGTCGGCAGGCCGAGCCGATGCATGTTGCGCAGGCCCAGCTCGAGTGCGGCGGCCGCGGCCCGGGCGACCAGCGGGTCCCCCAGTCCGTGCCGGGCCGCCGGCAGCCAGCGCCCCGCCGCGGGCGCGGCCGCGTCCAGCGCGGCGTCGACGACGTCGTCCGCGCTGAACAGGGCGATGAGCAGTGCGACCGCCGGGCTCCAGTCGTCCGGCGGCTGCGAGTCCAGGTACCGCACCTCGAAGTAGCCGCGCGGCCGGACCGGGGTGAACATGGTGCTCAGGTGGTAGTCGAGGTCCTCGGTGGTGGGCACGCCGGGCAGCGCGCCGTCGATCCACTCGGCGAACGTGACGTCACCGGGCACGTCCCAGTTGTCGCCGCCGTGCCGGAAGCAGATCAGCGGCGTGTCCAGCACACGCCGGGCCCAGCTGGCCGCCGGGTCGTCACCGGTCTCGCCCGGGCCGCTGCGCGTGGGCTCGACCCCCAGCACCACGCGGGTGCGGGCGGAGGCCCAGCCGGTCGCCCGGCCACCCAGTCCCGGCGAGTTGGCGAACGCCGCCAGCAGCGCCGGCCCCAGCGCGTGCAGCGCGTTCCAGCGGGTGGCGACCTGGCCGGCGGTGCCCGTGTCCAGGCACACCTGGAGCCCGGCGGAGCTGCACATCATGGTGACGCCGTCGGGTCCGTGCCGGTCGAAGCGGGAGTTCATCGCCGCGTAGCGCGGGGTGTCCAGAATCCGTCGCGGCGGGCGATGGGGATCGGTGCCGGCCGTGCCCAGTTCCAGACCTTCCGCCGCGAGCAGCCCTTGCAGCTGGGCGATGTCGGCGGAGACGGTGGTGAGCAGGTCGGCTGCGGTCGTCTTGGGCGGAGTGGAGATCTCCACCTGGCCACCGGGCTCGACGGTGACAGGGGAACCACCGCGAAGCGGCAGGTTCGGGCTGTCGGGCCGGAGCGTGGCGGGGGCGTGTGGCCCCAGGGCTTGCACCAGGACTTGCGGGTCCAGCGGCTGACATCGGTCCTGCGCGTGGTGCACCGTCCACTCGATCTCAGCGCCGACGTACCGCGGTGGCCCGTGCTTGAAGCAGACCGAGGCCACGTAGGCCTCGGCCCGTTCACGGTCGCGGAGTAAGTCCGGCGCCGAGTCGGTGGCGGGAGGCACACTGACGGTAGTCACTATTACCACCCTTCGTGATCGTCGTCGTTTCGACGCTACACGGGGGGTCTGACAATCGCACGGCGTTCCTGGTCAGGCCTGGCGCTCGTTCATCTGTTGGTAAGGACTTCCGGCAGTCCGTGCCGCCACCGCTGCCCGAGGCGACACGGCGGCCGTCGCTACGGCAGTTCGGCCAGCTTGCGGTGCATGTCGTCCAGGAACACCGCCGCCCACCGCGGCGAATACCGGTCAGTCAGGTACTTCAGCTGCAACGTGACGACGCCGGCGGCCGATCGCACGCCGACGTCGAGGCCGCCGCGCGGCACCCGAGGCGTGGGGATCGCGAGTTGCCGGACGGACAATCCCGGCGGTTGGGGCAGCGTCGCGGTTCGGTCCTCGTAGACGTTGAAGTAAACGTGCGGCGGGATGTCCTCGACCTGGGTAGCGAGCACTCCGTAGAGCTCGGGCGCCAGGTGCTTGACCACCAGCGCGTGCGGCATCCGCTGGTGCCGGACGGCGCCCCACAGCGAGCTCGCCGCCCGGTGCACGAGTTCCGGGAACGGCGGGGAGCCCGCAGTGCTGACCCGAATCGCCGCGCGGGTGGTGAGGTAGCCGACGAGCCCGTCGTTGGCCGGATCGGACCGGTTGCCGACCATGGTCAGCAGGCCGACGTCGGCGGGATCACCGTCGCGCCGGTGCCGCTGGACGGTCGCGGCCAGCGCGGCCTGGTAGATCGGGACGACGCTGATCCGCTCGAGGTCGGCGTACCGGCGCACCCGGTCGGCCAGGTCGGCGTCGACGCGGCGGTCGGCGATGGCCACCTGCCGGGGGCCGTGCGCGGACGGATCGGCGAGGCCGGCGGCGGGGATCGGGCCGATGCCGTCGAGCTGCCGCCGCCAGTAGCGCAGCGGCCGTTCCAGGCGTTCGCCCTGGAGGTACTCGCGTTCCCAGCGGGCGAAGTCGGGGAACTGCGGGGCCGGCGGCAGTTCGGCGTCCGGTGACTCGTACAGTCGCCACAGCTCGCGGCTGAGCACCGACAACGACCAGCCGTCCACCACGATGTGGTCGAACAGCAGGGCCAGCACGTGGTGGTCGGCATCCAGGCTGACCACGGTGCACCGCTGCAACGGCCCGGTCGTGAGGTCGTAGCGCCGGCCCCAGTGCTCGGCGACGAGCTGGATCGCCCGCTCCCGCCGCCGTCCCGGCACGACGTCGTCCACCCGGACGAACTCGACGTCGGCACCGTGCGGGGCGACGTCCAGCCGGTTGCCGTCGGGGAAACGCAGCCGCAGGGCCTGGTGCCGCATCGTGACCGCATCGACGGCCCGCGCCACCCGGTCCGGTCGCAGCGGCCCGGTGACCTCGAAGGCCAGCACCACATTGTGGTTGTTCAGGTGGATGTGCCGGCCGAGGTGCAGCCGTTCCTCCTGGCTGAACGACGCGAGCATCAGCGTTGCCTCCGGATGAGCACGGCGGCCGGCACGAGCAGCGCACCGCAGAGCACGGCCAGGGTCGGGTATCCGAGGTAGGCGACGACGACCCCGCCGACGGCGCCGGCGACGGCCGCGCTGACGCCCATCACCACGTCGGACAGCCCCTGCACGGCCGGGCGGCGGTCCAGCTCGACCGAGTCGGACAGCGTCGCAGAGGCCGTGACCAGCACGCACGACCAACCGAGGCCGACGCCCAACAGGCTCACCGTGAGCAGCACGAAGTCCGCCGACACCGCGAGCGCGCACGACGCCAGCAGTGTGCCGAGACCGCACAGGATCAGCCGGGACCGGCCGAGTCGGTCGGACAGCCAGCCGAACAGCGGGGAAAAGGCGTACATGCCGACGAAGTGCGCGCTGTAGACCACCCCGACCGCGGCCAGCGAGGCACCGCCCTGTCGCATGTGCAGCGAGGTCATGGACATCATCGCGGTCATCACGGCGTGCGAGGTGGACATGCAGGCCAGCACGGCCCGGGCGCGGCGGTCGGCCAGTCCGGCCAGCCCGACCCGCAGACCCGGCCGGCGCCGTGCGGTGGCCACGCCACCGGCCAGGTCCCGGGCCAGCAGCAGCGGATCCGGCCGAAGGAAGATCCACGCCACCCCGGCGGCGAGCACGAACCCCGTGAGCGCGAGGACGAAGCTGCCGGCGTAGTGCGGCAGCCCGAGCCCGGCGGCCGCGCCGGAGGTGTTCGGTCCGACCAGGCCGCCGATCGTGGTCATCGCCACGATGACCGACAGGTACCGGCCCTTGGCCCGGCTGGGCGCGAGATCCGTTGCCGCGTAACGGGACTGGAGGTTGGCCGCGGTCGCCGAGCCGTACAGGACCATGCCCAGCAGGAAAAGCCAGAACAGGCCGGCCACCGCGGCCAGAATGCACAGCGCCGCGCCGGCGGCCCCGGTCAGGTACCCCACCAGCAGGCCCCGCCGCCGGCCCTCGGCGCCGGCCACGGCCGCGAGCACGGCGGCGGCAACGGCCGATCCGAGGGTGGACGCCGTCTGCGAGAAGCCGGCCAGCACGACCGAAGGCGCCAGTGACGCGGCGGCGATCGTGGCCACCACGGTGCCGCTGGTGACGCCGACGCTGCCCAGCACCTGCCCGACGACCAGCGTCCGCATGGTCCGTCGCTGAACGGATGCCGCCGCGTCGACCGTCGTCACATCCATCGGGCGGTCTCCGGCCACGTGCGGACCACCCGGCGGACGGCGTACTCCCAGTACGACCGCACCGACAGGTCGGCATAGATGAAGTCCCGCTTGAGGTCCACGTCCCGTTCGCTGGACCACACGTACGGCGTGCCGACGCCCTCGGCCAGCAGCTGCAGCCGACAGGCCCGCTCCAGCACCTGCGCGAACACCGCCGCGTGCCGCACGCTCTTGCCCACGATCACGCCGCCGTGGTTGCGCAGCAGCACCGCCTCGCCGTCGCCGAGCTCCTTGGCGATCTGATCGCCGGTGCCGATGTCCAGCACGGTGTTGCTGGTCACCGTGTACAACCCCATCCGGTCCACGAAGTACGCGCCGTCATGGGACAGCGGCCGCAGCGCCAGGTCCGTCGCGCCGAACACCAACGTGTGCGGGGCGTGGCTGTGCACGATGCCGTTCACGTCCGGGCGGGCCCGGTAGATGGCCTGGTGCAGCGGCAGTTCCGGCGGGGCGAGCGCCGGCGCCGGCGCGGTGTGGTCCACCGCCGCCTCGACGACCTGGTCAGGCGTCGCCTCGTCGAAGCCACACAACGCGTTCTTGATCAGGAACGTGTCCGTGCCCGGCAGCCGGGCCGAGATCTGCCCCTGGTTGAAGTCGTCGTGCCCGTCCAGCGACAGCATCCGCGCCCCGTAGGCCACCTGCGCGATCAGCCGTGTCGTGCTCATCGGTCCAGTCCTTCGACTCGTACACCGCGGACATCGAATAACGGCCGGCGGACCGGCCGGGCAGCCAGCGCACCGCGAGCACCGCGCCGGCCGCCGCCGCGGCCAGGTCGCCCACCTCGTGCCGGATGCTGACGGTCTCGCCGGCCAGCGTCACCGTCAGCTCGTGCTCGGACACCGCCAGGCCGCTGCGCCGGGACGCGATCTCACCGACCCGGCCGCCCCACTCCTGGGCCAGCAGCACCGCGGTCGCGCTCGGACGGTGCGCCTTGGTGCTGGGATGGCGCTCCCACACCGTCGCCTCGCCGGTGTCGCCCAGCAGCTGGGCCAGCCGGGTGATCAGCTTGCGCTGCACGTGGTGTCCCAGCGCGAGATTCGTGGCGTGCAGGACCGGCACCTGCTCGGCCAGTCCGGCCACGGCGCCCGGATCGAGGTCGGAAACACATTCCAGCAACGGAATCCGGTTGCGTCGGCAGTAGCCGGCCACCGCCTCCCACGCGCCCGGACCACTGGCGTCGACCAGCACGTCCGGCACCTCCTGGCCGTGCCAGCCGTCGGTGCCCGACGCGGTCAGCACGACCCGGATCCCGTTGTGCTCCAGGCGTTTCAGGATCGCGTGGCCGAGCCGGCCGGTGACGCCGACGACGCCGGCGGTGATCAACGGGCCGCCCGCACGAGCGCGGCGATGTCGTCAACGGTGGCCAGTTGGCCCGGTTCCGCCTCCAGGTACACGCCCAGCTCGTTCTCGATCGCGTCGATCAGCCGGATGTAGGACAGCGAGGTGAAGTTCACCGCGGACAGCGAGCCGCCGGCCGCGTCCAGGTCCTGTTCGGTGACCTCCTCGCCGGCAGCCACGACCAGCTTGACGATCTGTTCCCGCACGGTCATGCCGACCGCCTCCTTCGCACGAGTTCGCGCAACGCCGCCACCGACGGCTTGCCGATCGAGTTGGTGGGGATCTCGGCGACCAGTTCGATCAGCGCCGGGACCTTGTAGCCGGGCAGCACCTCCCGGCAGCGCTGGCGCACCGCGTCCACGGTGAGTCCGGGCTCGCCGCTGACCACGGCCGCGACCACGTCGTCGCCATGGGTGTCCGCACAACCGAAGACCGCGGCGGCGTGCACGGCGTCGATGCCGTGCAGCACCTCGCTGACCTCGATGGGGTCGACCTTGCGGCCGCCCACGTTGATCACCCGGCCGGACCGGCCGGTGAGCACCAGCTCGCCGTTGCTGAGCCGGCCCTCGTCGCCGGTGCGGTAGAAGCCGTCCGCGGTGCGGCGGCCCTCGAGCACACCGGGGGCGTTGAGATAGCGCGAGGCCATCGACTCGCTGCGCACCTCCAGCTCGGTCTCGGTCGGCCGCAGCCGCACGCCGGGCAGCGGGCCGCCGAGGCCGCCGTCCGGGCCCGGATCGGCGGTGAACGTCAGCGGCCCGGTCTCGGCGATGCCGTAGTAGTCGGAGATCGCCACTCCGGTGATCTCCCGGAACTTCTCGCGCGTCGCCGCCCGCAGCGGGGCCCCGGAGGAGATCGCGATCCGGACGTCGCCGAGGCGGCTTTCCCTGCGCACCAGGGAGTCGTAGAGCGCGGGGAAGCCGACCAGCCGCGTCGCGCCGGTCCGCTCGGCGAACCGGGCGACCCGGCCGGCGGTGGGCAGGCCGTGGCCGAGGTGCAGCGCGCCGCCGACGAGAAAGGTGGCCAGCAGCGAGGTGTTGAAGGCCAGACCGTTGGACAGCGCGGCGAAACAGGCGATCCGGTCCTCGCCGGTGAGGCGGGTGCCGGCGACCCAGTTGCGGGCGGCGGCGTGCACGGCGGCACCGGTGAACTCGATGCAGTTGGGGTGGCCGGTGCTCCCGGAGCTGAACCGGCAGACCTCGGTGTCGGGCAGCAGCTCGTGCCGCCGCCCGTCCGGCGACAGCACGACCATGTCGTCCTGGTAGAGCCCGTCCAGCGAGCAGTCCTCGACGATGCGGCGCAGCTCGACGGGGCCGAGCGCGGCGTCGATGAGGAACGGCACGTGGCCGGCCCGCAGCACCGCGAGGTAGCGGATGACGTACTCGGTCGAGTTCGGCGCTTGGATGCCGATCCGCAGCCGCTCGCCGGTCAGCCCGATGGCCAGCTCGGCACTGCGGTCGTCCAGTTCGGCGTAGGTCAGGCCGTCGACGGCCTCGCGGCTGCCGTGCTCGGCCAGGCACGCTTCGAAGGCCCGAGCCAGCTCGCCGGTCATCGCTCCGCCTGCGCGTAGGCGGACTGAAGTCGGTCCAGCTTCGTGCCGGTGTGGTCATCCTCGCCCAGTGCCAGCACATACAGCACCTGGTGGTGGGCCGGCAGCCCCGCGATCCGCAGCCACCGTGCGCCATCGAAGCCGCCGACTCCGGTCACGCCGAGCTCGGCGGCGGTCGCACCGAGGTAGACCAGATGACCGACGGCCCCGGCGCGGAAGATCATCTCTCGCAGCACGTGCCGGCGGTCGAGCAGCTCGTCGTGCGCGGTGTGCAGCAGCACGTACGCCCCGGCGTCGCCGAGGTGCCGCTGGAGCATGCAAGCGCGCAAGGTGGCCGCGCGATCTCCCTGCGGCACGACGGTCATCTCGATGCCGTCGGCGGGAAGGTCGACCGGCAGCCGCCAGGACGCCGCGGCCAGCGCCTCGGCCAGGCGTGGCGCGGGAATCCCGGCGCCGGGCCGGAACTTCTTGCTGGACCGGCGAAAACGGGTCAGCTCCGTCCAGGTGCCCGACGGCGGTTGTGCGGCGGCGTCGGTGATGCTCAGCGGAATCGGCCGGGGCGCGAGCGGCGGCGGCTCGGCGCCGACCGGCAGCTGTGGGTCGATCACGGTGCGACAAGCCAGTTCCAGCGGATTCCGGAACGACGCCAACGGGTCGGCGGCACGGGCGTCGAGCCCGGTCCAGCCGTCGATGTCGACCGGCTGCCCCGACGGGCCGAGCGACACGACCGAGTGCACCTCGCGCAGCCCTTGGTCCAGGCCGAGCAGTTCGGACAGCGCGCGGCGGTCGATCCTCATCCGCAGCACGGCGCGCGGATCCCGGTCACGGGCGACGCCGAGCAGGCTGGTGGCCAGGTGCGCCGCGTCGATCTGGGTGTAGAGAAAGCCGCGGTAGCCGTACTTGCGCATGGACAGCCAGGGCCGGGTCACCACCAGGATGTGCGCCGCGCCCGGCTGCGGCGCCGGCAGACCGGTCGCGGTCAGGACGAGTTCCAGCGACCGCGCGGCCGGCAGCCGGCGGCAGACCCTGGTTCTGCCGTCCACTTGGAACAGTGCGAGGCCGTCGCCGGCCCGGCACACCACGTAGCACTCGTTCGGATGGATCGCGCCGGCCGATGGGGTTCGGTGGCCCGCGTCGATCACCGCCAGCGCGTCGGCCAGGCCCGTCCCGGCCAGGTCGTGGGCCGGTAAGGGATCCGGGTCGCCGATGTCTGTCAGCCGCAGCCAGAACCGGGTGATTCCGCCGTCGGCCCCGCGTTTTTCCTCTGTCCGCACGGTTTCCCCTCGATGGCGAGTCAGCAGGACGCCTCACTGAAAACGTTTTCAGTCGCACCCGGGTCCGGTCAACCGGGACACGGTGCGATCAAGGCAACGCCCAGAAACACCCGGAACGCCTTGCCATACGGGGAAGTTCTGTGCAGTGCGGCCACGCTGTCCACAGTGGACCTGATGGCCAGTGAGGCGTCCACCCCTGGTGGCCGCGCGTTCAGCGCGCGTTCGACAACCGGCCTACCAGCCGTGCTCGGCGTCGACCGACCTGGCGGCGGGCCGCGCCGATCGGACGACGCGACCCGGCGGAACGTGTCGGGCCGGCCCGAAGCGATGCTTCGAACCGGCCCGAAAGATACGTGCTCAGCGCCGAGAAAGGATCATGTCGGAGTGCCGGGGGCGATACGTGGTGCTGGCCAGCGGCTCGGGGTCGGGATGCACGGGGGTGAGGTTCCACGACCCGAAGAAGGTGGCCACCATGATCATCATCTCGGTGCAGGCGAACGACTCGCCGATGCACTTGCGCACCCCGGCGCCGAACGGCAGGAAGGCCTGGCGATGCATGGCCCTGGCCCGCTCGGGCAGCCAGCGGTCCGGGTCGAATTCGCGCGGGTTGTCGAAGTTGCGCGGATCCATGTGCTCGGCGTACGGACTGAACATGACGTCCGCGCCGGCCGGGATGCGCACGCCGGCCAGCTCGACATCGGTCACGGCGTGCCGGGACAGCACCCAGGCCACCGGGTACATCCGCAGCGCCTCCTGCACGACCCGGCCGGTGTACTCCAGCTTGGGCAGGTCCTCGTAGTCCAGCCGCCGGCCGGCCAGCACCAGGTCGAGCTCCTCGTGCATCCGGTCACGGACCTCGGGATGCCGGTGCAGCGCGTAGGCCATCCACAGCATCATGGTCGCCGAGGTCTCGGTGCCGGCCACCATCATGCTGCGCACCTCGTCGTGCAGCTGGGTGTCGGTCATGCCGTTGCCGCCGTCGTCCTGCGCCATGATCATCATCGACATCAGGTCGCCGTGGTCGGCCCCGGTCCGCCGGTACTCGGCGATCACGTTGTCCACCACCCGGTGCAGCTCCCGCAGCGCGGCGTCCTCGCGCAGCTTGGGCGGCAGTGGCAGCTTGTGCACGAACGAGATCGGGATGAAGGCCCGCCGGCCGACGCCGTTGACGATCACCTGCATCACCGCCCGCACCTCGGCCGCGGTGTCGGTGTCCTTGACGCCGGCGAACAGGCACCGGGTCAGCGCGTCCATGGTGGCCACGTTCATCAGCGCGTCGAAGTCCACTGTGGACCCGTCGGTCCACTGCCCGGCGATCTCGGCCGACACCTGGGTCATCACCTCGGTGTAGCGGGCCAGCCGGCTGTGGTGGAAGGCCGGGTTCATCAGCGGCCGGGCGCGGCGGGCCTGCTCCCGGTCGCAGCCGACCAGGCCGTTGCCCAGCAAGGTCTTCGACTGCTTGAACAGCGGACCGCCCTTGTCGAAGCACTGCGACTTGGTGATCAGCAGTTCCTTGACCATGGCCGGCGTGGTGATCAGGTACACCGGCCGCGGCCCCAGGTTGAACCGGACCACGCTGCCGGCGTCGCGCAGCCGCTCGACGAACTCCAGCGGCCGGCGTAGAAGATCCACTGCGTGTCCGAGCAGCGGCAGCCCGCCCGGCAAGGTGTTGATCGACATCTGCTGTCCTGTCCACTAGACGGCCGGACACCGCTGTGATAGCACCCGGTGCGCCGTGCCGACATCCGTGTCAGGGCAATGGCTACGCAAAACCCCCGTGTTTCACCACGGGGGCTTGCGTTTCCGGTCAACCTGTACTAGCTGGGGACATCACTAGGGGAACTTGAGCTTCACGATGACGTTGTCCTTGGAGCTCGGCGTGCCACCGTTCTTGTCGTCGTTGGTCGAGGTCACCCACAGGCCGCCGTCCGGCGTCTTGACCACGGTGCGCAGCCGGCCCCAGCGCCCGGCGAAGATGGACTGAGGGGTGCTCGTGCCGGTGCCGGCCGAGTTGATCTGCGCCACGTACATGCGCTCGCCGGTGACCGCCGCGACGTAGATCCAGTTGTTGACGATCTCGATGGCGCTCGGCCCGCCCTGCGCGGTGGCCCAGGTCTGCTTGGGCGCGATGAAGCCGCCGCAGTTGCCCTGCGTGCCCTCGCACGACGGCCAGCCGTAGTTGCCGCCCTTCTGGATCAGGTTCAGCTCGTCCTGGCTGTTCTCGCCGAACTCCGTCTCCCACAACTGGCCCCGCGAGTCCCAGGCGATGCCCTGCGGATTGCGGTGGCCCATGCTGTAGACGTACCGGGCGTTGCCGCCGGTCGAGTAGAACGGGTTGTCGGTCGGCGCGCTGCCGTCGGCGTTGAGCCGCAACACCTTGCCGTTGAGCGAGCTCTTGTTCTGCGCGTTGGCGCCGTTCTTGGCGTCGCCGGCGGTGGCGTAGAGCTTGCCGTCCGGGCCGAAGCGCAACCGTCCGCCGTTGTGGTACCGGTTCTTCTCGATGCCGGTCAGGATCGGCGTCGACGTGGTCGACAGCTTGCCGTCCTGGTAGGTCATCCGCACGATCCGGTTGTCGTTGGCCGCGGTGTGGTCGATGTAGATGTAGTGGTCGTTGGCGTAGTTGGGCGACACGGCCAGGCCGAGCACGCCGCCCTCGCCGCTGGTGGTCACGGCGCCGGGCACCTTGCCCAGCACGGTCACCTGGCCGTCCAGGGTGACGCGGTCGATCTCGAACCGGTCGCGTTCGGCCACCAGCGCCGACCCGTCGGGCAGCCAGTCGATGCCCCACGGCAGGTCGAGCTTGGCGACATCCTTCTCGTAGGTGGGAATGCCGCCCTTGCCACCGGGCGCGGACGTCGTCACGGACAGGGCGTTGCTGGCCGTGGACGTGTTGCCGTCGGGGTCACGCGCGGTCACCGTGAACGTGTACTTGGTGCTGGGGTTGAGATCCGTGACCGTGGTGGTGGTCGAGTTGGTCGTGGCCACCTTGGTGGCGCCCTGGTACACGTCATACCCGGCGATCACGCCGCCGTTGTCGGTGGACGCGTCCCACGCCAGCGCGGCGCTGTCGGCGGTGACCCCGGTGGAGCGCAGGTTCCCTGGTGCCGACGGCGGCGTGTGGTCGTCGCTCGGCGGCGTGGTGAACGTGACGACGTTGCTCTGCTGCGAGGCGTTGCCGGCGGCATCGAAGGCGCCGACCGAGATGTCGTAGGCGGTGTTCGGCGTCAGAGTGTCCACAGTGGCCGACAGCGTCTTGCCGTCCACGGTCTTGAGCACGTTGCCGCCGCGGTTGATCTCGTAGCGCACCACGCTGGTGTTGTCGGTGGCCGCGCCCCAGGTGAAGTGCGCGGTGGTCGGCGTCAGGTCGCTGACCACCAGGTTGGTCGGCGGCGTCGGCGGCGTGGTGTCGACGTTGTTCGGCGTCACCGTCACGTTGTCGAGGTTGGGGCCGCCGTTGGCGGTGGTCGCCGTGGCGCGGACCTTGTTGCTGCCGGCCTTGAGGTTGACGGTGGTGGTGGCCACCTGCCAGGTGGTCCAGCTGCCGGTGCTCGGGAAGCCGAGGTTGCTGACGGCCGCGGTGCCGTTGACGGTCACGTCCATCGGCCGGTTGTCGGGCGCGTCGAAGGCGTAACGGAAGTCCAGCCGGGCGCTGCCGGCCGCCGGCGCGTTCACGGTGAACTCGACATAGCCGCCGACAATGTTTGTGTAGTCGACAAAACCGGTTCCGGTGTAACCGGTGTGATTGTTCGCCACGGTCGCTTGGGAAAGCGACGCGCTCTCTGCTTCGTAGACCGTGCTGGCCTGCGGGGCGGCCAGCGCGTTCGGGACCGTGATCGCGAGGGCGACCACCGCGGACAGGCCGCAGGCGAGCGCCAGCCTCAGGCGGGACGGGGGTGCCACGATTCCTCCCACAGCAGGGGTTCGGGGTCTGTGGCGGCGGAACGGCCCGTGACGGCGATGACCGTAGGTGGATCAGACCATTTGTCCGGCACGGTGTCAATACGAGAAAGCGCTTGCCTTCATTCCCTACTGAAATCATAGGATGTTTCATCAGTTACGTTCTGTATGCAATCCGTACGTACGGATTGCAGTTTTCGGCTCTCCGCTGCGACCATGGTCGAATGCCCCGCGTCAGCCAGGACCATCTTGAGGCCCGCCGCCGCCAGATCCTCGACGGCGCGCGCGCCTGCTTCGCCCGCCACGGCTACGAGGGGGCCACGGTGCGGCGGCTGGAAGAGGCTACCGGACTGTCCCGCGGCGCGATCTTCCATCACTTCCGGGACAAGGAGTCGCTGTTCCTCGCACTGGCCGAGGACGACGCGCTGCGGATGGCCGAGGTGGTCGCCGAGCAGGGCCTCGTCCAGGTGATGCGCGACCTGCTCGACGGCCGCAAGGACATCGGCGACGACGACCGCGGCGCGGCCGAGCACCCGGCCGACTGGCTCGGCACCCGGCTCGAGGTGTCCAGGCGGCTGCGCACCGACCCCGACTTCCGGGCCCGCTGGGCCGAGCGGTCCGAGCAGCTGACCAAGGCCACCCAGGACCGCCTGCGCCGCCAGCGCGAGGCCGGCAACCTGCGTGACGACGTGGCGGTCGAGGTGCTCTCCGACTTCCTGGAGCTGGTGCTGGAGGGCCTGGTCTCGCACCTGGCGATGGGCCTGCCGGCCGACGACCTCGGCCCGGTGCTGGACCTCGTCGAGGAGACCGTCCGCCGCCACCGCCGCAGCGACTGCTGACCAATGCAGGGAAGGACGCCTTACCTGCGTTGGATGCAGGTAAGGCGTCCTTCCCTGCATCAAGGTTGGTGACGTTCAGTGACCGGACGCTGTTTTCGAGAACTCCAACGGAGCAGCGTGGCAAGGGTGTGACCATCGGGGCCGCGTGCACCGCCCGTCCGGGCACCCTGTTGATCGCGCTCGTGCCACGGCGACTGGTCGAGGCCCGCCGCGACGACTCGTTGGTGCACCCTTCCGGTACGGCACGGTGTGGCACCCACGGCTGACCCCGGCTCGGCGCACGGGCGGGTGCGCGACCGGGTCGTCGAGGCGGCGGCCGACCTCAGACCCGGTACACCTTGAGGTTGCCCAGTTTCACCGTGCCGGTCAGGCGGATGCGCGGGCCGTCCAGGCCTTCCTGCTCGCCGTAGACCGCACGCTTGCCCATGATCGCCGCGCCCTCGTCGACCACCGTCGCGTCGTCGGCCACCATCAGCTGGACCTTGCCGCAGAAGGCGTCCACCCGCACTTCGATCTCCTGGCCGGCCGGCACCGAGGCGAGGTTGAGCACCACCGCGCCGAACAGCGACCGGGCGTGGATGCGGCGGCTGGTGTCGGGCACGCGGACGATCTTGCTCAGCACCGCCGACACCTCGGTCGTGCCATCGGCCAGCGGGACCACGTCGGCCCGACCGAGGTCGGACAGCAGCGGCCGCAGGTCGTCGGTGACCCGGGCGGCGTACACCGCCTCCACCCGTTCGGCGTGCTCCGGCCAGGTCAGGCGGCCGTCGGCGACCGCCCGGTTGAGCTGTTCCACCGCGCGCTCGCGGTCGTCGTTGGACAGCCGCAGCGGCACCGCGATCTCGGACCGGGCCGGTTCCGGCAGCGACATGATGCCCACCCCCTATCTCTTAGTGGCAGAGATTCTCATCCGTCGACCCGCACGGTCAAGGCGGTGGTAGAAAGGCGGCAACGGGGTGAGGAGAACACCATGTCCGACAGGCAACTCGCGACCGCGATCACCATGGGCAAGGTCGTGCTCGGCTGGTTCCGGCTGCTGGACGATCCCGGCGCGATGCTGATCCGCCCGGCCCAGGCCATCGATCCGTATCCACACTACGAGCGGGTTCGCGCGCGGGGCAAGGTGGTGCCGAGCAGGCTCGGCATGCTGCTGGTGTCCGACCACGAGCTGTGCAGCGCCGTGCTGCGCGACCCGGCCTTCGGCGTCGCGCCCAACAAGGAGGTCGGCCAGCCCGATCTCGGCCTGGACGGGATGGTCCACCCGCTCGAGGACTCGTTCATCTTCCGCAACCCGCCCGAGCACAGCCGGCTGCGCCGGGTCGTGTCGCCGCTCTTCACACCGCGGGCCATGCACGAGCGCCAGGCCCGCGTCGAGGCCGTCGTCGACGACTTCCTCGACCAGCTGGCCGGCCGCGACGAGTTCGACCTCGTCGGCGAGTTCGCCGCCCGGGTCCCCATCAAGATCATCTGTGACCTGCTCGGCGTGCCCGACGCCGAGCACCGGCGGATGATCGACTGGGGCACCACGTTGGCCGCGTCCATCGACGGCATGGGCAGCATGGCCCAGGTCCGGGAGCTGCGGGCCACCCTCCGGGAGCTCAACGACTTCCTGTCCGAGCGCATCGCCTTACGTCGTGCGGAGCCGAACGACGACGTCATCGGCCACATGCTGGCCGAGGGCGGCCTGACCGAGTTCGAGCTGTTGGCCACTTCCGGGCTGTTGCTGGCCGCAGGCTTCGAGACCACCGTCAACCTGATCGGCAACGGCGTGCTGGCCCTGTTGGCCAATCCCTCGGCGCGGCAACGACTTGTCGACGATCCGGCGGCCGCCGACAACATCGTCGAGGAGATCCTGCGCCTCGATCCCCCCATCCAGTACACCGCCCGCCTGCCCCTGTCCGACTCCGCCCGCATCGCCGGCCGCGTCGTCCCCAAGGGCCGCGTCGTCATACTGCTCACCGCCGCCGCCAACCGCGACCCGGCGGTCTTCCCCGATCCCCACCGCTTCGACCCCGACCGCCCCAACGCCCGTGACCACCTGACGTTCTCCTCCGGCGTCCACTACTGCCTCGGCGCCGGTCTGGCCCGGATGGAGGGTGCCATCGCCCTTCGCGCCCTCTTCCGCCGCTTCCCCGACCTCCGCCTGGCCGGCACCGTCCAACGCCGCGCCAGCCGGGCCGTCCGCGGCCCCCTCCGCCTGCCCGTTCGGGTCACTTCCCGTCAACCAGCCGCGATCGCCTGACCACTATCGGTCAAACGAGACCCGCGTCACCCACCCGTTCGGGTCATGACATTCCGCTTTTCCCGATTCTTCAGGCACTCTGGAACCAGCGCCCCTCGATCCGCCGCCCCGCCGCCGTGGCGGATCGAGGGGTTCGCTCACCCCCGCATGCCGGCGGAAAGCGCCGGCCTGTGGCCCGCGTTCGTTGTGGGGGGCGACCCCCCACACCCCCCGGAGGGGCTTCGCCCCGCGGACCTCGGTCAGCGATCGGGGAATGTGCCAGCCGAATCGGGTTAACCCATGGCCGCCGGGGGCACTCCGATCTTCGACGGACGCTCCCGCCCCTCAACCAATCCTTGCCAGCAGCAAGAAAGTCCCGCCGGCCGCGTCGGTCCTTTGCCGCCGACTGTCCACTCCGGACGCCAGCGCGGACGTCGTGCTCCTCCTCGGGCCCCTCCACCACCTGGACGGCGCTCGACGCCGCGGTATCGACAATTTCGACTCCCTGGCCCCAAGCGGCCCTCGCCGCTGCGCGCCTCGTCGAGCAGGATCCCTTGCTCATCAACGCCAGCGCCCACTTCCTGGCCGTAGCCAGGAGTAACGCCAGCGGCAGCGGCCGCGAAGACGGGTAGTGCCCGAGCAGGAGTCGCGCCCAACGGTGGCCGAGCTGGAGCGGGAGTTCGACGCCGCCATGGCCACGGACGAGTTCGTCCGCTATCGCGAGAAGGAGACCGAGATCCGTGCGGACTTCCTGGCCCAGCGCCCGGAGTTGTCGGACTCACTGTACGAGGCCAGCACGGAGCTGACCGGGTCCTTCTGGCTGACTGCGCACTGGCGTTTCGTGCTGAACACTCGACGATCGCCCACGCTCGCCATGCGGACCATTCCGCTGCTAGGCCTGCCCGTGCCGATCCTTCTCGGGCTCCTCGCGGTCGGTCTGGCCGGTACCACGGCCCTGTTCCTCGGCTGGTTCTCGGGAATTCCGATCTGGTCCCGCTGGGCCGTCGGCGTCGTGGCCATCGGTCTGACCGTTTCGATGTCCTGGCTGATCACCACCATGATCCTCGTCACCAGACGGTTCACGCTGCTCCGCGGGGAACAGATCAGGATCGCGGAGGATCGTTACGCCACCCAGTTGACCAACGCGGCGCGGGAGGTGCTGCGCCGGTGTGTCACCGACGTCTACCGACGCACGGGCGTGCTGGTCTTCCCGATGACGGCGCCGACCCTGGTGGAACTGTCGAGCGGCAAGATATCGCCG
>DATJJB010000407.1:0-6205 GCA_035492655.1 Kutzneria sp. | reverse complement strand
GGCCCGGCTCGAGCTGGAGAAGGTCGAGCTGGCCTGCCAGGCCGCCGGCGCGGACATGACCTACGTGACGACCGATCTGGCCGAGGGCAAGATGCTGCTCACCGCGCGCCGGGCCGTGCTGACCGCGCTGGAGGTCTACGGCGCGTGGCTCACCGACGACGTGTGCGTGCCGCGGACCGCCATCGCCGACCTGATCGCCGGCTGCCAGGTGATCAGCGAACGGAACGACGTGAAGATCGCCGTGGTCGGCCACGCCGGCGACGGCAACATGCATCCCACGCTCGTCTACGACCCCGCCGACGCCGACGAGTTCGCCCGGGCGCGGATCGCCTTCGACGAGATCCTGGAGCTGGGCCTTTCGCTCGGCGGCACGGTGACCGGCGAGCACGGCATCGGCAAGATCAAGCGGGAGTGGCTGGCCCGCGAGATCGGGCCGGTCGGGCTGGCCGTGCACCGCTCCATCAAGCAGGCGCTGGACCCGGGCAACCTGTTCAACCCGGGCTCCATGTTCGCTATGGAGTAGGGCGGAAACCGACCTGCCGCAACACCCGCAGCACGTACTCGCCGACGTCGTCGTGCCGTGGCGGCACCAGCATCCGGTAGAACAGCGACCCGATGATGATGTCCACGATCACCTCGGGGTCGGCGTCGGCCGGCAGCATGCCCTCGCGGATGGCCCGTCGCACCAGGCGAACGCCGCCCTCACGGCGCTTGGCCCCGGATGCCGCCCAGAAGGCGTCGAACAGCTCGGGGTGGCTGAAGGTGGAGCCCATCAGCTGGGCCATCAGCGGGGCCAGCTTGCGGTCGGCGATGGAGTCGGCCATCGAGCCGAGCATCCGCGCCATCACCTCGGGGTACGGCAGGGTGTCGTACTCCTCGTCGGTCAGGTCGGGCGCGTTGCGGCCGTAGGCGATGGCCTGTGCCAGCAGCTCCTCCTTGGACGACCAGCGCCGGTACACGGTCAGCCGGGCGACGCCCGCGCGCTTGGCGATCTGCTCGATGCTGGTGCCGTCCACGCCACGCTCCGCGAACAGCTCCAGCGCCGCACGCAGGATCGCCTCGTCCGCCTCCGGGTCACGGGGGCGGCCGGCGGATTTCAGCGCGTCAGTCCGGTTTGATCCAACACTGTGTCCAGCCACGCGGTCAGCGTGGCTGGTGCGGGCCGTCCCTGCCAAGCCAGGTGCCCGTCGGGGCGGACCAGCTTCACCGTGGGACCGGTCTCGACCAGCAGGTCCTCGCCGAGGAACGGCCGTGCCACGGCCACGTGCGGGTCTCGGAGCGTCGGGACGACGAGGACCCAGCGGCCGTTGGTCCAGCGGGGTGCGATCTGTGGGTCGCGGTCCCCGTACTTGCCGAGCGGGCCGCGGCGGTAGGTGAGAGCCAGCTGGCTCCACTGTCCGAACATCTTCCGTTGCACGGCCGAGAGATTGAGCAGCGGCAGGATCACGGTGTCACGCAGCAGCCGCCGCCAGAAGCCGAGGCCGAGCGCGAACGAGGTCAGCGCGGTGGTGCCGCTCAGCACCTCCTCGGCGACCTTGCGCCGCTCCTCCTCGTACGTGTCCAGCAGCCGCTCGCCGGCCCGGCCGTTGATCACCATGGCCAGCTTCCAGGCCAGGTTCTCGGCGTCACCGACGCCGGTGTTCATGCCCTGCCCGCTGAACGGGCTGTGCACGTGAGCGGCGTCGCCGGCCAGGAAAACCCTTCCGCGACGGTAGGTTTCGGCCAGCCGTCGGTGGATGGTGAACGTCGACGTCCAGTCGCAGGACGTGATCTCCGCGGTGCGGCCGGTCCGCTGCGGCAGCATCTTCGTCAACTCCGCCAACACATCCACCGGCCCGGTACCGGGAAGATCGCCCTGGATTCGCCAGAGATCCTTGCCCGGCAACGGAAACGCGGCGAACATGCCGCCGGCGCCGAGCCAGGTCGTCACGCCGCCCCGGTCCAGCGGCCAGTCCAGGTGCACGTCGGCCAGCAGGAACCGTTCGGCCAGTGGAACTCCCGGGAAGTCGATGCCCATCAGCTTGCGCACCGCGCTGTGCGAGCCGTCGCAGCCCAGCAGCCAGTCGCCGCGGATCGACTCCCCGGCCTGGACCGTCACGCCGTCCTCGTCCTGCTCGATGGCCGTGACACGCATGCCCCACTCGACCTTGCCGCCCAGCTCGGACAGCCGGTCCCGTAACGACTTCTCGATCTCCGACTGGCCGATCAAGGCCCCGGTGCCCGTCATGTGCTCCAGCCGCAGCGTCATCAGCGTCCGCTCGCCGGCGATCGCCTTGACGAAGCCGATGCCCATGCCCCGCTGCGGCAGGTCGCGCAGCGCGTCGACCCGGTTGAGCACCTCCGCCCCGCGTGGCTGCAGGCCCAGCGCCCGTGACGTCGTCGCCGGGCCGTCGGCCGCGTCCAGCACGCGTACCGGCACTCCCCGCTGCATCAGGGCACAGGCCGCCGTCAGCCCGGTCGGCCCGGCCCCCGCGATCAGCACCGCCATGACCCCTCCCTGAGATTAGTAAACAGAACAGCACTGTTTACTAATTGGAGCAGAAGAGACCGCCCCTGTCGAGGGGCGGTCCCGGTCAGTCGAAAGGGCTGCTCAGCGGATGCGGTCGATGCGCTGGGTGGCGTCCATGTCCTCGCCGCGCACGTCGAACTGCTGGGTGGCCTCCAGCGGCGTCTCGGCGGCGGCGGCCTCGCGGGCCTTGCGCTCGCGACGGCTCTTGACCACCTCGAAGACGATGGGGATGACCGACAGCACCGGGATGGCGACCAGGAAGATCTCCAGGTGGTCGTGCACCAGCGAGACCTGGCCGAGGAAGAAGCCGAGCAGCGGCACCGCCACCGCCCACAGCACGCCGCCGACGGTGGAGTACAGGAAGTACTTGCGCGGGTCCATCTTGGAGATGCCGGCCACCGCGGTGATGAACGTGCGCACGATCGGCACGAAGCGGGCCAGGATGATCGCCCGCGCGCCGTACTTGTCGAAGAACTCGTGCGTGTGCTCGATGTGCTTGCGTTTGAAGATCTTGGAATCGGGGTTGCTGAACAGCTTCGGGCCGATCGCGGCCCCGATGTAGTAGCCGGTCACGTTGCCGACGATCGCGCACACCGACAGGATCACGCAGGCCAGCCAGATCGGCATGCCCTGCACCGCGCCCTGGGCGATCAGCAGGCCCAGGGTGAACAGCAGGGTGTCACCCGGGATCAGGAAGCCGATCAGGATGCCGCAGTCGGCGAAGATCAGCAGGGCCACGCCGACGAAGATGTATGGCCCGAGGCCCGACAGGATGTTGTTGGCGTCGAGCCAACCCGGCAGGGCGACAGTGGTGGTCGTGCTCGCGAGGAACGCGGTGTTCACGATTCCCCAAGGTACAGGTGTTCGCTGAGTGCCCGGTTCACACCATGCTCAGCAGGCCGGCCACTGCCCCGCCGGCCAGGCCCAGTACCAGCGCGAACAGCAGGATCAGCCAGCCGGGAACCTGGCCCCGCTCGGCCTTCATCCTGGTCGTCGGCACGGCCGTGGTGGCCAGGGCCGACGGCCGCAGGTGGTCGAACTCGCCGACCGGCGGCCCGACGGTGCTGCCGACCTCGCTGCCGGAGATCAGACCGAAGCCGGGGCTGTCGCTGACCCCGCCGTACAGGTTCTCCAGCGGCGAGAAGCGCTCGGTCTCGTAGTGCTGCTGGGAGTTGTTGATCCGGATGGTGGCCAGCTCGCCGGTCATCGGGCCGGAGCTGAGCTCGCGCAGCACCATCTCCTCGGTGAACGCGCCCTCACCGGTGCCGGGAGCCGGCTTGGCCGGCTCGTCGGCCGGCGTCTCGGCCGCGGGCTCCTCGACGGACACGGCCTCTTGCGGCTCCTCGGCGGCCTCCTCCGGGGCAGCCTCGGGGGGCTCGTCAGTCTTGGTCAGGACGGCCGGCAGCGGCGGCATCGTCACCGGCGTGCTCACCGCCTGGGCCCGCAGGGCCTCCGCCAACAGCCGCTCCGGGTCGTCGGACTTGCTCACGGCGACCACGTTAGTTGCTTTTCAGCACGCCGAGCAGCCGGGTCACCTCGGCGGCGACCGCGGCCCGGCCGGGGCCCAGGTACTTGCGGGTGTCCACGACCTGCGGATTCTCCGTCAGATAGGCCCGAACGGCCGAGGTGAAGGCGGCGTTCAGGTGTGTCGCGATATTGATCTTCGTCAGGCCGGCTTCCACCGCACGGGTGAGATCCGCGTCGGCCACGCCGGAGGAACCGTGCAGCACCAACGGCACGCCGACCTTGTCCCGCAACCTCCCGATCAACTCGAAGTCCAGGGTGGCGTCCCGGGTCAGCATGGCGTGCGAGCTGCCGACGGCCACCGCCAACGCGTCCACTCCGGTCGCCTCGACGAACTCGCTGGCCTGGTCCGGATCGGTGCGGGCACCGGCCGCGTGCACGCCGTCCTTGCCACCGACCTCGCCCAGCTCCGCCTCCACGTGCACGCCGGCCACGTGACAACGCGTCACGACCTCGGCGGTGGCTCGCACGTTCTCGGCGTAGTCCAGTTTGGACGCGTCGAACATGACGCTGGTGAAGCCCAGCGCCACGGCCTCGGCCACCAGGTCCGGGCTCTCGGCGTGATCGAGATGCACGGCCACCTCGGTCGAGGACTGCCGGGCCACGGCCAGCGTGGCCAGCCCGATCGGGGCCAGCGAACCGTGATAGCGCACGGCGTTCTCGCTGATCTGCAACACCACCGGCGCCCCGGCTGCCTCCGCCCCGGCGACCAGCGCCTCGGCGTGTTCCAGCTGGATCACGTTGAACGCGCCGACGCCCCGGCCCGCTCGCGCGGCGGCGTCGACGATCTCGCCGGTGGGCGTCAGCGTCACGAACGGTCCTCCCGGAAGCCCCTTCGGTACACGTCCTGCACCCGCAATTCCTCGTCCAGCACGACAAAATCGCCCAGCAACCCGACCTCGATCGCACCGACCTGCTCGGCCAGGCCCAGCAGCTGCGCCGGCCGACCGGCGGTCGCCGCGACGGCCTCGGCCATCGACAATCCGCACTGCTGCACGAAGTTCCGGAACGCCAGGTCCATGGTCAGCGTGCTGCCGGCGAGTGAGCCGCCGGCCAGGGTCGGCACGCCGTCCTGCACGGTGACCTCCAGCCCGCCGAGGTCGTAGACGCCGTCGCCCATGCCGGCGGCGGCCATCGCGTCCGTGATCAGCAGCGTCCGGGACGGGCCGGCGTGGTGCGCGGCCAGCCGGACGGCCGTCGGGTGCAGGTGCACGAGGTCGCAGATCAGCTCGACGCTGACCCGTTCGTCGTCCAGCAGCGCGCCGATGGGGCCGGGCTCACGGTGGTGCAGCGGCCGCATGCCGTTGAACAGGTGTGTGGCCACCGACGCGCCGGCGTCGACCGCCGGGACGACCTGGGCCTCAGCGGCGTCCGTGTGTCCAATGGCGACAATGACTCCGTTGTCCACCAACAACTTCGTCGCCGCGACGGCGTACTCCAGCTCCGGCGCGATGGTCACCATCTTGATGGTGTCGCCGCCGGCCGCCAGCAGCGCCCGTACGGAGTCGAGGTCCGGCGGCCGGAGCACCCGCGGATCGTGCGCGCCGCAGCGCGCCGCCGACAGGAACGGGCCCTCCAGGTGGATGCCGGCGATGTCGCCGCCACGAACCAGGTCGCCGAGCTCCTCGATCTGCCGGGCCAACTCCTTGATCGGCCGCGACACCAGGCTGGCCATCGTGGTGGTGGTGCCGTGCCGGCGGTGCGCGGCGATGGCCAGACCCGGGTCATGCCCGGTGAAGGCCCGACCGCCGCCGCCATGGCAGTGCACGTCGACAAAGCCCGGAACCAGCCAGTTGCCGCCCAGGTCAACGGCATCGGGCCGGGGCCCGACGCCGACAGCGTCGATTCGACCGTCCACCACCGACACCCAGCCGGGATCGAGCACGCCGTCGGACGTCACCACCCGACCGCCGCCCAGCACCAGGTCAGCCACTATGCCTCCAGGGCATCGATCGCCATCAGCGCAGCTCCCAGACAGCCTGCCTCATCGCCGAGCGCGGCGAGCAGCAATTCGGGCTGCCGTTGGAACACGATCAGTTCCGCCAGCCGCTTGCGCAACGGCTCGATCAGCAGATCACCCGCCAGTGCCAGGCCGCCGCCCAGCACCACGGCCTCCGGCCCGAGCAGCGTCGCGGCGATCAGGATGCCCTTGGCCAGGGCCTCGACCGCGTC
>DATJJB010000406.1:0-2214 GCA_035492655.1 Kutzneria sp. | reverse complement strand
GGACTCCCGCGACCTGCTGGAGATCACCCTGGAGAGCGGCGACGGCGCCTACCTGGTGCCGGCGCACGTGTGGACGCCGTGGTTCGCGGTGCTCGGCTCCAAGTCCGGCTTCGACGCCATCGCCGACTGCTACGCCGACCTGGCCGACCACGTCTTCGCCGCCGAGACCGGCCTGTCCAGCGACCCCGAGATGAACTGGCGGGTGTCCGGTCTGGACAAGTACACGCTGGTCAGCAACTCCGACGCGCACTCGCCGCCGGTGCTGGGCCGTGAGGCCACCGTCTTCGACACCGACCTGGACTACTACGCCGTGCGCCGCGCCCTGGAGACCCGCGAGGGCTTCGCCGGCACCGTCGAGTTCTTCCCCGAGGAAGGCAAGTACCACTCCGACGGGCACCGCAAGTGCGACGTC
This sequence comes from Kutzneria sp., assembly GCA_035492655.1. GTDB lineage: Bacteria > Actinomycetota > Actinomycetes > Mycobacteriales > Pseudonocardiaceae > Kutzneria. The sequence continues at coordinate 1,802 of DATJJB010000406.1, read as the reverse complement.
CGCTTCGACCCGGCCCAGACCATCGCCCACAACGGCCTGTGCCCGACCTGCGGCAAGCCGCTCACCGTCGGCGTGCTCAGCCGCATCCAGGAGCTGGCCGACCGTGAGGTCGGCTACCGGCCGGCCGACGCCGTGGACTTCCGCAGCCTCATCCCGCTGCCGGAGATCATGAGCGAGCTGCTCGGCGTCGGCCCGAAGAGCAAGAAGGTGCTGTCCGAGATCGCCTCTTTGACCGCCGTGCACGGCCCTGAGCTGACCATCCTCGACGACGTGCCGCTGGATGACCTCGCCGCGTCCAACCCCGTGCTGGGGGAGGCGATCAGCCGGCTGCGGCGCGGCGAGGTCATCCGCGACGCCGGCTACGACGGCGAGTACGGCGTGATCCGGCTGTTCGAGCCAGGCGAGCTGGCCAAGGCCGCCGGCGCGGTGTCGCTGTTCGACGACGACCTGTTCACGCCACCGAAGCCGGCCAAGCCGGTCGTGCCGGCTCCGGTCGAGGTCGTCGAGGAGCCGGTGGTCCTCGAACTCGAGGAGCCCGAGCTCCCGCTCATCGACCCCGTGCCGACCCTGCTCGACGGCCTCGACCCCGACCAGCGCGCCGCCGCGGCCGTGCCGTCCGGACCGCTGCTGATCATCGCCGGACCCGGCACCGGCAAGACCCGCACCCTGACCCACCGCATCGCCCACCTGGTGACCGAACGGGGCGTGCCGGCCGAGCAGTGCCTGGCCATCACGTTCACCCGCCGCGCCGCCGCCGAACTGGCCGAACGCCTGGAAGCCCTGGTCGGGCCACAAGCGCGGGAGCTCACCGTGGCGACCTTCCACTCGCTCGGCGTGCGCATCCTGCGCGAGCAGCACGCCCGCGTCGGCCTCACCGCCCGCTTCGGCATCGCCGACGAGACCGTCGTCCAGGAGCTGCGCGACGAGCACGGCGAGACGTACAAGAAGGAGCTGCGCGCCCGCGACCTGGTCGACTTCGACGACCTGGTGGAGATGCCGGTCGAGCTGCTGGCCGGCGACACCTCCCTGATCGAGCACTACCGCGCCCGCTGGCCGTGGGTCAGTGTCGACGAGTACCAGGACGTCGACGAGACCCAGTACCGCCTGCTGCGCCTGCTCTGCGCGGCCGACGGCAACCTCACCGCGATCGGCGACCCAGACCAGGCGATCTACCGCTTCCGCGGCGCCGACGTCGGCTTCTTCCTGCGGTTCCAGGAGGACTTCCCGGGCGCCACCCGGGTGCAGCTGGGCCGCAACTACCGCTCCAGCAAGCACATCCTGGCCGGCGCCGTACAGGCCATCACGCCGACCACCCTGGTCGAGGACCGGGCCCTGGCCCCGTGCGGGCCGCACCGCGAACACGCCCGCATCGGCCTGCACCACGCCATCGACGAACAGGCCGAGGCCAGCTTCGTCGCCCGCACCATCGACCAGCTGCTCGGCGGCTCCTCGTTCCACTCCCTCGACACCGGCCGCGTCGCCGGCGACGGCACACAAGGCCTGTCGTTCAACGACTTCGCCGTGCTCTACCGGACCAGCAGCCAGGCCAAGGCCGTCATGGAAGCCCTGACCCGCGCCGGTGTCCCGTTCCAGAAGCGCTCCCACGACCGGCTCACCGACCGCCCCGGCGTCCGGGTCCTCGCCCGTGAACTCGGCCTGGTCGGACTGCACGGGTCCGTCGTCGACCGGGTACGGCAGGCCGCTCACGCCGTCGACGACGAGGACGCTTTCACCGCGTTGGAACTGCTGATGCCGCTGGCCGCCCGGCACGGCGACGACACCGCCGGCTTCCTGTCCGAGCT
>DATJJB010000405.1:0-10760 GCA_035492655.1 Kutzneria sp. | reverse complement strand
ACCGCGGCCGGCGAGAACTCGCCCCAGCCCTCGTTGAACGGCACCCACTCCACGATCGACGGGTGGCTGACGTGCTGGTCGATCATGCTGTGCAGCTCGACCATGAACTGCTGCTCGGCCTCGGGCGTCGGGCGCGGCGTGCTGGGCACGCTCGGGCCGAAGTCCACGTTCATCGCCGGCATGTCCTGCCACACCATCAGGCCCAGCTTGTCGGCCCAGTAGTACCAGCGGTCCGGCTCCACCTTGATGTGCTTGCGGACCGTGTTGAAGCCCAACGACTTCTGCTCGGCCAGGTCGAAGCGCAGCGCCGAATCCGTTGGCGCGGTGTAGATCCCGTCCGGCCAGAAGCCCTGGTCCAGGGTGCCGAGGCTGAACACGAACTGGCCGTTGAGCAGCGTGCGCAACTTGCCGTCCGCGCCCTTGCCGACGGAGATCGACCGCATGCCGAAGTAGCTGGTCACGCGGTCGTCGCCGACCCGGACCGTCAGGTCGTAGAGGAACGGGTCGGCCGGGCTCCACAGGTGCGGCTGCTTGATCGGGATGCTGAGCTGCGTGTCGGCCCGGCCGGTGATGCGGGCCACCGTCCGGCCGTGATCGGCGGCGGTGACCTCGATCCGCGAGCCCATCATGCCCGCGGTGTGCACGGTCAGCTTGAGCGAGTTCGTGGCCAGGTCCGGCACCGCATCCAGCGCCGTGACGTGCGTCTTCGGCACGGGTTCCAGCCACACCGACTGCCAGATGCCCGAGCTCGGCGTGTACAGGATGCTGTTGACCGGGTGCGCGCGCTGTTTGCCGATCGGCTGGCCGCCGTCCTCGGTCGGGTCGACCACGCCGACCACCAGCTCCTGGTCGCCGTGCCGGGTCAGGGCGTCGGTCACGTCCACGCTGAACGCGTCGTAGCCGCCCTTGTGCGTGGCCAGCTCATGTCCGTTGACCGACACCGTTGCCTGGTAGTCGACGGCGCCGAAGTTGAGCACCACACGCTGTCCGCGCCACGACTCCGGCACGGTGAAGGTGCGGCGGTACCACATGGTGCTTTCGTGCCGCATGATCCCGGACAGGGCGGATTCCACCGGATAGGGCACCAGAATCCGTTCCGGCAGCGCGTGTCCGTCCGGCGGCGTGGTGCCGAACTGCCAGACCCCGTTGAGGCTGCGCCAGTCCTGGCGCACGAGCTGCGGCCGCGGGTACTCCGGCAGCGCGTTGTCCGGGCCGACCTGATCGGTCCACGGTGTCGACAGCGGCGGCTGCTGGCGGTGCCAGCCGCTGTCCGGCGCGGCCGCCACGGGCTGGGCGAAGACCGACAAAGCGGCCAGCCCGACGACGAACACACTTGCGAATCTGCGCATCGGCACTCCTTAGACGCGGGTGCTGGGTGCGCGTTCCCTGGCGGGACCAGCCGTCGTCACGCAGGATGCTAGGACCGATACGCTAGGTCATCAACCGCCGTTCGTGCCCCCTGGTGTCCGGGCGGTGCGGCGAACTGGGCTACCGTACGGCCCGGAAATCGCTGGGTGGGGGAGTTCCGGCACCGACACATCCTCAGCGACGAGTTGCTGGGGGCACGTGGTCAGGCACCGACGATCACCGGGAGGTGGACGCCTGTGGACAGCAACTTCGGCAATCAGCCGCCGCGACGCCCCGGACCCCCGGCGGGCGGTGGACGGCCTCCGTCATCGGCCCCGTCGTCGGCCCGGTCATCGGCACAGCCGCCGCGCCAGCCTGGTGCTGGCCGGCCGCAACCGCCGCAGCGCGGCGCGGTGCCGCCGAACGGGCCACGTCCCGCCGGCCAGCAGCCGCCGCGCAAGCCCGCGTCGCCGAGTGCCGCTCAGTCGCCGGCCAAACCGTCCACGCCTCAGGTGTCGGCCAAGCCGCCCGCGCCGAAGCCGGCCAAGCCGTCGGAGAAGCCGGCCGGGTCGAAGTCGGAGCCGCCGGCCCGCAAGCCCGCCCCGGCCCGGCCGGCGCTGGGCGGCGCGTCCGTGGCCAAGCGAGCCGGCCTCGTCGCGCTGGCCGTCGTGTCGACCGTGGTCTTAGTCGTGACCGGCTACGGCTACGCGACCCTGGACAGCCTCACCTCCGGCCTGGCCACCGACAACGTGATCAAGGCCGAGAAGCCGGCCGACGGCGCGATCGACGTGCTGCTGGTCGGCCTGGACAGCCGGACCGACGCGCACGGCAACCCGCTGGACCCGAAGCTGTTGGCCCAGCTCAACGCCGGTGGCGACGACGGCGAGCTGAACACCGACACGCTGATCCTGGTGCACATCCCCAACGACACCAGCAAGCCGGCCGCGCTGCTGTCCATCCCGCGCGACTCCTACGTCGACATCCCCGACGGCTACGGCAAGCACAAAATCAACTCGGCCTACGCCCGCGCTATGAACGACAAGGCCTCCGAACTGCGCAACAAGGGCGTGACCGACAACAAGCAGATCGCCCAGCAGTCCCAGTCGGCCGGCCGCAAGGAGCTGATCGCCACCATCGAGCAGCTCACCGGGGCCAGCATCGACCACTACGCCGAGATCAACCTGTACGGCTTCAGCGAGATCACCCAGGCCATCGGCGGCGTCAAGGTGTGCCTCAAGGCGGCGACCAAGGACAGCTTCTCCGGCGCCGACTTCCCGGCCGGCGTGCAGACCATCTCCGGCGTGAACGCGCTCAAGTTCGTGCGGCAGCGTCACGAGCTGCCCAACGGCGACCTGGACCGGATCAAGCGTCAGCAGGTGTTCATGGCCGGCCTGGCCAGCACCGTGCTGTCCGGCGGCACGCTGACCAGCCCGAGCAAACTGGCCGGGCTGATCGACGCGATCAAGAACGCCGTCGTGCTCGACCAGGGCTGGGACCTGCTCGGCTTCGCCACCCAGCTCAAGGGCATGACCGGCGGCGGGCTGCACTTCCAGACCATCCCGACCGGCCGGCCCGACCTGCCAACGCCCAACGACGGCCAGGCCGTCGAGGTGGACCCGTCCGACGTCAAGTCGTTCGTGCAGCAGCTGACCGGCACCAAGCCCACCGGTTCCAGCGCCCCGACCAGCGGCGCCGCGTCCACCGGCAACGGCGTCACCGTCGAGGTGCGCAACGCCAACGGCACCCCCGGCCTGGCCGACGCCGTGATGTCCGCCCTGGTGGCGAAGGGTTTCGTCGACGGCGGCACCGGCAATGCGACCAAGCGGACCAAGTCGGTCATCCGCTATCCCTCGGGTGGCGCCGCCGACGCCGAGAAGGTCTCCGCCGCGCTGGGCGGCGGCTACGACACCGAGCAGGACGACGCCGACGGCATTCCGTCCGGCCACGTTCGGCTGTTCGTGTCCACGCAGTACGACGGCCCCGGCGCCCAGGGCTTCGCCGGCCCCCGGGCCTACGCGCTGGCCCCGACGACGTCGGCCGCCACGCCCAGCTCCACCGACACGATCACGGCGGACGGCGTCACCTGCGTGAACTAGCTCAAGTGCTTGTTGGCCCTGCCTCCGGCAGGGCGGCTCGGCCCCTCGTGACCCCTGCTGTGTTGAAGGCGCCGCCTTCGGCGTCGCGGCTCGGCCCCTCGTGACCCCTGCCTCGCCCTTGCCAGATTTTTCGAGACCCGCATCGGCTCGGTGGTGGGGCGCGAAGGTGGCGGACCTCGAAAAATCTGGCAACCGGGCGAAGCAGGGGCGGGGCCGAGCGGTATACGTGCTGGCTACTTCGTGGACTAGGACTGGTGTTCGCCGCCGGTGTCGAAGAAGGCGTCCAGGTAGGCCTCGGGCTTGAGCTCGCTGTCGCGTAACAGCGAGAAGATCTCGGTGCCCTGGGTGATCCGGTCCTCGGCCAGCGCGAACGCCTGGGCGAAGTCGAGGTGCTCGAAGCGGTTGTCGCGCGCGTAGTCACGGGCCTCGCGGCTGGCGAGCTCGATGGCCTGCGAGGGGGAAGCCGCACGCCACAGGGTGATCCGCTCCTCGTACGGCCGGCTGCCGCGGTCGGTCCAGCTCCAGCGGAACACGCACCGCACCCCGTACCAGCAGAGCCCGTCGTCGGTCACACCGTCGATTATCCTCGTTATTCGATCAGGTCGGCGCCCAGTTCCGCGCGCAACGCCTCGAGCTGGCGGTACGACCAGAGATCGCGAAAAGCCGTGATGCGGCGGCCGTCGGTGTCGAGCACGAAGTGCGTGCCGCGGCGGGCCATGGTGATCGCGCCGATCCGCTCGCGGTCGACCTTGCTGGCCGGCCCGATCAGCACGTGCACCCGCAGCTGCCGGTCGTCCAGCACCAGCCGGGTCCGCCGCAGGTAGGCCACCGGGATCAGCGCGAAGGCCGCCACGATCAGCAGCCAGAGCACGATCTGCAGCGGCCCGAGCGTGCCGATCGTGGTGAAACCGGCGATCAGGGTCGTGAGGGACAACAGTCCCATCAGGACGATCACGGACAGCACACGCGGATTGGTCGGCGAGCAGTGGATCACCAGCGGATCGGGCATGACTGCACCCCAACACGAAAACGACCCGATCGGGGATAACGCTTTCGTAACGCGCGGCCCGTCGCGCTGGGACGGCGACCCGGGTTCGCGGTCAACTGCGGCGTCGGTTTGCGGGAAAGCGAGGGGACCTCACCGTGAAATGGACCTTGGCACTGGCCGCCGCTCTGCTGGCCTCCGTGGTCGGCGCCGCGCCGGCCTCGGCCGGCACACCGACGACCGAGCCGCGGCCGCCGGTCGCGGACAAGGTGTTCACGCATCCCTGCCAGCCGTACACGTTCTACGAGTGCGGCACCGTCTCGGTGCCGCTGGACTACACGCGGCCCGACGGTCCCAAGCTGACCATCGCGGTGTCCAGGTACAAGGCCACTGGCAGTGCGCGCCAGGGCGTGATCCTGTTCAACCCCGGTGGTCCCGGCGGCAGCGGCCTGTTCGCCGCCGGCGCGGTGCCCAAGAGCGTGCGCGCCGCGTACGACTTCATCGGCTTCGACCCGCGCGGCGTCGGCCGCAGCAGCCCCATCAGCTGCGTCGACCCGTCCTTCTACGCCACGCCGTCGGCCGACCCCAACCCGGCCGACGACGCGGCCAAGGTGCCGTTCGTGAAGCGGGCACGGTCCATTGCGGACGGTTGCGCGGCCAGGTCCGGCGCCGAGCTGCCGTACATCAACTCGGCCAACACCGCCCGGGACATGGACGAGATCCGCAAGGCCCTCGGCGAGCCCCAGATCTCGTACTACGGCGTGTCCTACGGCACCTACCTCGGCCCGGTGTACGGGCAGCTGTTCCCGGACAAGGTGCGGCGGATGCTGTTGGACAGCAACATCAACGCCGACACCTCGGCGGTGTGGTACCAGGCCAACCTGGACCAGGACGTGGCCTTCCAGAAGCGGGCCGACATCTGGTTCGACTGGATCGGCCGCTACGACAACGTGTTCCACCTCGGCACCGGCACGCAAGCCGTGTACGACAGCTACTTCAAGGCCCGCGCCCAGCTCGCGGCCAAGCCTGCGCCGCTGGTCGGCCCGGCCGAGCTGGACACGATCGTCGTCAACTCGGCCTACTACGACATCAACTGGGTCAGCAACGCCAAGGCCATCAGCGATTACGTGGTCAACGGCGACGCCACCGGACTGACCACGTACATGCAGCAGAACAACCCGGCCACTGCCGACGCCGAGAACAGCCAGGCCGTGTACAACGCCGTGGAGTGCAACGACGCCCGGTGGCCGCGGAGCTGGACGGTGTGGAACCACGACAACACCGCCGTTGCGCGCAAGGCACCCCTGCTGACGTGGTCCAACGCCTGGCTGAACCTGCCGTGCGCCTTCTGGCCGCTGATCCAGCCTTCGCCGCTGCGTATCACCGGGGCCGGCCTGCCGCCGATCCTGATGCTCCAGGGCACCAACGACGCTGCCACCCCGTACCAGGGGGCGCTGCGTACCCATCAGTTGCTGCCCAGCTCGCGGATGATCGTCGAGCAGGGTGGCGGGTCGCACGGGCTGTACAACTCGCCGTGGGTCGGCAACAAGTGCATCGACGACTATGCGACGGCGTATCTGCTCACCGGCGCGGTGCCGGCGGCCGACGTGAACTGCGCCGCCCACCCGCTGCCCGATCCCACCGCGACACCCGCGTCACGGACGCTACCCCACCCGTAACCGCCCCTCCGCCTCTTTTGCCACATGCGCTTCCTATGTGGCACTCAGCGCCACATAGGAAGCGCATGTGGCAAATCCCCCCCGCCAGACACTCGGAAATGTCACATGAGCGTCATACTTGCCTCCCTGGGGCATGTCCGGACCGCATGTGACGTCAGGGGGCTCACCAGATGGGGGTAGCCCGCGCGGGGGATTCGGGGCAGTTGACCAGCAGCACGCAGCGGAAACAGCGCATGCCGTCGGCTGTGTCGACGATCAGGTCGCGGTGGGCGGAGTGGCTGCAGCGGGCGGCCAGCATGCCCCGTCCGACCTGGGTGATCTGCGCCAAGGCAAAGGCGTGCACCTGGTCGTCGTACTGGCTGTGCCACCAGATGAACGGGCCGGTCATGACGGGAACGCTAGAAGCACGCGGCGGCCCGGGATCGCCATCGGGCGCACGTCACCTCGCCATCGCACGCACGGGTCGCTAGCGTCACGAAGGTGGAGCGCAACGAGCGCCTCGAAGCCATGCAGGAAGCCGCATCGACGGCTTTCGCACCCCTGCGACTGACCACAGAGGACTATGACTTCGACGGCGGCATCCGGTATGCGAACGCGGGCGGCCTGCTGGTGGCGGACATCACCGGCAACCCGGGCGGCGTGTGGCGGCCGCAGCGGCTGATCACCTCGACGGACAACGAGCTGTACAAGTTCTCCCTGCACCTGAGCGGAACCTGCGCGCTGGGCCAGGACGGCCGGCACGCCACCGTGCGTCCAGGCGATCTGGTCGTCTACGACACGACCCGCCCGTACGGCCTGGTGTACGGCACGGCCTATCGCACCGTGGTGGTCGGTGTGCCACGGGAACGTCTGGCCGGCCAGGCATCGGCGCTACAGCAGGCGATCGCCAGACCGACCCGTACCGACAACGGGCTGCGGCGAGTGGTCGCCGGCATGCTGAACGGCCTGGCCGAGGACCTGGACGGCACGGTCACGGAGGGCGGCACGCAGCTGGCCGACGCCCTGCTTTCGCTGCTGGGAAAGGTTTTCACCGGCGACGCCGCGCTGACCGATCCGCGAACCTCGATGCGTGAACGGATCCTGGCCCACTGCGAGGCCAACCTGCGCGACCCCGACCTGTCGGTGGAGTCGATCGCCCAGGCGCACGGGATTTCCGCGCGCTACCTGCACAAGGTGTTCGCCGGCACCGGCACGACCATCGCCGCCCTGATCAGAACCCGTCGCCTGCAACGGATCCGCGACGACCTGGCCGATCCCGGGCAGGCCACGGTGCCGGTGGCGGTCATCGCGGCCCGCTGGGGCGTGCTGGATCCGACGCACGTGAGCCGGCTGTTCCGCGCGGCCTACGGCACGTCTCCGGTGGGCTACCGGCGTCAGTTGCTGCGCTGAATCGGCATCCAGGCCGCGGCCTGCACCCGGGCCAGTCCGCTACGTACGGCAGCGGCGAAGCGCTGGGCCTGCTCGAACGGCACGCCGGTGCAGCGCAGCTCCAGGTGCTCGGCCCGGATCGACAGCGCGCCGCCGGACAACGAGTTGCCGGCGGTGGCCACGGACACCACCTCGGTCAGCGGGATGTGCGAGTCCTCGGTCAGCACCCGGAACTCGGTGGCCACCAGCGTGATGCCGGGGCCGGACAGCACGGCACGCACCGACTCGGTCGGACCGAGCCGGTCGGTGAACTCGGCGGAAAGCTCAATGGTGTCGGCCATCGCCTCAGGATCCTGGCGGCGGGCCGGCACCGTCACTAGCCCGTAGGAGTGAGCACACTGGTCACGTGGCGTGAGATCGTGAAGCTGAACTTCACGACTCGTGCAGAAATTATTAATAGAAGTTCGGTGTGGTCCGAGGTTAGCTGAGTCGGTGGTCGCCTCCCCGTCAACCCGAACCGACAACCCTGCCTCGACGGGTCGGGCCCGCGAGGGCCTCTGGCTCGCGATCGCCGCGTACGGCATGTGGGGCCTGTTCCCGCTGTACTTCCCGCTGCTCGAACCGGCCGGCGCGGTGGAGATCCTGGCCCACCGCATCGTCTGGTCGCTGGTCGTGCTGGGCGTGGTGCTGCTGATTCGTCGCCGCTGGGCCTGGGTCGGCCAGCTGTTACGGCAGCCCAAGCGGCTGGGCATGCTGGCGCTGGCCGCGGCGATGATCGCGATCAACTGGGGCACGTACATCTACGGCGTGAACGCCGGCGATGTGGTGGAGACCTCGCTCGGCTACTTCATCAACCCGCTGCTGACGATCGCGCTCGGCGTGGTCGTGCTGCGGGAACGGCTCGGTGTGGCGCAGTGGGTAGCGGTCGGCATCGGCGTGCTGGCCGTCGCGGTGCTCACGGTCGGTTACGGCCGGCCGCCGTGGATCGCCCTCATCCTGGCCGTCGCCTTCGCCGGCTACGGCTTCATCAAGAAGCGGGTCAACCTGCCGGCCGTCGAGGCCCTGTCGGCCGAGACCGCGGTGCTGTTCGTGCCGGCCGTGGTGTTCCTGGTCGTGGCCGAGGTCGTCGGGGTCGGCACGTTTCTCGGTCATGGCGTCGGGCATCCGTTGATGCTGGTCGGCGCGGGTCTGATCACCGTCGTGCCGCTGGTGTGCTTCGGCGCCTCGGCGATCCGGCTGCCGCTGTCGACGTTGGGACTGGTGCAGTACCTGGCTCCGGTGTTCCAGTTCCTGGTCGGCATCCTCATCGACCACGAGCAGATGAACGCCACCCGCTGGATCGGGTTCGGCCTGGTCTGGGTGGCCCTGGCCGTCCTGGTGGCGGACGCCGGTCGACGGTTGTACGATTCAGGTCGTACAAGCCGATCGGGAGGGGCACGTCGTGACGCTGGGGCGGGTAGGGATCTGGAACCGGACGGTCGCTGAGGGGCGGCCGGAGTCCGCTGAGGCCGCCGCCGAGCTGGAGGAGCTCGGGTTCGGGGCGGTGTGGATCGGCGGCAGCCCGCCGGTGTCGATGGCCGAGAACGTGCTCGCGGCGACCTCCCGGCTCATCGTCGGCACGTCCATCCTCAACGTCTGGCAGCACGAGCCGGCCGATGTCGCGGCGCAGTCCAACGCGGCCAACGCGAAGTTCGACAACCGGTTCCTGCTGGGTCTGGGCATCAGCCACGGGCCGATGGTGGCCAACTACTCGAAGCCGCTGGCCACCATGAAGGCGTTCCTGGCCGGTCTCGACGCCGCCGGTCATCCCCGGGAGCAGCGCCTGTTGGCCGCCCTCGGGCCCAAGATGCTGGAGCTGTCGGCCCGCGAGGCCAACGGCGCGGTGCCGTACCTCACCACCGCCGAGCACACCGCCCGCGCCCGCGACATCCTCGGGCCGGACCGGCTGCTGGTGCCGGAGCTGAAGGTCGCGCTGACCAACGACCATGCCGAGGGCCTTCAGCTCGCCCGTGAGCACCTCCAGATCTACCTCGGCCTGCCGAACTACCTGAACAGCCTGCGCACCCTCGGCTTCGACGACGCCGACTTCGCCGACGGCGGCAGCGACAAGCTCGTGACCGGCACCGTGGCCATCGGTGACGAGGCTGTCGTCGACGAGTGGGTGCAGCGCCACCTCGACGCCGGCGCCGACCACGTCGCCATCCAAGTGGTCAACAGTCCGCTCCCGCGGGCCCAGTGGCGTGTCCTGTCCGGCTTGCCCCAGCTCCGTCCCTGACGCCGGGTCGGTCCCGGTAGGTCGCGTCGTTTCCGGGCTCATGTCCAGGCCCAGGGCGTGGCTACCGGTACTGGCTCAGTTTGTGGCTCACGTGAGCCACAAACTCGTACCGGTCTCCGAGACGCGTTCTGAGACCGGTACCGAAGCCGGTTTTCAACACGGTTGGTGACCGCCGTCAAGTGTTCTCGTCCACTGGAAGACGGCTAACACCTTCGACGGCGAACGTGCAGACTGGGGGCGTTTGCACATCGTCGGCTGGAGGACCATTGGAGCGGACACTGGCCTGGGACGGGGCGGCCGTCGTGGCCGTCGACCAGTGCGCGCTGCCGCACGAGCGGACCGTGCTACGCCTGACGACACCGGACGAGGTCATCGACGCGATCAAGCGGCTGGCCATCCGGGGCGCGCCGGCGATCGGGGTGGCGGGTGCGCTGGCGGTGGCGCTGTCGGCGCAGCTCAGTGACGGCGATGAGCAGGCGGTGCGTGAGGATGCCGAGCGCATCGCCAACGCGCGGCCGACCGCGGTCAACCTGAGCTGGGCGGTCCGTCGAGTGCTGACGAAACTGCCGGGCGGCGCGCGGGCCGTGCTGGACGAGGCGCTGGCGATGCTGGAGGAGGACGAGCGGACCAATCGCGCCATGGCTGCCCGCGCCGCCGACGCGGTGCTCGGCCTGACCAGCCGCCGTCCGCTGCGCATCCTGACCCACTGCAATACGGGCGCGCTGGCGACCGTGGCCGTGGGCACGGCACTGGGCGGCATCAAGGAGCTGGCCGAGCGCGGCCTGGTCGAAGAGGTGCTGGCCGGCGAGACGCGGCCGCTGCTCCAAGGCGCACGGCTGACGGCATGGGAGCTGACGCAGGCCGGGATTCCGTTCCGGCTGTGCGTGGACTCCGCCGGCCCGGCGGCCATCGCGGCCGGGCTGGTCGACGTGGTGATGGTCGGTGCCGACCGAATCACCGCGAACGGCGACGTCGCCAACAAGGTCGGCACCTACTCGCTGGCCGTCGCG
>DATJJB010000404.1:0-5935 GCA_035492655.1 Kutzneria sp. | reverse complement strand
GGCCAGCTCGGCCACCACGCCGAGGTCGTGCGTGATGATGATGACCGCCGAGCCGAACTCCTGCTGGAGGTCCTTGATCAGGTCCAGGATCTGGGCCTGCACGGTGACGTCCAGCGCGGTCGTCGGCTCGTCGGCGATCAGCAGCTCGGGGTCGCAGCTCAGCGCCATGGCGATCATCGCGCGCTGCCGCATGCCGCCGGAGAACTGGTGCGGGTAGTCGTCCACCCGCGAGTTCGGCTGCGGGATGCCGACCCGGTCCAGCATCTCGATGGCGTGCTTGCGGGCCACCGCCTTGGTCACCTTGTGGTGGATCCGGTAGGCCTCGATGATCTGCGCGCCGACCGTGTAGAACGGGTGCATGGCCGAGAGCGGGTCCTGGAAGATCATGGCCATCTTCTTGCCCCGCAACGAGCGCACGTGCTCGTCGTCGGCCGACAGCAGCTCCTCGCCGTCCAGCCAGATCTCGCCGGACATCTTGGCCTTGGCGTAGCGCTGCAGGCCCATCAGGGCCATGCTGCTCACGCTCTTGCCGGAGCCGGACTCGCCGACGATGCCCAGCGTCTTGCCGCGTTCCAGCTTGAACGACAGGCCGTCCACCGACTTGACCACGCCGTCGTCGGTGTTGAAGTGCACCCGGAGGTCGTCGACCTCGAGGAAGTGGCGCTGCGTCGGCGCCTCGTACAGGTCGGTCACTAGATACGCACCCTCGGGTCGATGACCACGTACAGAATGTCCACCACCAGGTTGGCCACGATGACGAAGGTGGCGGCCAGGATGGTCACACCCAGCACCTTCGGCAGGTCGTTGCTGGTGATCGCCTGCAACGCGTACGCGCCGAGGCCGTTGAGCGAGTACGTGTGCTCGGTCAGGATCGAGCTGCCGAGCAGGATGCCGATGTCCAGGCCGAAGATGGTGGTGATCGGGGTCAGCGCGGCCCGCAGGCCGTGCCGGACGACCACGGTCCGCTCCGGCAGGCCCTTGGCCCGCGCGGTGCGGATGAAGTCCTCGCCCATCGTCTCCAGCATGCCGGCCCTGGTCAGCCGGGCGTACGCGGCGGCGTTGAGGAAGGCCAGCGTCACCCACGGCAGCACCAGGTCGTAGGCCCACAGCGCCGGGTTGTCGGTGAAGTTCGTGTAGCTGCCGCCGGCCGGGAACCAGCCGAGGTTGTAGCTGAAGATGTTCAGCGCAAGCAGACCGGTGAAGAAGATCGGCAGCGACACACCGGCCAGCGCGATGCCCATCGCCGTCCGGTCGAACAGCGATCCCTTGCGCAGCGCGGAGACCACGCCGGCCGAGACGCCGAAGGACAGCCACACGATCGCGCCGCCGATGGCCAGCGACAGCGTCACCGGGAAGCGGTCGAGCAGGTCCGGCAGCACCGGGTTCTGCGTGATGAACGAGTAGCCGAGGCACGGCGCCGGGCAGTGCACGGTCGTCGGGCCGGTGCTGTAGTCGGCGCCGGCGAAGATGCCGGCCAGGAACCGCCCGTACTGCACGTACAGCGGGTCGGTGAAGCCGAGCTTCTCCGCCATCAGGTGGATCTGCGCCGCGTCCGCGGTCTTGCCGACGTAGCGCGAGGCCAGGTCGTCCGCGGTGGCGCCGCCGATGCGGGGCAGCAGGAAGAAGATCAGGAAGACCGCGATGCTGACGATGAACAGCATCACGATCGCCCCGAGCAGGCGACGAATGAGATATGCGAACACCGGGGCGGCTGACAGCAGCCCGGCCGCCGCCGTCGAAACGGACGGCGGCGGCCGGATGCCTTACGCCTTCACCTACCTTCCCGCTTACTTCTTGGCGCCGAGGGCGAGGTAGTCGTACATCTGGTAGCCGTTGCTGACGAACACGTTGGTCAGGTTCGGCGGCCGGTAGAGCAGGCCCTTCGACCAGAGGCCGGGCAGCGTGTAGGCGTCGTCCATGACCTTCTTGTCCACGTCGACCCAGACCTTCTCACGGGCCGCGGTGTCGGTCGTGGTCAGCGCCTTGTCGATCAGCGCGTCCACGGCCGGGTCCTTGACCGAGAGGTTGGTGTTGCCGCCCGAGGCCCGGATGACCCGGCTGTCGACGATCTGGCTGAGGAAGCCGAAGCCGTCCGGCCAGTCGGCGCCCCACCCGTTGATCATCAGACCGAGGTTGTTGCTCTTGGCGTAGTCCGGCTTGCCGGCGTACAGCTTGTAGTAGTCGCCGGTCGGGAACGGCTTGATGGTCAGCTTGATGCCGGCCTTGCCCAGCGACTGCTGCAGCGCCTCGGCCGCCGCCTTCTCCTTCGGGCGCTCGGCCCGGTAGGAGATGTTGGTCTCGAAGCCGTCCGCCTTGCCACAGGCCTGCAGCTCCTGCTTGGCCTTGGCCGGGTCGCCCGCGTTGTTCGGCGTCTCGTAGGTGTTGAACGACTCGGCGCCGGGAATGATCGGCGGCATCATGTTGGTCGCGACCTGGCCGCCGGTCTGGCCGCCGTACGCGGCGAGGTAGCCGGTCTTGTCGGCGGCGTACTCGACCGCCTTGCGGCAGTGCACGTTGTCCAGCGGGGCGACGTCGCCGTTGATCGAGGTGTACCAGAGCCGGGCCACCGTCGGGTCGTCCGCGTTGGCCTTCTTGGTCTGGTCGCTCAGGATCTTGCCCTGGGCCGCCGCCTGCACGCCGGAGCCGGCGATGTCGATGTCGAGGCTGCCCGCGAGCAGGCGGTTGTCGATGTCATCGGCGTTGACGTTCAGCGAGACGTCGTACTCGTCCGGCAGCGCCTTGCGCAGCGGGTCCGTCTTCTGGTCCCACTGCGGGTTGCGGACCAGCGTGAAGTTCTTGCCGAGGTTGTTCTCCTTGAACATGTACGGGCCGGTGGAGACCACGTGCTCCTTGTACTTGGAGCCGGTGTCCTTGGCCTGCTCGACCGGGATGGTCGAGGGCAGCATGGCGAAGTAGTCGAAGCCGGAGAACGCCGTCTTCAGGTGGAAGACGATGGTCGAGTCGTCCGGCGTCTCGATGGCCTTCAGGCCGAGCTTGTCCGGCGTCGGGTCGCTGTAGGGCGTCTTGTAGTCGCCAAGGTCCAGGTAGTCGTTGAAGTACGTCGGACCGTTGGGGAACACGGTCTTGTCGAGCGAGCGCTCGACGGCGTACTTGACGTCCTTGGAGGTGACGGTCTTGCCGTCCTCGAACTTGACGCCGCTGCGGATCTTGTAGGTCCAGGTCTTGCTGTCGTCGCTGGGCTTGCCGAGCGACTCGGCCAGGTCCGGCACGAGCTTCGCGCCATCGGCGCCCGGCGCGGACTGGAAGGTCACCAGGGACCGGCCGTAGAGGCGGACGAAGTTCCAGGAGTAGGCGTAGTACGTGTCGCCCGGGTCAAGGGAGTCCCAGTCACCGGAGTTCGCCATCCTGATGACGCCACCCTTGGTGTCCGAGGGGTTGACCACCTTGTCGGCCCCGGCGTTGAAGCCGGAGGCCCCGCCCGCGGTGTTGTTCGAACTCGAACCGCCGCCACCGCCACACGCGGTCAGCCCCACGGCGAGCGCGGAGGCGACGGCGACCGCCGCCATGACCCGCTGTCTCTTCATGATCTGGTCAACCCCTCTTCTCGAACTGCTTCCAGACTGGTGGCAAGGCTGGGGGCCCGGGTCACCGGGCACGTGGGTCGAGCGCATCGCGCAGACCGTCACCGAACAGGTTGAACGCCAACACGGTGATGAAGATCGCGATACCCGGCACGAGCATGAACTCGGGATCGATCTGGTAGTACTGCGTCGCGTCGGACAGCATGCCGCCCCAGGTCGGGGTGGGCGGCCGGACGCCGACGCCGAGGTAGGACAGCGCCGACTCGAACAGCACGTTGGTCGGGATCAGCAGCGTGGAGTACACCAGGATCGGCGCGGCCAGGTTGGGCAGCAGCTCCCGGAACAGGATGTGCGGGGCCCGGGCGCCGAGGCTGCGCGCGGCGTCGACGAACTCGCGCTCGCGCAGCGACAGCGTCTGGCCGCGGATGATCCGGCCGATGTAGGACCAGTTGAAGAAGCCGATGATGAAGATCAGCAGGGCGATGCGCAGCGCGTCGCCGGACAGGCCGAACGCGTTGTCCGGCACCACGCCGGCCAGCGCCAGCGAGAACAGCAGCAGCGGGAACGCCAGGAAGACGTCCATCAGCCGGCTGATCAGCGTGTCGACCCAGCCGCCGAAGAAGCCGGCGATCACACCGAGCACGGTGCCGATGACCACCGAGACCACGGTGGACAGGAAGGCGATCAGCAGCGACACCCAGGACCCGGCGAAGATGCGGGCCAACAGGTCGCGGCCGTTGACCGGCTCGACGCCGAGCGGGTGGTCGGCGCTCAGACCGCCGAAGAAGCCCTTGGGGATCTGCAGGTCGGGGTCGATCAGCGACTGGTTGAAGTCGGTGGTCGGGATGAGGCCGAACACCCGGTCCATGACGAACGCCACCGCGGCGGCCAGGACCAGGATCACGACGACCACACCGCCGGCCATCGCGACGCGGTCCCGCCGCAGTCGCATCCAGGCGATCTGCCGCAGCGAGCGGCCCTCGATCGCCTTGCCCATCCCGGCCAGCACGGCCTCAGGCTCTGCCTGGACCGCGTCGCCCGGAACGTCCAAGGGCGCCGTCATCGTCTCATCCCCTGCCTTCGGCGACCGTGCGTCAATTGCACCCGTTGGGAACTGTGTAGTTCCCATGAGTTCAGCAGACTCTCTTACCTATGGCTGAACGGCGCCAGATTCATCGCCCGTCCGTGGCGGGATTGTGATTGAAATGCCGGACAGGAGGCCGCCGACGTACCCGGTTTGGCCTAAGCGATGCTAGGCCATTTGGGTGAAACTAGGTTGGTGCTCGGTCCAACTTGTCGACACAGGGTGACGACCGTCGCCGGGACGCCTCGTCTGGCGCGCATTGGCCGGATCGAACTCCGGAATTTGCTTACCAATGGTACTCGAACGATTTTGTTGGAATGCGCTGCGCACGCGTCGGGTGACTCGCTGTGAATGTGCGCGGCCATGTGGCAGCGTGATGGACATGGCCTCCTACCAGCACATCCTGCTCGACCGTGCCGGCGCGACGGCACGGATCACCATGAACCGCCCAACCCGGCGCAATTCGCTGTCCGAAGACCACCTGCGGGAGCTGCTGGACGCCGTTCGCTCGGTGGCCGCCTCCGACGCCACCGGACTCGTGCTGGCCGCCGCCGGGCCGGTGTTCTCCGCCGGCCACGACTTCGGTGACGTGGCCGCCCGTGACCTGCTCGGCGTACGGGACCTGTTGGCGGTGTGCACGTCGTTGATGCGGGCCCTCCAGGCCGCGCCCCAGGTCGTCGTCGCCCGTGTGCACGGTCTGGCCACCGCCGCCGGCTGTCAGCTCGTCGCCTCGTGTGACCTGGCCGTGGCGGCTTCCTCGGCCGGCTTCGCCCTGCCCGGCGGGCACGGCGGCTGGTTCTGCCACACCCCTGCGGTGCCCGTGGCCCGGTCGATCGGCCGTAAGCGGCTGATGGAGATGGCCCTCACCGGCGACCCCGTCGACGCCGCCACGGCCTTGGAGTGGGGCCTGGTCAACCGCGTCGTGCCCGACTCGGAGCTTGATGCCGCCGTCGAGGAGCTGTTGGCCCGGGCGACGCGGGGGAGTCGCGCGTCCAAGGCCCTGGGCAAGCGGACCCTGTACGCCCAGCTCGACCGCCCCGAAGCCGACGCGTACACGCTGGCCCTGGAGGTCATGGCCGCCGCGTCGCAGCTGGACGACGCCCGTGAGGGCATGGCCGCCTTCCTGGAGAAGCGCCGGCCGACCTGGACCACCTGACCTTCCCCTCCGTTTGTTGTCACATGCGGTCCGGATGTGCCTCGGGGAGGCAAGTACGACGGTCATGTGACATCCGGCAGGGCGGCGGGCGAGGCGAGCCAGGCCAGCGCCGCCGTGACCAGGGCGGTCACGCCGCCGTCCAGGGTGGGCTGG
>DATJJB010000403.1:0-2312 GCA_035492655.1 Kutzneria sp. | reverse complement strand
CAACAGCACCCAGATCAGGATCGACGCGGGCAGGTTGTGGGCGGGGGCGGCGGCAACGGCGCTGGTGGCGGGGCTGATCGCGGTGGTGGGCATCCTCGTCGCCCGGGGCCTGGTGCACGTGGACGTGCTGGCCCCGAAGGGCGAGGGGGTGTGGGGCAACGCGAACACGGTGACGTACGCCCTGGTGTCGGCGGCGGTGGCGCTGGCGGCGACGGGGCTGCTGCATCTGCTGCTGGTCACGACGCCGAGGGCGACGGTGTTCTTCACCTGGATCATGGTCCTGCTGACGCTGATCGCCGTGGTGCTGCCGCTGAGCCTGCCGGTCGACCTGGCCAGCCGGGTGACGACGGGCCTGATCAACCTGGCCATCGGCCTGGCCGTGACGGGCATCCTGACCAGCTTCGCGCCGGGCACGGTGCACATCGAGCCGCACCAGCAGCAGCGCCACATCGGCCCGTACGACGAGACGGTGGAGTGGCGCGGCGAGCAGTGATCAGCGCGGGGCCAGGTGCAGGGCGGTTCTGATGGCGGTGTCCTGGTCGGAGCCGTCATGGTCGTCGGCGTCGGCCAACGCGTCGTCGAGACTGTCGGAGTCGGTGGCGGCGGCGGCCCGCTGACGGTCGGCCAGTTCTAGCTGCTTGGCCGCGACGAGGGCGTCGACGGAGGCCTGGGCACTGGTCGGCCAAGGCCCGGCCTTCAGGACGTCGATCTCCTTCTGCAGCACGGGAAGCGACCGCACGACGACGTCACGCTCGGACGTCCAGGTCGGGGCGTCGTACTCCTCGTCGACGATCTTGTCGTACGGGCCGACGGCGTCCAGGTAGCGCTTCTGGTCGTCGGTGTAGGGCAGCCCGGCGTCCTTGACGTGCCCGGTGAACTTGACGTTGTCGACCCGCCGGAAGAAGCAGATCACGCTGCGGTCCCCCCGCGTCCACGACGACTCCTGCGGGAACAGGTAGTGCACGGCGAAGTCGGGGTAGTTCAGCCCGGCGGTGAGCCAGTGGTCGGCGTCCTCGGGGCACCGGTGCTCGCCGATGGCCTGCACAGCGGTCAGCCCGGGATAGGACACCGAGGTGATGGGCTCGCCGGCGAACGCCTCGGCGTCGTGCGGCCGGCCGCAGTCGATCACGGTGACGGCGGCGGACTTGCTGTTCGGGTCACGGTCGAAGCACTGCCCGGGCTTGAGCGAGAACCCGGTGGCCGAAGGGCCGCTGGACGGTGTGGTCGGACCGAGCGCGGCGCCGATGATGGCCAGGGCGATGAAGGCGATCACGAGGAAGATCCACACGCTGGACACCGCGATGCCGGCGATGGCCAGCCCCCGCCCGCGCTGCCGGGTCCGCTTGATGTCGGACAGCGCGATGATGCCGAACACCAACCCCAGCACCAGCCCGCCGACCGGCCCGAGAATGCCCAGCACCAGCGACGTGACGGCAAACCCGTTGACGCTCGGCCGCCAGCCGGGCGGCGCGCCGTAGGGCACGCCGCCCGGAGACCACGGCGCCGCATGTGCGGGCGGCATGGCCGGATAGTTCTGGTACGCGGGCTGCTCGGGCTCGGTCGACATGTCCGGATTACCCCCTTGACGGACAGCCCAAGGCTACCGCCCCGGCGAAACCGCGATCAGTGCAGCGGCGGCAGGTGCAGGGCGCCCCTGAGTGCGTCGACCTGCGTGGGGCCGCTGTCACGAACGGCGGCGGCCAGGTCGGTGTCCAGACCGCTCTCGGTGTCCTCGGCCGCGGCCTTCTTCCGGTCGGCCAGCTCGGCCTGCTTGGCCGTGACCAGCGCGTCGGCGGCGGCCTTGGCCTCAGCCGGCCAGGGTCCGACCTTCAGGCCGTCGATCTCCTTCTGCACCAACGGAATCGACTGCGCGACAAGGTCCCGCTTGGCGTGCCAGTCCGCAGCGGCGTTCTGCGCGACCACGTTCTGGTCGTACGGACCGACGATGCTCAGGTAGTGCTTCTGGTCGGCGGTGAAGGGCACCCCGGTGTCCTTGACCAGACCGGTCATCGGCTGACCGTCGCGCCGGTGGTAGAAGCACTTGATGGTCCGGTCGCCCCGCGCCCACGTGGTGTCCTGCGGATAGAGGAACGCGACCGTCACGTCCGGGTAGTTCAGGCCGGGCGTGCGTGCCTTGACCCCGTCGGTCGGGCACTTGCCGTCGGCCAGCTTCACCACGGCGTCCTTGCCGGGATAGGTCGACCCGGGCACCGTCTCGACGGCGAACACTTCGGCGTAGTGCGGCGTGGCGCAGTCCAGCGGCGTGGCACGGGCGGCCGCGGTGGTCTGGTCCCGGTCGAAGCACTGCCCGG
>DATJJB010000402.1:0-38809 GCA_035492655.1 Kutzneria sp. | reverse complement strand
CATCACGCCGAGGCGACTCGCGATCGCCCGCGCGACAGTGGTTTTCCCGGCTCCAGGAGAGCCGCAGACGGCGATGACCTGCTGTTCCGCTCGTGGCGGTGGTGGCTTTTGGTTGTTGCTGGAGGTATCATTTTTAGTCGTCACTGAAGTCATAGTGATATTATGTCTAGCTACGGAGCCCGTTGAGGAGCGGCTCGATGAGTCGGCGGGGGTCGTAGCGCGGGTCGCCGTCCCGTCCGACGCACAGGTTGCCGATGCCCCGCATCAGCTCGTAGGGCTGGATACCGGGCTTGATGTCGCCGGCGGCGACCGCCGCCGCGATCAGCTCGGCACACACCGGCTCCAGGCGCTCCAGGAAGTACGTGTGCAGCGCGGCGAAGCGGCTGCTGTCGGACTGGAGGGCGTCGGCGAGTCCGTGCTTGGTGACCAGGAAGTCGACGAAGAGGTCGATCCACCGGCGGAGCGCCTCGAACGGCGAGTCGGCGTCGGCCAGCAGGGTCGGCCCGGCCTCGGCACAGGCCTCGATCTGGTGCTGGTAGACGGCGGTGATCAGGTCGGCCCGGGTCGGGAAGTGCCGATAGATCGTGCCCATCCCCACGCCGGCCTTGGCCGCGATCTCGCGGATCGGGGCATCGACACCCGAGGTCACGAAGACCTCGGCGGCGGCGCTGAGCAGCGTCTGCTGGTTGCGCACCGCGTCGGCCCGCTTGGCGCGAGCTTCCACCATCGGACTCCCTCCGGTTGACAAAGCGGAACGCCGTTCCGGATACTAGTGGAGCAACGTTCCGCTTAAGGTTAGAGGACACCAGCCATGACCACCACCGCACCTGTCCTGTCGTACAGCCCGTTGACCCTGGCGATGCCCGACCGGCCCGTGGACCTCCAGGTCCGCGTCTCCGCCCCGGCCACCGGGTCGAACCTGCCCGTGATCGTCTTCTCGCACGGCCTGGGCTACACCAACAACCTGTCGTCCCTGAACGGGTACGCGCCCATCGTCAGCCTGTGGGCCGCGGCCGGCTTCGTCGTCATCCAGCCCACGCACCTCGACTCGGCGACCCTCCGCGACCAGCTCGCCGACTTCCCCGGAGCCCCGATGTTCTCGCGCGAGCGGCCGACGGACCTGATGCACATCATCGACCGCCTCGACGAGATCGAGCGGGCCGTGCCGCTGCTCCAGGGCCGTATCGACCACGACAAGATCGCGGTCGCCGGCCACTCGTACGGCGCGTGGGCGGCCAGCATCCTGCTGGGCGCCCGGAGCGACGACACAGATCTGCTCGACCCACGGGTCAAGGCCGGCGTGCTGCTGGGCGCGCCGGGCCGTGGCGGCGACGTTCTCAACGGGCCGCTGGCCGAGGCGGTGCCGTTCATGCGCACCATCGACTACTCGACGATGGCCACGCCAGCACTGGTCGTCTACGGCGACCGCGACGACTCGCAGCACTTCACCGACCTCGGCCCCGACTGGCACGCCGACCCGTACCACCTCTCCCCCGCGCCCAAGGCGATGCTCACCGTGTTCGACTCCGGCCACATCCTCGGCGGCATCTCCGGCTACGACTCGATCGAGAGCGCGACGCTCAAGGACGAGAACCCGGCCCAGGTCGAGGCCATCGGCCGGCTCACCGCCGCCTACCTGCACGCCCAGTTCGACGGGAAGGCGTGGCCGGTGGAGTCCGACCCGGTCGGATCGGTGGTCGTCAAGTCCTGAGCGGGCTTGTGTTCTAGGGTTGACCAGGCCTGCTTTCAGTCGCCACTGAAGCTATAGTGCTTTTATGCCTCTTGGATGAAGCGGTCGAGGACACGGGTGCCGAACTCGAGCGCCTCGACCGGGACGCGCTCGTCGACGCCGTGGAACAGCGCGGTGAAGTCCAGGTCGGCCGGCAGCTTGAGCGGCGCGAAGCCGAAGTTGCGGATGCCCAGCCGCTGGAACGACTTGGCGTCGGTGCCGCCGGACAGCATGTACGGCAGCAGCTTGGCCGCCGGGTCCTCGGCCAGGATCGACCGGTGCATCTGGTCGACCAGTGCGCCGTCGAAGGTCGTCTCCACCGGGGGCAGGCTCAGCCACTCCCGCTCCACGTCCGGGCCGAGGATCTCGGCCAGCTCCCGCTCGAACGCCGCCTCCCGGCCGGGCAGGATCCGGCAGTCCACGGTGGCCTCGGCGATCGCCGGGATCACGTTGGCCTTGTAGCCGGCGGCCAGCATGGTCGGGTTGGCGGTGTCCCGCAGCGTCGCGCCGATCAGCCGGGAGATGCCGCCCAGCTTGGCGATCGCGCCGTCCAGGTCGTCCTCGGGGAAGTCGAGGCCGGTCAGCTCGGTGACGCCGGCCAGGAACTCCCGCACCGAATCGGTCAGCACCACCGGGAACCGGTGCCGGCCCAGCCGGGCCACGGCCTCGGCCAGCTTGGTCACCGCGTTGTCCTCGCTGACCATCGAGCCGTGCCCGGCGCGGCCGCGCACCCGCAGCTTCAGCCAGGCGATGCCCTTCTCGGCTGTCTCGATCAGGTAGGCGCGGACGCCGTCCTTGAGCGTGATCGAGTAGCCGCCGACCTCGCTGATCGCCTCGGTGCAGCCCTCGAACAGCTCGGGCCGGTGATCCACCAGCCAGCTCGCGCCCTGCTGGCCGCCGGCCTCCTCGTCGGCCAGGAAGGCGAACACGATGTCCCGGCGCGGCGTGATGCCGTCCCGCTTGAGCCGGCGGGCCACCGCCAGGCTCATCGCCACCATGTCCTTCATGTCGACGGCGCCGCGGCCCCACACGTAGCCGTCCTGGACCGCGCCGGAGAACGGGTGCACCGACCAGTCGGACGCCTCCGCCGGCACCACGTCCAGGTGGCCGTGCACCAGCAGCGCGCCGCGGCTCGGATCCGAGCCGGCCAGCCGGGCGACGACGTTGCCGCGGCCCGGGCCCTGGTCCCCCGACTCCACGTACGTCGTCTCGTAGCCGACCTCCGCGAGCTTGCCCGCCACGTACTCGGCGGCCGCCCGCTCCCCCACCAGCGTCGCGGGATCCCCGGTGTTGGTGGTGTCGATCTGGATCAGCTCACTCGCCAGCTCGACCGCTTCCCGCTCGGCCAGCCGCAACCCGTTCTGGTGCTCGCTCACCAGCCATTCCTACCACCGCGCCGGCCGCCGTCCCGATCTTCGGGACTCCGGGCGGCCTCGGCGGCCACTCCCCCGCTCCGGCCTACCGCCGCTCTGGTCCCGACCCGGCCACCTCCTGTTCCCTGCCTTGCTCCTCCAGGCGGCGATCCCTCATGTTTCGCCGTGACAGCTGATTTCAATCGTCACTGAAGCTATAGTGCTTTAGAGCTCTTCCTTCGCGTCAACCTCGTGACCATGGTGGACAGAATCCTTTACAACGTTGTGTCCACCCCGTAAACCGGTCTGCGAGCGTCACCTCGAACCACCGCCGAGGAGCGACATGCGTCGACTTGCCCTGACCGCTGCCCTGCTCATGGCCGTCGCCACCGTCCAGCCATTAGCCGTCGCGGCGCGCCATCCCCACGCTGTGACCTCGGGCAACGCCAGATTCGAGGTGTTGTCACCAACGCTGATCCGGACGGAGTACGCCGGCGACACGCACTTCGTCGACGCGCCGACGTTCAACGCCATCGGCCGTGACTCCTTCACCCCGCCCCCGTTCACGTCCAAGACGGTCGACGGCTGGCTGACCATCGACACCGGCTCGCTGACCCTGCGGTACAAGGTCGGCTCCGGCGTCTTCAACACGGACAACCTCCAGGTGCGGCTGAAGGCCGGCGTGCAGAACGTCACGGCTCGGCCGTGGACGGTGCCGTCCTGCTCCCCCGGCGTGCTGTGTGAAGCCGAGGACCTGACGCTCAACGGCATCGCGGTGGCCAACGACCACACCGGCTACACCGGACGGGGCTTCGCCGCGGGCTTCCAGGCCGCCGGCAACTCGCTGTCCTTCCAGGTCACGGTGCCATCGGCCGGGACGTATCAGCTGGCTGCCCGCTACGCCAACGCGACCGGCGGCGACGGGCAGAACACCACCCGCACGCTGACCGCCTCGGCCGACGGCGCGTCGCACACTTTGTCGTTGCCGACGACGGCTGACTGGAACACGTGGGCGCTGGTCAACACCTCGTTCACGCTCACCGCCGGCACGCACACCGTGACCATTGCCCGTGGTGCCAACGATTCCGGCAACGTCAACATCGACAGCCTGGCGCTCCTCACGCCAGGCGCGAGTTACCCCGCTCCTCCCCCGCCGGCGGCCAGCAACTGTCTGTACGGGGCTGTCTGCGAGGCCGAGGCCGGCACGTTCGGCGGCTCCGCCACGACGGCCACCGACCACAACGACTACTCCGGCCCGGGCTTCGTCGCCGGCCTGAGCACCGGCGCGAGCGACAGGATCCACGTCACGGGCGTGCCGGCGGCCGGCACGTATTCCTTGCAGCTGCGGTATTCCAACGCCCAGCCGGCCGCGCGGCCGATCACCGTGCAGGGCGCTGCGGTGTCG
Organism: Kutzneria sp.; assembly: GCA_035492655.1. Classification (GTDB taxonomy): domain Bacteria; phylum Actinomycetota; class Actinomycetes; order Mycobacteriales; family Pseudonocardiaceae; genus Kutzneria. The sequence continues at coordinate 34,323 of DATJJB010000402.1, read as the reverse complement.
TTGCCGACCACCAGCAGCTGGGACGCTTGGCGCACCATCGCGACGCCGGTGACGCTCGCCGCCGGGGACAATGATGTGACCATCGGCTGTCCCGATGCCGCCAGCTGTGAGCTGAACATCGACACCGTTGCCGTGACGGACAGCGGGTCGCAGCTGTTGGCACCACACGCTCCCCTGGGCGGTTACCGGCGCGGCCTCGACGGCGTGAACGGCTATGCCGTGACCACCCCGGGCCTGCTCTACCAGGACGGCTGGAGCCTGCTCGACGACACGACGTCGGCGCTCTACACCAATGGCGTTGTCTCCCAACGCCCCGCGCACGGCGGACTGCCCTACCAGGACGGTTACGTCTTCGGCTACGGGCACGACTACCAGCGCGGACTGTCCGACCTGGCCAAACTCACCGGCCCGTCCAAGCTGCTCCCCCGCTGGGCCTACGGCGTCTGGTACTCCGAGTACTACGACCGCACCGCCGACCAGTACGAGAACACCATCCTGCCCAAGTTCCGGGCCGACGGCGTGCCGCTGGACGTGCTGGTCACCGACACCGACTTCAAGTCACCGTCCACCTGGGACGGTTGGGAGATGGATCCGGCGAAGTTCCCCGACCCCAAGGCTTTCTTCGACTGGTCGGCGGCGCAGGGCCTGCACAACACGTTGAACATCCACCCCAGCATCGTGCCGAACGACCCGCAGTACGCGCAGGCCCAGGCGACCGCGCACAACGGACTGGCCAAGCAGGGCGACAACTACGTCTTCGACTGGGGCAAGGCCGACCAGCTCAAGGCGTACTTCGACCTGCACCAGACCATGGAGAAGCAGGGCGCGGACTTCTGGTGGCTGGACTGGTGCTGTGACGGTTCGTACTCCTCGCTGCCCGGCGTGACTCCGGACGCGTGGATCAACCAGCAGTACGCCGCCGACGCCGACAAGCAGATCGGTCGCGGGTTCGCCTTCTCACGGGCGTACGGGTCGCTGCAGGCCGGCGGCTACAGCGGGCAGGCCGGGCTGCCGACCGGTCCGTGGGCCGACAAGCGCAGCACCGTGCACTTCACCGGCGACACCACGTCCAACTGGTCCGTGCTGAAGTGGGAAGTCGGTTACACGCCAGGGGAATCGGCGTCGACCGGGCTGTCCGCGGTGAGCCACGACATCGGCGGCTTCAACAACGACGGCACCCAGGCCGCCGGGGCCGAGCCGGGCAGCACCCGCGAGCCCGACGACCTGTACGCGCGCTGGGTGCAGCTCGGCGCCTTCCAGCCGATCGATCGGTTGCACGGCAACCACAGCGACCGCCTGCCCTGGCAGTACGGCACCGACGCGAAGAACTCGGCCGAGAAGTTCCTGAACCTGCGGGAAAACCTGGTGCCGTACACGTACACGTTGGCACAGCAGGCTTCCGTCACCGGCATCCCGGTGGTGCGGCCGCTGTACCTGCAGTACCCGGACTCGCAGGACGCCTACGCACAGGACGGGGCCGAGTACCTGTACGGGCCGGACATGCTGGTCGCGCCGGTGACGACGCCGGGCAGCACGGCCACGACGTCGGTGTGGTTCCCGCCGGGCAACAGCTGGACGGACTACTTCACCGGCAAGACCTACGCCGGCGGCACCACCCAGAACGTGACCACCGATCTGGGCACCATGCCGGTGTTCGTCCGCTCCGGCGGCATCGTGACCACCCGTACGGCCAATGTAACCAACGACGTGCAGAACCCGTTGACCCAGGCGACGGTCACGGTGGCCGCCGGGGCCAACGGGCAGACCACGCTGTACGAGGACAACGGCACCGATGCCTCGCACAGCGCGTCCACGACGATCCGCTACGCCGGCCAGCAGTTGACCATCGAACCGGCGGCCAGCCCGCAGGCGGGGCGGCAGTGGACGGTCGTGTTCGCCAACGCGAACGCGCCGACCAGTGTCACGGTGAACGCTCTGGCGGCCAGCACGTGGACGTACGACAGCAGCAAGCGGACGATCACCGTGACCACGCCGCGGCAGCCGACGAGCCAGGGGCTGGTGGTGACCTACCGCTAGGGCACCCACTCGATGAGCCGCTGCAACACCTGACGATCGCCGTCGAGCTTGAGGGAATCGGCCGGCAATCGGCCGTACATGCACAACTCGAGCTCGGCGGCGGTGGCGGTGACCGACAGATCGGCGTCGGCATCGGGGGTCGTGATGCGAGTGACCTGGAGGCCGTCGGCGTTGAAGTCGAGCCGCCAGGACCGGCCATCGGTGACGTGGTAGTTCAGCACGGCCGGCTCGTGCGGCCAGGGGGACGTCGTCGCGTTGCAGGTGTGGAGGAACTCGTCCACACCGTCGAAGGCCACCTCGTCCACCAATGCGGCGTCGAGGCCGGCCGTGAGCTGGGCGTCGTAGGTGTGGATGGCGATCTCCTGGAGCTGGTGCCGGGCCACGGCGAAGGCCGTCTCCGGCGACTGCGAGTCGCCCCACCACGTCCAGCAGCCCCGATCCGGGCCGGCCGCTTCGAGCGCGTCGACCAGCTGCTTCGTCGAGGCGGCCATCCACTCCAGCAGGCCTTCACGCGGCGCGGTGGCCTCATCCGGCGCGGCCTTGGCGTCGGCCGGGCCGGCGGCGATGGTGGCGGCCCAGGCCCGCCGGCCGACGCCAAGGTGCTGCACGAGGTCGAACAACGTCCACTCGGGGCAGGTCGGCACCTGCGCGTCCAGGTCGGGCGCGGCGGCCACCGCCGCCACGAATGCGGTCGACCGCTCGTCGATCAGGCGCAGCAGGTCGGCGAACGCGAAAGTCTGTTCCACGCGGGCTGTCTATCACGTCCGCCGACCTGGAGCCGCCCTATTTATCGCCGTGGACCCGACGCCGCCATGATCGCCTGGGCGGCGGCCGGCCAGTTGCCGCTGGTGACCACGGTGGTGTTGCTGATGATCACGTTGGTGCCGAGGTTCTTCACCACGGTGTTGTCGGTGAAGTTGTCGTGGATCGTGATGTCGTGGATGGTCGGCGTCCACATGCCGACCCAGCGGCCGGTCTGGTTGCTCACCACGTTGTCGTGGGTGTCCCAGTAGGAGCTGCCCTCGTCGTGGTAGAGCATGTTGTTGTTGTGCGGGGCGTCGTGCACCCAGTTGCCGACGACCGTGCTCTCGGCCTTGCTGTCCTGGCCGCCGAGGGTGTAGATCGGGCCGCCGTCGAGGAGCGTGCGCATGACGTCGTGGATGTTGTTGCCGAGGATGTGGTTGTCACCGGAGTAGATGGTGCCGCGCCGGCAGACCGGCAGCCCCTGCTTGGCCTGGAGCTCGCACGGCGAGGCCCAGCCCCATCCCCAGCCGAGCGAGATGCCGGAGTACGGCGTGTGGGCGATCTCGTTGTGCTCGATGACCGTGTGCCGGCCGTGCCCGACCCAGACGCCGACAGCGTCGTGGTAGTCCTGGCCGACGTCGGTGATGGTGTTGTCGGCGATCGTGGTGTTGAGAGTCATGCGCGACGGGTCGGTGAGGTAGTAGTCATCGACCTCGCCGACGGCCACTCCCCCGGCGCTGGTGTCGGTGATGGTGTTGCGGGTGATGGCCGAGTTCTGCGTGCCGTCGGTGAAGGCGATGCCGACGTCGCCGAGGTGTGTGAAGGTGTTGCCGGTGACGGTGATGTTGTTGCCACGGTGGACTTCCAGCGCGGCCGGTGGGCGCAGGGGCGCGTGCGGCGCCTTGACCGCCCACTGCACGCCGGCCTGGTTGTCGATGTAGCCGACGTGCGACGGCAGCGTCCAGGTGGTGCCGGTGAACGTCAATCCGGAGATCGTCACGTCGTGCACGGGCCTGACCTGTTGCGGCGTAACGGCGAACGCGTCGATCAGCAGGTTCGGGCCGGCGTTGGTCAGCGTGACGGTGTGCCGGCCGGGGCGGAGATTCCGGGTCGAGTACACGACCTGTTGCGCCAGGCGGACCTCGCCGTGCTCGGAATACGGTGCCGGGTCGGCCTTTCCGTCGACCGTGACGGTGAACTGACCGCCGTCGGTGGTGGTTTCGCCGAGCACGTCGAGGCCGGTGCCGGTGAAGGTGTAGCTGACCGACGCGCCGACGGCCTGGGTGGCGTGCACGCCGTCCTGGAAGTCGCCGAGCTGACGGCCGGTGGAGTTCGTCCACGCGCCGGCATACGTGCCGGTGGTGTCATCGACCGGAGCGATGTGGCCGGGCGTGCCGCTGGCCTCGATCAGCGTGTCCAGCAACGGAAGTTCGACATCCGCCTTGGCGATGCTCTGACCGGGCAACGGGATGTAGTAGAGCCGGCCGGCCGAGCGGTCCAGGTACCACTGGCCCGGGCTGGTCAGGAACTGATACGCGTTCTCCAGCCAGCTGACGCCGTCCAGCTTGGGCAGTCCGTTGCCGTTGAACGGGAACTGGCTGTTGATCACGGCGGTGTTGTTGTCCTGCCAGCAGTCCGGCTGCACGACCAGGTTCGACCCGGTGCTGGTGGCCGTGATCGAGGACAGCGGGCAGCGCATGTGCTTCCACTTGTTCTCCTGCACCACCTCCACATCGCCCTGATTGGTGACGTCGGCGAGACTCGGATCCGGCGTGGTGAAGCCGGTTGGCGTGGCGGTGAAGGGCGCCGAGTTCAGCGCGGTGCGGGCCCGTTCCGCCCTGGTGCCGTCGACGAACAGCTGGCGGGTGTCGGTGCCGCGCGGCACCCGGGCGACGTAGATGTTCTTGGCCGGGTCGTGCAGGGTGAAGCCGGTGATGCGTCGAGCACCGGTCAGCACCGGCCGCTCCCCCGGGTAGGCCCGGATGGACACGTCGCTCTGGTTGAGTTCGATCGTGTCGGTCAGTCGATAGGTGCCGCCGCGCAGGTAGAGGACAGAGCCGCGGTGCAGTCGGTCGACGGCCGTCTGGAGGGTGCACGGCAGGTAGCGCACGCAGGTTCGGCCGAAGCCGTCGGGCGCGGCGTAGATCGCGGTGTCGGGTGCGGCGGCCGCCGGGACGGCCAGACTCATCGTGACGAGAACCGCCGCAGCCAGCCCAAAGTGCCTCATGAGACCAGCGCCTTTCGCCCAGTCGTCGGGAGGATCACGTGCGGCGGCGACACCACGCTAGGCAGGCAGACATCCGATGTCAAGAACGTTTACACCGTGTTACGCCGGTGATTTGACCGGTTCTAGTGGCCAGTCATCTGATGATTGGCCTGGCCTTCGATGGAGTCCAGGATCAGCCCGAGGCCGTAGGCGAAGTGGTCGAACGCGAACGGGGCGGCGGTGAACGCGCCGGACTCGATGATCGCCGACAGCGCCGGGAACCGGTCCGCGTCGATCAGCCGGGCCACCTGTTCGACCGTCTCCGGCGTGCTGTCGCCGCCCTGGACGGCCATCCGCGCCTCGTTTCGCACGTACCCGGAGACCAGCAGCATCACCGACATGCGCTCGATCGCCGGTAGCGCTGTGCCTTGCAGCAGCACCAGCCCGACCTCCAGCCAGGCCAGCTGCACCGGCGAGAGCGGCGGGCCGGTGACCTCCATGCGCGGCATCCACGGATGCCGCCGGTAGACGGCGAGCAGCGCGCGGGCCCAGGTCTCCAGGCCGGCGCGCCAGCCAGCATCCGACTTGGCCGGCCGCGGCTCGCCCAGCGCGGCGTCGAACATCACCGCCTGGAGCTCGTCCTTGCTCGCGACGTGCCGGTAGAGGGACATGGTGGCGCAGCCGAGCCGCTCGGCCAGGCGGGCCATGGACAGCGCGTCCAGGCCCTGCTCGTCGGCCAGTTCGATGGCGGCGCGCACGATCCGTTCCCGGCTCAGGGCCGGGCCGGTCGCCCTGGTCGGCTTGGGCTCCAGGTCCCACAGGACTCGCAGCGTGCGCGGCAACTGATCCACCGCGACATGGTAACCAAGCGTACTTGCTACGCTCCGCGTATGGCATACGCTCGCGGTCGCCGTTGGCCGTTCGTCCTGATCATCTTGGCTGTCGCCTTCGTAGCCTTCGAGGTACCGCCCTACTTCACCGGTGACCCTGCGCAATCCCGGATCCAGCCCGAGCCGCCGCTGGCGGCGTACTTCCCGGTCCTCACCGTGCACGTCTTCCTGGGCTGCGCCGCGCTGCTGACCGGCTGCCTCCAGGTGTGGCCGTGGCTGCGGGCTCGACGTCCGCGCTTACATCGCGTCACCGGCCGGGTCTATGTCGGACTCTGCGTCGCCGCCGGGCTGCTGGCCCTGTACCTCGCCACCACCACTCCGTACGGTCCGGTGGCGCGGGCCAGCAGCACCGTGCTGGCTACGCTCTGGATCGGGACCTCCGTCGCCGGGCTGCTGGCCGCTCGCCGCCGGGACTTCGCCGCGCATCGGCGGTGGATGATCCGCAGCTTCGTGCTGGCGTGTTCCATCGCCACCAACCGGATCTGGGTCGTCATCCTCGTGATCACCCTGACGCCCGGCTACGCCGACAACCATCTCGCGCTGCTCATCACCACCGCCGGGCTGTCGTCCTGGCTCGGGTGGACGCTGCCGCTGCTGGTCGCCCAGGTGTGGCTGGACCGGGACCACCGGCGGCGGGTGGTTGACCTGGACCGCGCACCAGCCCCTACGGTCGGGAACCATGACGGCAATCCTGATCACCGGAGCGAACAAGGGTCTCGGGCTTGAGACCGCTCGCCAGCTAGTGTCCGCCGGGCACAAGGTCTTCCTCGGCAGCCGGGACGCGGCCCGCGGCCTGCGGGCCGCCAACGACGTCGGGGCCATGCCCGTGCAGCTCGACGTCACCGATGACGCGTCGGTCACCGCCGCCGCCGAGGTCGTCGCCGCCGCCGGCGGGCTGGACGTGCTGATCAACAACGCCGGCATCCAGGCCGAGATGAGCGCTGATGGTGTGCTCAGCGCCGGCGAGCACACCGGCGACGTCATGCGGACCACGCTGGAGACCAACGTCGTCGGTCCCGTCCGGGTGCTGCACGCCTTCCTTCCGCTGCTGCAGCAGTCCTCCGCCCCCGTCGTCGTCAACGTCAGCAGCGGCTTGGCCTCCCTGGCGCGCCTCAGCGACCCGTCCTTCCAGGCCTACGGCTACACCGGCGTCGCCTACCCCACCTCCAAGGCCGCCCTCAACATGATCACCGTCCAGTACGCCAAGGCCTTCCCCGGCATTCGGATCAACTCCGTCGAGCCCGGCTTCACCAAGACCGACCTCAACCACAACACCGGCCACCAGTCCGTCGAGGACGGCGCCGCCGTCATCATCGGCCTGGCCCTGATCGGCCCCGACGGCCCCACCGGCGGCTACTTCGACGCCGACGGCCCACTGCCCTGGTGATCCCGCCGCGGACGCCGGCTTCGCCGGCGTCCGCCAGCAGGCCGTGGTGAGTCTGCCAGGATCGAACCCGGACCGGTAGACGATCGTCTGGGACGTCGAATTCGAGGGGCACACGTTCGACGGAACCCTCACTGAGTTGCTCATCGCCGAACTGACCGGAGCCCTCGAGCCGCAGTTGACCGACTTCACTGCTGACCAACCAATGCGTGGCTTCATGTTCTCGCCACCCACGCCGTCATGCGAGGTGGAAGCGTTGGGCGAAGCGTGAGGTGAACAGGTCTCGTCCTTTCCGCTCGATGACGGTTTCCAAGGGGGCGGCGTAGGTGGTGCCGTCGGGCGCGACGAGCTGCCCGACGCCGCCGACTGTGCCGAGCGGAAGGAAGATGCGCCGTTCGGTCGCGGACGTGTACACCGCGTCCGGCAGGCGGCCGTCGAGCTGCGCGCGGAGGTTCTCGACGACGACTCCGGCCTGCGTCTGCGCCCAGGTGGCCATTTTGGGGTCGGGGAGGTCGACGATGTCGCCGAGCGCGTACACGTTGTTGTGACCGACGACGTTGAGGCGAGCCGTCACGGGTACCAGTCCTGACGGCGTCAGGTCGGTCAGACGCCCGTCGGCGAGATAGCCGGTGTTGACCCGGGATCCGAAGGTGCGGAACCAGATATCGGCACCGATCTCGTCGCCGCCTGCCGTCTCGACGACGAACGCGCCGAACTGTCCCTCGGGGACGGGAGGCAGACTCGTCAAGCCGGTGCCGAGCCGCAGGTCGATACCCGCGTCGACGAGCTGCCGGGTCAACTCCGCGCCGACTTCGGGCAGGAAGCCCGGCAGAATCTCGTCGTTCTTGTCGAGGACGATCACCTGCTTGCTCGGCCAGACCTCGCGGACCTCGCCGGCGAGCTCGAGGCCGACCGGACCGGCTCCCAGGATGAGCACCCGATCAGCGAGGGTGAGCTGGCCATGGGTTTCGCGCAGATCGTTCAGCGCCGCTGCCGCGCTGGAGTCCATTCGACGGGGACGAGCCGGGTACGCGTAGCTGGAGCCGGTCGCGAGGACGACGAAGTCCGCTGCCACCCGCCCACCGGCGCCCAGCGCCACACCGGTCGCGTCCACCGACACAGCCCGGTCCCGCACCACACGGCCGCGTCGAAGAAGGGTCTCGTACGGGAAGAACGCGTTGTGCGCCCAGGCCGGCCGAGTCAGCGCGCGTAACGAGGCCGCGACGTTGACGAACGCCTCACGCGGATCCACCAGAACCACATCGGCGAACGGGTCGAGCGCCTCCGCCACCAGCGTTCCGCCGTACCCACCGCCGACGACCGCAACCACACCGGGCATCTCCACTCCGATCACCGTGGAAGTTGACACGTCAACTCTAGGCACCGTGGAGTTGATGCGTCAACTTCACTGGTCTAGCATTGCCCCATGGCTGAGCCCCGAACGCTGGGACCTGAGGAATGGGCGTTCTGGGACACCTGGATGCGCGCTCAGCGTCTACTCACCCGGGAGCTCGACCGCAGCCTGCAAGACGAATGCGGCATCTCGAAGGCCGAGTTCAGTGTCCTGGTGACGCTGTGGCAGACGCCCGGCCGCGAGATGCGCGTCGGCGAGCTCGCCGAGTCACTCGACTGGGAGAAGAGCCGCGTCTCGCACATGCTGACCCGCATGGAGAACCGTGGCTTCGTGGCACGGACCCAGTTCGGGGCCAGTGGTCGCCGTACCGGGATCGGCCTGACCACCAGCGGCAGCCGAGCCGCCCAGAGCGCCATCCTCCGTCACGCGGACAACATCCGTCACTACGTCCTCGACTCGCTCACGCCGGAGCAGGCCACGACCATCCGAGCCTGGAGCGAGCAGATGATCGACCGCATCGAGCCGCACCGCGGCGAAGCGGCCGGCGACGGGGCCCCATGACGGGTATCGCGAAAAGGGCTGACCGACTTCACTGCTGACCAGCCAGTGCCTGCTGGATGACGTCGGCGCTGTCGGCCAAGAGGGCCTGGGCGGGGGTTTGGCCGGTGGCGGCGAGGTAAGCGTCGACGAGACGGTTGCCGGCGGCGTAGCCGGCGCCGGTGGGAAGGCCGACGGGGGTGGCGCCGTAGCGGAGGGCGTGGGCGTCGCCGTGCACCCAAGGGGTGAAGTTCTGCATGCCGGTGACGGAGAGACCGGTGAGGACCTTGGCGTAGACGGCGTCGTCGTGCAGGTGGGGAAGGCCGACACGCGCGTAGCCGAGGGAGCCGTAGAGCTGCCGGGCGAAGGCGTCGGCGAGGCCCTCGGAAACGATCTGCTCGCCGACGGTGACGGTGGCGGGGTTCCACACGACGTTGCCGGGGCTGTAGCGCAGGTTGTGGTGCAGCTCGTGCACGGCGGAAGCCTCGAGACGGGCGAGGTTCTCGGGCGAAGGCCATAGGTTGAGGTAGAGGTAGCCGCTGACGCTGCCGTTGGCGACCATGCCGAGACTGACGTCCATGAAGTGCGTGTCGGCGGGGTCGCCGAGGACGAACAGGACCGTGATGTCGGGGACGGTGATCGTCGGCGTGGCATCGAGTTGAACGGAGAGGGCCCGGTTCAGGGCGGTGGCGATGCGGGTCCAAGCACCGGCGGAGTGCAGGACGTCCAACGCTTCGAGGCAGCGGTCCTCGTCGCGGTCGAGCGGGAAGCCGGAACCCATGGCGTGCATGGCGACCAGGTCGACCTCGCCCGGAAAGTAGCGGTACATGCCGGCGGCCGGCTCGAGCATGGTCCGCAGCAGCTCGGGCCGGTCGGCCGGCGCGGCCAGCAGGATGGCCCGCATGGCCGGATAAGTGTCCAGGACGGTGATCATGGCTCCGAAACTAGAGTCTCCAGTGACTGGAGGCTCAAGCGATTTAGTCGGCGGTGCGCTGGAGCCAGGCGGCGGCGGTGGCGCAGCGCCGGGAGATGGACTCGGACGACTCTCCATTGAGGACGGCGAAGGCGACCTGTTCGAGCCCGAAGGTGCGGTACCAGACGCGGGCACGGTCCACAGTGGACGACGGGAAGGCCGAGGCGACGGTGGGCCAGCCGTACCAAGCGAGGCAGGCGACGTCGATGGCGGGGTCGAAGGGCTGGGCGAGGTCCCAGTCGAGCACGCCGATGAGCCGGTGATCAGCCGACCAGTGCATGTTCTCGCCGGCTAGGTCGTTGTGCACGAGCGAAGGGACGACGGAAGGCAGGTCCAAGGCGACCTCGATGCGACGGCGGGCGTCGGAGCGGACGGCGGCGGGCAGGCGAGGGATGACCTCGTCGAGCATGAGCGACGGCCAACGGGAGCCGCCGGCGTACTCATGGGGTTCGCCGAGCAAGCCGTCCAGCTCGGCCAAGTCAATACCCCGCAACGCATCCAGCAGGCGGGTCAGCTCAGCAGGGTCGACGGCGGCACCTCGGGGCAGTGCGGTGCCGGACAGCCAGGAGAGGGCGACGGCGGTGTGGCCATCGACGGAGACGACGTCGGTCAGCGGTGTCGGAACGGCGAAAGGCAGGTCCATCGAAGCCAAGCGCCGCAACAACTCCGTACGCCGCGGCAACAACGACACGGCGGTTGGCTTACGGGCGATGCGCACGACGGCAACATCCGGAATCACCACGGCGTGGTGAGAACCGCCCTGGGCGACGAAGGCGCCGCGCAGCGACTGGCCGGGCAGCACGGCGGCGGCGACGTCGAGCAAGTCAGACATAGGAATCGAGCAGCTCCTGTGTACGGGCGGTCAGCCGAGTCATGCCGAGACGGACAGCGGTGGCGTGGGCCTCCCGCGCATGGGCCACGGCCTCGGCGCGAGGGAGCAGAAGGGCGAGCTGGAAGTGGCCCTGGGCGACGTGCGGCACGAGGCCGGCGGCGGCGTTGGAGGCGTTGGCGGCGCGGAAATGGTCGGCGGCGACGGACGTCCGCCCACAGCAGGCGGCGGCGAGCCCGAGGTAGGTGTGCACGGAACCGCCGGTGATCACGACGTTGGAGCCGGGAGTCATGTGCAGCGCGGCGTACGGCAGCAGCCGCTCGTACGCCTCGGCGCAGGTGTCGGCGTCGCCGAGGGCAGCGCCGACCTGGGCGTACTGGCCATAGACGGTGAGCCGGTACCACTCCTGGACCTGGGCCTCGGCCAACGGCGGCCAGGTGTCGTAGTAAGCCCGCGCCCGGTCGAGGTCGCCGATCATGGCGTACAGGTTGGCCAGGGTGTACCGGGCCATCAGCGACGAGCCGAAGCCCCGGCTGATCGCCTCGGCGGCGTCGCCGATCTGGGCGCTGGTGGCGGCGGTGTAGTAGGCCCGGGTGATCTCGTTGGCCGCGTGGCCCTGCGGATTGTTGCCCCGCTCGGCCAGCGCGCCCGCCCGGTCGAGCAGGGCGTTGGCCTCGGCGAACTGGCCGCGGCCCTGGGCGACGGCGGCCCGGAGCACGCACAGGTGCCAGTTCACCAGCGACCGGTTGATCCGGACCGCGGCCCGCTCGAACTGGTCCAGCTCGGCCTCGGCCTCATGCACGCGGCCGAGCTGCATGAACGTGTCGTAGCGCCACAGATATCCCCACCATGCGGCCGCGTCGCCGGCCCGGGCGGTCAGCGCGACGGCCCGGGCCCCCAGTTCGAGGCCTACGACGGGGTCATCTGGACCACTGTGGGCATGCTTGTGCGCTCGCAGGGCCTCGATCAGTGTGGCCGGGTCGTCCACGCGTTCGGCCATGGCCAGCGCGGCGGCGCTGGTTCGCATGGCGTCGGCGGGGGCATTGTCGGTCACCTCGATGACGGCGCGCAGCGCCAGCAGCCGTGCCCGCAGCACGCTGTCCTCGGGCGGCAACTCGGTCAAAGCCTGCTCGCACCACGGTTTTATGGTCACCAGCCACACAGGGTCGGCCTGCTCCGGCATGACGAGCGCGGCCCGCGCCAGCGTGACGGGATCGCCGGTGCGGCGGGCCAGTTCCGCTGCCTGCTCACTGGTCCGCTGGGCCAACGCGAGGTCGTTGGCCAGGTACTGGGCGATCGCCTTGCCGATCAGCAGCTCGCCGTCGGGTCGACCGTGCGCGGACAGAGCCTGGTCGAACAGCCGCGCGGCATCCTCATAGGCGAACTGGCGCAAGGATTCCTCGGCGGCCGCGGCGGCGGCCTTCGAGGCGGCCAAGGGATCGCCGAGCGGCCGGGCGGCCAAGCGGTGATGGGCGATCTGGGCCGGGTGGCCGTTACGGGCCTCGAAGTGCTCGGCGGCGCGGAGGTGGATACGGGCCCGGTCGGTCGGGGCCAGGTCGAGCATGAGGCTGTCACGCACAAGGTCGTGGGCGAAGCGAAACCCTGGCAACACAGCGCCTATCGCCGCGGCCTCGTCCAGCTCGGTCAGCGTTTCCTCGATGGCTGCCCCGGAAACGGCCGCGAGCGTCACCGGGTCGATGTCCACCGAGAGCACCGCGGCCGTGGCCAGCAGTGCTCGACAAGGCGGGGAGAGCACGCTGAGGTACTGGCGGATCGCGTCCCGGGCGCCGGTCGGCACGTCGGTGATCGACGCCTGCGGATCGGCGCGCCGGAGCCGGCCGATTTCTCGGACGAACAACGGGTTCCCGCCGGTCCGGGTGGTGATCGCCGCTGCCTCGGCGGGCTCGCAGGGGCGACCGAGCTCGGCGGTCAGCTGCTCGGCGACCTCGTCGGCCGAGAAGCCGGACAGCTCAAGGCGGACCGCCGCGCCGAGCCTGGTGATCTCGGCCAGGGTGTCGCGGGCCTGCCGCAGCTCGTACGGTCGGTACGCCCCGACCAGCAACAACGGCGCCCCGGCGACCCCACGGGCGAGGTGGCTGAACAGCAGCAGCGATGCCGGATCGGCCCAGTGCAGGTCGTCGAGCACGATCACCAGACCGCCGGCGGCCATCCGGCCGACCAGCGCGGTGACCTCGTCGAACAGGGCGAACCGCTCCTCGGCGGACCGTTCGGCGTCGGCCGGCCGCCCCAGCTCCGGCACTATGCGCCCGATCTTGTCGGCCGAGTTGCCCAGTACCCCAGCGGCCACCTCGGCATCCGTTTCGGCCAGCCACTGCCGGAAGACCTGCCGCCACGGCCAGTAGGCCGGCGCACCTTCCTCGGCGACGCCCTGACCGCGCAAAACCCTGATACCACGAGAGAATTCGTCCAGCAGGGTGCTCTTGCCGATGCCGGCAGCACCTTCCAGCAACACCACGGTCGTCCGGCCCGCCAGGGCCTTGGCCCGCCACTCCCCCAGCATGGCCAGCTCGTGCCGGCGGCCGACCAGCGCGGTGGACACGACCGGCAGGTCCAGCTCCTCGTTGTTCCGCAGGATGGCCAGCTCCAGCCGCCGCAGCTGGGCACCGGGATCGATGCCCAGCTCGTCGGCCAGGTATGCCCGCGTGCGCCGAAAGACGTCCAACGCCTGGCTGGCCCGGCCGCTGCGATAGAGCGCCAACATCAGCTGCCCGACCAGCCGCTCCCGGGTCGGGTGGGCGTCGACGAGGCCAAGCAGCTCCTCGACGACGTCCCGATGCCCACCGAGGCCGAGCAACGCCTCGACCCGGTCCTCCACGGCAACCAGCCGCGTCTCCTCGACGCCGGACGCGAGCAGGTCGCGGGTCCGATCCGGGGCGACGTCGGCCAACACCGGGCCCCGCCACAGGCCCAGTGCCTCGTCCAACACCTCCAACCGGGCCCGGTCGTCGACGGTCTTGCGGGCCTGCGCGATCAGGGTCTGGAACCGGTGCACGTCGATCAGCAGCGGATCGCAGCGCAGCAGGTAGCCGGTGCCGTGCGTCTCGATCTCCACGGGCAGCCGGGACCGCAGGTCGGACACGGCCACGCGGACCGCGTGGGCCGCGGAGCGCGGCGGGTCGTCGGGCCAGACCAGGGCGATCAGCCGGTCGACGGTCACGAGCCGGTTGACCTCCCAGGCCAGCACACCGAGCACCAGCCGCCGCTGCCGCGGTCCGAGCGCCACGAGCTCGTCGCCAACCTGGGCTTCGACCGTGCCCAGCACCCGGATCTGCACACTGTCCGTTTACCACACCTCAGCGAGGATTGATCGCTTCCACCGACCGGCCCGAGGTCCGCGGGCCCAGCACCGCGACGTCCACGGCCACCAGCGCCAGCGCGGCGGCGACCACCGTGAACACGATGGTCGGCCCGCCGCTGCCCAGCAGCGGCAGCAGCACGAACGGCATCGCGCCGGTGGCCAGCCGGGACAGCGAGTACGTCCAGCCGGTGGCCGAGGCGCGCAGCTCCGTGGGGAAGATCTCGGCCTGATAGATGTGGTAGGCGTTGGAGAAGATGTTGCTGACGGCTGTGAACGCGAAGCCGGCCACCACGATCAGCGCCGACGTGCCGGCCGTGGCGAAGACGATGCCGACCACGGCCATCGCCAGCACCGAGCCGATCACCAGGAACTTGCGCTCGACCCGGTGGATCAGCGGCACCGACAGCAGCGAGCCGATCGGGTAGCCGAGGAACGACAGCGCGGTGTAGAGCAGGGAATGCTGCACGGTGAAGCCGCGCGAGGCCAGCACCAGCACCGCGAGCGTGCCGAAGCCGTAGTAGCCGAGGGTCTGCAGCAGGTGGAATGCGCCGAGCATGATCATCCGGCCGCGGTAGGGCTGCCTGGCCAGCGAGGACGTGGTCTACGCGCTGCGGCCGTCTTGGCTCAGCCAGGACGGATTCCGGCAGCTGGTGGCTCGCGGGCAGGCGCTCGTCTCACAGCTCGGGGAGCCGGCACGGAGTCGGGCCACCGAGGGCGCGGTCCGGTCACCCGGCACGCATCCGTGGGCGCTCAGCAACCCCATCGAGTGACACCTTTGTGCCACATGCGCTTCCTATGTGGCGCTGAATGCCACATAGGAAGCGCATGTGGCAAAAAAAGGCGCTACTGGCCGCCGAGGAGGCGGGTAGCCTGTTGGGCGGCGCGCACGACGAGGGGAGCCCACTCGGCGCTCTGCTGGGTGGAGATGCGCATCGTCGGACCGCTGATGCCCAGCGCGCCGACCAGCACCCGGCCGGGCCCGAACACCGGGGCCGACACGGAGGCGGCACCCGGGTCGCGCTCCTCGAAGGTCACGGCATAGCCCTGGTGCCGGGTCTGGGCCAGCAGTGCCCGCAGCAGCGCGGCGTCGGTGACCGTGGTGGTGGTGAACCGCTCCAGCGTGCGGTCCAGCACCGAGTCCACTATGGACTCGTCCCAGGCCAGCAGCACCCGGCTGGCCGAGCCGGCGTGCAGCGGCATCAGCTTGCCAACGTACATCTCGCGCCGGATCGCGTGGTACGTCTCGGCCATCGCCACGCAGACCCGGACGTCGCCCTCCCGCCGGTACAGGCACGAGGTCTCACCGGTGGCGTCCCGCAGCCACTCCAGTGCCGGGCGGACCACCTCGCTCACGTCCATGCCCGCGCCGGCCGGCGACGCCCAGTAGCCGAAGCGCAGGCCGATCCGGTAGCGGTCGCCGTGCCGGTCGAGGAACTGCTCGGCCACCATGTTGGCCACCAGCCGCTGGCACGTGCTGGCCGGCAGGCCGGTCGCCTTGCGGATCTCCAGGAAGGTCAGCTCCGGCCGGTCGGCCGCGAACACCTCGATGATCTGCCGGATCTTGCCCAGCACCAGCAGCGGCCGGATGCCCCGTGGCAGCGCCCGCGGCCCGTCGTCGGCCTCCCCCGACGCCAGCTCGTCCCCGATCTCGTCGGCGATGTCGTCCTGGTCGTCGAACTCGCTGCTCACGCCCGGATGGTACCGGTCAGACGGGCCGGTCGAAGGCCGGCGTGGAGATCTACCTCCAGCCGGCCGCTATCGTCAACCTACGGTTGACTTCGCCTCCATGTCAACCTACGGTTGACGAATGCATCCGCTTCGCACCCTCGATCCGACGGACGAGGACTTCAGCGACCTGGAGCCGCTCCGCGAGATCGTCGGCGACGCCCGTGTGGTGGCCATCGGCGAGAGCGCGCACCGGATCCACGAGTTCTACGACCTGCGTCACCGACTGACCCGATTCCTGGTGCGCGAGCTCGGTTTCGGGGCCTTTGTCATGGAGTCCGGCTTCGCCGAGGGACTGGCGGTCGACTCCTGGCTCCGCGACGGCGGCGACCTCGATGCCGTGCTGGCACACGGGATCACCTATCGCTTCGGCCGCTGCGAGGAGATGCGCGAGCACCTGCCGTGGCTGCGGGAGCACGGGGTTCGCTTCTACGGCATGGACATCTCCGGCTCCAGCGCGTCGGCGCTGCCAGCGATCGAGGCCTGCCTGCCGCTGCTCGACGAGGTCGATCCCGGCTACGCCAAGGTGATCCGCTCGACCCTGCTGCCGCTGTTCGACTACCTGCCGACCGATCGTGCCGGCCGTGCGTGGGCGGCCCCGGCACTCCAGGCGTACATGGCGCTGGAGCCCGCTCTCCGGTACGAGATCACCGCTCGAATCGGGTCGTTCGCCGAGCGCCTGCACACGATGCGCGTCGACTACGCCGCCAGCGCCGACCGCCACCGGATCGAGCTGGCCCTGCACTGCGCGACCATGGCCCGGCACACCGACGCCTTCGCCGCCGCCATGCCCGAGGGGGCCACCCGGACGTATCCCGGGGCCAACATCCGCGACTACGCCATGGCCGAGACCGTGGAGTGGATCCTGCAACGTGAGTCCCGGATCGTCGTCACCGCCCACAACGGGCACGTGCAGCGGTGTCCGCTGTGGGCACCGCCGATCATCAACGACAAGTTGACCACGCTCGGCCATCAGCTGACCCACGTCCTCGGCGACGACCTCGTGATCATCGGCTCGGCCTTCGGCGGCGGCACCTTGGAGCTGCACCGCCCGCTGCTGGACGGCCCGCCCGGTCACGTTGAGCTGTTCAACGAGACCGTCGGCCCGTTCGAACCCTCCACTATGGACGCCGCGCTGGGCGGACTTCCGTTGTCCCTCACCGACCTGCGCCGCGAACCCGTGACCGCCACGCACATCATGAACGGCGGGGCCGCGCAGCCCGTCGAGCCGAACGCCTTCGACGCCATGGTCTACATCGACTCCGTCACGCCCTGGCACCGGTTCCCCGGCGCGTGAGGCCCGTATGATGCCGATCAAGGCCCGGTGAGCGAGGAGTGCGGATGACGGTCAGGGAGATCGCGCGGATCGAGGTGCCGGCGGGCCAGGAGGCCGGCTTCGAGGCGGGGTTCAAGGAGGCCAGGCCGCTGTTCGAGCGGGCAGCCGGCTGCCTCGGCGCGAGCCTGCACCGCGGCATCGAGAACCCGCAGCGCTATCTGCTGGTCGTGGAGTGGGAAACCGTTGAGCACCACACGGTCCAGTTCCGCGAGTCGGCGGACTTCGGCCGCTGGCGCGAGCTCGTCGGCGGCTACTTCGCGACGACGCCGCAGGTGGAGCACGTCACCGAGGTGTGAGGCGCATGTCCGGAATCTTCGCCGAACCCGCCCCGAAGTTCGCCGCCGACCGCCTGCGGGCCGTGCTGCGTGAGCACTGGGCGCTGCCGGACGTCGAACTCGGTCCGCTGGACAGCGAACGCGACCTGAACGTGCTGGTCGACGGCCGGTACGTGCTCAAGATCTCCAACCCGGCGGAATCGGCCGAGGTGGTGGACATGGAGACCCGGGCGCTGGAGCACGTGCGCACGGCGGATCCCGGTCTGCCGGTGCCGGCGACCATCGGCGAGGTCGTGCGCACCAGCGACGATGCCGGACGGGAGTGCCTGACCCGGCTGATCACGCTGCTGCCCGGCCAGCCGTTGGAAGGCGGCCCGCTCGACGCCGACCTGGCGGCGCAGGTCGGGGCCATCGCCAGCCGGGTCTCCGTTGCGCTGCAAGGGTTCTTCCATCCGGCGGCCGGCCGGTCGCTGCTGTGGGACATCCGGCGGATGCCGGAGGTCGTGGCGTCATCCGGTATCGGCATGGCCGAGCTGGTCGACCGGGTTCGGCCGGCGCTGGCGGCCACGGCGACGCTGCCGTCGGGGATCCAGCACGCCGATGTCACGTTGACCAATGTGCTGGCCGCCGACGGTGTGGTGACCGGCGTGATCGACTTCGGCGACATGCAGCACACGGCGAGGGTGGTCGACCTGGCCGCGACGCTGACCTCCGTCCTGCGCCGCAGTGACGACCTCTGGCGGCTGACCGAGGCCGTGCTGCGCGGATATCAGCGACAACAACTGTTGTCGACGGCCGAGGTGGCCGTGCTGGGCGAACTGGTCATCGCCCGGCTGCTCACCACACTGGCGGTGTCGGCGATGAGGCGCGGGG
The DNA here is from genome assembly GCA_035492655.1 of Kutzneria sp. Classification (GTDB taxonomy): domain Bacteria; phylum Actinomycetota; class Actinomycetes; order Mycobacteriales; family Pseudonocardiaceae; genus Kutzneria. Next base: position 15,841 of record DATJJB010000402.1, on the reverse strand, counting down.
CGCACGCCGACAACCTCCGGTACATCACCCAGTACGACAGCACCAGCAGTCGGGTGCTGGAGCTGCTGGGGGCGTTGCCGCCGGACGACCTCGCCGACCGGCTCTCCCGGCTGGCCGGCACGCGCGATCTGACGAACGCCATCGCGCCGACGAGCCTGCCGGCGCGCCGAGCGGAGGCCATGGGCGGACCGCTGTCGCCGCTGTTCTATCGGCAGCCGCTCGAACTCGTACGCGGCGAGGGGCCGTGGCTGTTCGCCCGGGACAACACTCGTTACCTCGACGCCTACAACAACGTCGCCGTGATCGGCCACGCCCACCCGACGGTGACCCGAGCCGTCGGGCAACAGCTGGCGTCACTCAACACGCATTCGCGCTACCTGCACGCGGGAATCGTCGATCTGGCCGAACGGATCCTGGCCACCATGCCAGCGCCGCTCGACACCATCCTGTTCACCACCTCCGGCACCGAGGCCAACGAACTGGCCTGGCGGCTGGCCACCGAGTACACCGGCGCGACGGCGGCCGTGATCGCCGAGCACGCCTATCACGGGGCGTCGAAGTGGCTGGCCGACCTGAGCTCGAACGAGTGGCCCGCCGGCTACCGTCCGGCCCACGTCGCCACCTTCGCGGCGCCACGCGGCGACGGGCTGACGGAAACCGTTGGTGCACAACGGATCTCGCGCGCCGACCAAGCCTTGCGCGCCGCCGGTGAGCGAACCGCATTGGTGCTGGCCGACTCGCAGTTCACGTCCGAGGGCATTCTCGACGTGCCCGGTGACTTCGTCGTCGGTCTGGTCAACGGTGCCCACGCCGCCGGTGCGCTGTACCTGGCCGACGAAGTCCAGTCCGGTTACGGTCGCAGCGGCCCGCAGTTGTGGCGGTTCCTGGTGGCCGGTGTCACGCCTGACCTGGTCACCCTCGGCAAGCCGATGGGCGCGGGCTATCCCATCGGCGCGGTCGTGACCCGCCGCGAGATCGCCGATGTGCTGGCCAGCCGTTACGAGTACTTCTCCACCTTCGCCGCCACCCCGGCGGCGGCCGCCGCCGGCCACGCCGTCCTCGACGTGCTGACCCTGACCGACCTGCCGGCCCAAGCCGTCGAGATGGGTGAACTGCTGCGGAACGGCTTGCGGGACTTGGCTTCTCAGCAGCCGCTGCTCGGCGAAGTCCGCGGCACCGGCCTGTTGGCCGGCGTCGACGTCGCGTCCCGCGAGGCGGCCAAGGCCCTGGTGTCCGAGCTCGTCAACCACGGCGTGCTGGCCGGGACCACCGGTCCGCGCGGCGACGTGCTGAAGGTGCGACCGCCGCTGGTCTGGGAAGAGCGGCACGTGACCCTGTTCCTGGACCGCCTTCGCCGCGCCCTCGATGCGGCAACATGAGGCGAGCCCTGTTGATACGCTGTCGCCAGATCTGACAGGTACTCAGGGGGGAACACCTTGAACAGACGGGGTTTGCTGGCGGCTGCCTGCGGCACGGCCGTGGCGCTGACGATCAGCACGGCGCTGCCGGCGCTGGCCGACACGACGCAGCCGGCACTGCTGCCGGGCGGGGTCGAGGGGGCGGCGACCGGGATCAACGACGCCGGCACCACGGTGGGCTGGACAGCCGCCAGCAATGGGCCGGTGCGGGCGACGCGGTGGGACGCGCACGGCACGGCGACGCCGCTGCCGGGCCTGGTCGCCGGCGGGTACACCAACGCGGCGGCCATCAACGACGCCGGGGTGATCGCCGGCACCGCCGAGTCCGCCACCGTCGACAACCACGCGGTGCGCTGGTCGGCCAACGGCTCCATCACCGAACTGGACGTGCTGGCCGGCGCCAGCTACTTCCAAGGCCGAGCCATCAACAACAGCAACGTGATCGTCGGGTCCGCGTACGTGGGCACCGAGGGATTCATCAGCCACGCGCTGCGCTGGGCCACCGACGGCTCGGTGACCGATCTCGGTGTGCCGGCCGGGTACTGGAGCAGCGAGGCCGACGCGGTGTCCGATGACGGGACTGTCGTCGGCTCGGCCTGGGACGAGGACTACAAGCGGAAGCACGCCATCCGCTGGAACACCGACGGGACCGCGACCGATCTGGGCACCGCGCCCGGCGCCGTGATGAGCTGGGCCGCGGGGATCAGCACTGACGGCACCATCGTCGGCACCTCGCAGTCGGCCGACCGCAAGAACCACGCCACCCGGTGGAATCCCGACGGCACGATCACCGTGCTGCCGACCCTGCCCGGCGGCGACAACAGCGGCGCGGAAGCCATCAACAGCAACGGGATCGCGGTCGGTTTCGGCAACGGGGCCGGCATCGAGCCGCACGCCGTGCAGTGGGGTCGCGACGGCCAGGTCGTCGACCTCGGCGTGAACCCGGCCGACGGCGACGCCATCGCCAACGCCATCAGCCCCAGCGGCTGGGTCGCCGGGAATTCCCACCACCGCAACGACTATCACCCGCTCGCCGTGCGGTGGCCCGCCCCGGCGAGCCACTGACCGTCGGGTCGCGTCCGGTCTGTCCGGCCGGACGCGACCCGGTCACGGGTGGACCTAGCACCACCATGCGGACGGATCTCAGGACCAGTGCTCGCCCGGCCCGGTCGCGACAGGATGTGAACCCTGAAGGCACGCAGCCGAGGGGGCCCAGCAGATGTCCGTGATCACACGTCCGGAACCGACCACCACCACGACCGCCGGCCGGCGGCGGTGGCGACGATGGCCGCTGGTGTCGTTGGCGGTGGTGACCGTGGCGTTGCTCGTCTACATGCTGACGCCGTACATCCCGCCCGACATGAGCACCAGCCGCGCCAAGTTCGACAACCCCGTGTTCTTCTGGTTGTTGGTGGGGCACATCTTCACCGCGACCGTGGCGACGGTGAGCGGCCTGGCCCAGTTCGTGCCGTGGCTGCGGAACAACCACCCGCGGGTGCACCGCTGGGTCGGCCGGGCCTACTTCTTCGCCGGCGTCTTCCCGTCCATGGTGCTGGCCGTGCCGGTCGCCCTGGCCGCGCCGTTCGGTGTGTCCAACCAGGCCGGACTGCTGGTCGTCGACCTGGCCTGGGCCGGCACCGCCATCGCCGGCTACCGGTCGGCCCGGCAGCGCCGGTTCGCCGACCATCGCCGCTGGATGATCCGCAACTACGCGCTGACGTTCTCCTCGCTGTTCAGCCGGATCGTGCAGCCGGTGCTCGCGCTGATCATCGTGTCGCAGGCCAAGGGCCCGAGCTACCACGGGGACAACCTGGCCATCATCCACGACATCGCCAGCAGCAGCATCTGGGTCGGTGTGCTGATGGTCGTCGTGGCGGCCGAGTTCTACATCCAGCGCCGCTACGGTGTCCCGCGCTACCAGCGATCAGCCTGACAACGGCAGCCGGAGCTGGAGTTCGAAGCCGCCGTCGAACGTCGGCGCGGTGCGGACGGTGCCGCCGAGCAGCGCCGCCCGCTCCTGGAGGCCGACGAGCCCGTGCCGCGCGCTGGGCAGCGTGAGCGTCGGCCGGGTCGGCGGCGTGTTCGTGACCGTGACGGTCACGTCGGTGTCGTCATGGGCGAACGACACCGTGGCGACACTGCCGGGCGCGTGCTTGCGGACGTTGGTCAACGCCTCCTGGACGGTGCGGTAGATCGTGCGCTGCGTCGGCGCGTCCATCCCGGACGGCGCGCTGCCGACCAGCTCGGTCTCGATGCCGCTGCCGTCGAGCAGACGCTCCAGGTCGGACAAGGTGGGCTGTGGCGTGAGCTCGGTGGCCGGCGTGCCGGCGGCGCGGAGCAGGTTCACCATGTGCCGCAGCTCGTCGAGCGTGTCGACGGACAGCCGGCGGATGTTCACCGCGGCGTCCCGTGCCGCCGGATCGGCGGTGCTGACCTGGAGCGCGCCGGCCTGCACGGCGATCAGGCTGACCTGGTGCGAGACGACGTCGTGCATCTCGCGGGCCAGCTGGTTGCGCTCCTTGGCCAGCACGGCCTGGGCGTCCAGCCGCCGCTCGTGCTCCCGCGCCTGCTCGATGTCGGTCAGCCGCAGCGCCAGCTCACGCTGCGCGCGAACGAACTGGCCGAGGAAGATCGGCGCGGCGGCGGTCATCGTCGCGTAGATGACGCCGAGCACCAGGTCGGCGCTGAGCAGGTCGAAGTCCATGCCGGGGAACAGGTACGCGGTCGCGGCCAGCACGCCGCAGGCGCCGAGCAGCCAGCGGTTGGCGTAGCGCCTCGCGATCGCGTACAGGGCGATCAGCGTGGCGATGACCGAGCCGGACACGACCAGCGCCGGCAACGTCAGCAGGAACACCGGCACCGGCCACCACCGGCGGGCCAACAATGCCGCGACAGCCACGACCGCGTAGACGATCTCCTGCCAGGCCGGGTCGGCGTTCAGGCCGGCGTCCAGTGCGGCGGCCGCGATCAGGGCCGCCTCGGCCAGCAGCCTGAGCGCCCGGTTCACGGCCGGTCTCCGTCGAGCAGGCCGGCCCGCTGTGCGACCAGCGCCGCCTGCACCCGGCTGCCCACGCCGAGCTTGGTCAGTATCGCGCTGACGTGGTCCTTGACCGTGCCGACGCTGACGTGGATCCGGGCCCCGATGTCGGTGTTGGACAGCCCGTCGGCGATCAGCACGAGCACCGCGCGCTCACGCTCGGTGAGCTGGCCGACCTGCTCGGCCGCGGCGGAGCTGTTGTCGGCGTCGAGGTAGCCGTCCACCACCGTCCGGACGACCTTGGGCGACAGCACCACGCCGTTGGCGGCGAGCGTGCGCACCATCTGGGCCAGCTGGTCGGGGCCGGTGTCCTTGAGGATGAAGCCGGCCGCCCCGGAGCGCAGCGCGGTGGCGATGTACTCGTCGGAGTCGAACGTCGTCAGCATGGCCACCACCGGCGGCCGGTGCAGCCCGCGCAGCTGCCGCAGGATGGTCAGGCCGTCCACGTCGGGCATCCGGATGTCCAGCAGCACCACGTCGGGCTGGTGCAGGCCGACCTCGCGCACCGCCTGCCCGCCGGTCGCGGTGGCCACCACCTCGATGTCCCCGGCCGCCTGCAGGATCAGCCGGAAACCCGACCGCACCAGCTCCTCGTCGTCCACCACAACCACCCGAATCATGCCCGCATCCTCCTGGACCACGCCGGTTGCCTCCATCCGGGGCTCGCCTGCCGGGAACCAGCCGACCGGCTGCCGAGGACCAGCCAGGTGACGGGTGCTCGGGGCCGGTCAACCGGTGGGCCGCGGCGTCACCCGTACGGAGTATGGGTCACATGAGTGACATCACGGTCCCGGACGAGGTGGCCGAGCACGCTCGGCAGACGGGGCCGCTGGAGTCGCCGTGGATCTGGCTCACGCTGGCCGTGCTCGCCCTGGCGGCGTTGGCCGCCGCCATCTGGTCACGCCGGTTCCGGCGGACCAGCATCGCGGCCGTCGTCTGCCTGGCCCTGCTGGCCGGCATCACCGGCCTGAACAGCTACGTCGGCTACGTCCGCACCCGGCACGACCTGGCCCAGCTCATCGCCCGGGGCGGCGGGCCGCTGCGCTGGCTCGGGCAGTCGATCGACGGTCCGATCGACGACCGACCGGGCGCCGTCACGGCCTCGAACGTGGAGCGGATCGACGTCACCGACCCGACGCTGGCCGTGCCGTCCGGGCGGACGTTCGTGCTGCTGCCGCCCGGCTACCGGGACCAGCCCGACCGGCGCTATCCGGTCGTCTACCTCGTGCACGGCTATCCCTACGGCAGCCCCGACGACTGGCTGGCCGCGGGCGACGCCGCCGGCACGTTACATGGGCTCTACGAGCACAACGCCCTGCCGCCGATGATCGTCGTCAGCGTCGACCTCACCGCCGGCCAGCCCAGCCGCGCCTGGGACGGCCTCGACGTGCCGGGCGGCCCCCAACTGGAGACCTACCTGTCCCGGACCGTGGTGACCGCCATCGACCAGCGCTACCGCACCCTGCCCGACCGGGGCCACCGGGCGCTCGGCGGCATGTCCGGCGGCGGTTTCGCCGCACTCAACGTTGGTCTGCACCACCTCGACCAGTTCGGGACACTGCTGATCTCGCTGCCGTACGACACCTTGGACGGCAACGAGGGTTTCCTCGGCGGGAACCAGAAACTGGTGCGGGCCAACACTCCCCGCGACTACATCCCGACCATGCCGTTCCCGCAGAAGTTGTCCGTCATGCTCACCGCCGGCACCGGCGCCCCGACCGACGCGGCCACCGCCGACCGGCTCGGCAAGGCGTTGCAGGCCCGTGGCCAGGACGTCGTCGTGCGCATGGAACAAGGCTTCAACCACACCTGGCACACCGCCCGGGCCAGCCTGCCGTATCTGTTGACGTTCGCCGGCCGGATGTTCGACCGGCCCAGGTAGACCCGATTGCGGGTAGCAGGCGGACCGGGGTCACGGTAAGACTTGCTCGAGGGGTGGCACGCCGGACTGGCTCTGGAGGGGCGATGTCGCGACACGTGGTGTGTGCCCTGTCGGTGCTGCTGCTGGGTATCGGTCTGGCGATGCCGCCGGCGTCGGCCGCCGGCACGGCCCGCGAAGCGGTGCCGAACGTCTACCCGACGCCGCAGTCGATCCAACGGCACGGCGACCGAGTGACCCTCACGCCGTCGATGGGCCTGGTGACGCGGCCGGACAGCGACCCGGCGGCGGTGCGGGTGATCCGAGAGACGCTCCAGGCCAATGGCGTGCGCCAGATCGACGACAAGCCGCAGCCCGGTGAGCCGACGGTCCTGGTCGACGACGCGGCGGCGCTGGCCGGGCTGGGCGTTCAGGACGCCGGCGGTCTGCCGGACGAGGGATACGTGCTGGCCGACGGACAGCTCGACGGCCGGCCGGTGATCGTGCTGGACGGTCACGACGCGGCGGGCACGTTCTACGCGGCCCAGACGCTGCGGCAGCTGGCGGTCCGCGGCGAGGTCCCGGCGGTGGCGATCCGCGACTGGCCGTCATACAGGACGCGAGGCGTCGTCGAGGGCTTCTACGGCACGCCCTGGTCGAACGCCGCCCGCGCCGACCAGTTCGACTTCGACGGCCGGCACAAGCTGAACACGTACGTCTACACCCCGAAGGACGACCCCTACCTGCGGGCCCGCTGGCGCGACCAGTACCCGCCCGATCAGCTGGCGCAGCTCAAGGCCCTGGTCGGCCGGGCGATCGCCAACCACGTCGACTTCACCTACGCCGTCTCCCCCGGCCTGTCGGTCTGCTACAGCTCGGCGGCCGACGAGCAGGCGCTCGTGGCCAAGCTCCAGTCGCTGTGGGACGTCGGCGTGCGGACCTTCGCCGTGCCGCTGGACGACATCAGCTACACCAAGTGGAACTGCGACGCCGACCAGGCCCGGTTCGGCGACGGCGGCGCGGCGGCCGGCGCGGCGCAGTCGTTGCTGCTCAACGAGGTCCAGCACGACTTCATCGCCACCCATCCCGGCGCGGCCCGGCTGGAGATGGTGCCGACCGAGTACTACGACCTGGCCTCGAGTCCGTACAAGGACACACTGAAGGCGCAGCTCGACCCGTCGATCGTGGTGGAGTGGACCGGCGCGGGCGTGATCGCGACGACGATCACGGCCGACCAGGCGGCCGCGGCCAAGGCGGTGTTCGGCCACGACATCCTGGTCTGGGACAACTACCCGGTCAACGACTACACCACCAACCGGCTGCTGCTCGGTCCGTACACCGGCCGCCAGGCCGGGCTGGCGTCGTCGCTGTACGGGATCACCGCCAACCCGATGATCCAGCCGGTCGCCTCGGACATCGCGCTGTTCGGCGTCGCCGACTTCACCTGGAACGACCAGGCCTACGACCCGCAGCGCTCGTGGCAGGCCGGTCTGAACGAGCTGGCCGGCCCGAGTCTGGCCGCCCGGCAGGCGATGGACGCGTTCGCCGACCTCGAGCACTACTCGCTGCTCAACCCGGTGCAGGCGCCCGTGTTGGCCGGCCGGATCGCCGCGTTCTGGCCGGCGTGGGAGAACGGCGACAACACGGCTGCCGACCTGCTGGACACCTACCTGCGGGCGATCGAGAGCATCCCTTCGGACCTGGCCGACGCCGCCTTCGTCGCCGAAGCCCGGCCCTGGGTGGACTCGGCCGGCACGTGGGGGCAGGCCGCCCGCGCCGCGCTGCGCATGCTGGTGGACCAGCGGAACGACCAGGGCGCGGCGGCTGTCGCGGATCGGGCGCAGGTCCGGGCGCTGGCCGCGAAGGCCGCGTCGTACCAGTACGTCGGGCTCAACGGGACGGTGAACGTCAGCGTCGGCGACGGGGTGATCGACGCGTTCGTCACGGCGGCGTTGGCCGAGAACGACCGCTGGCTCGGGCTGGCCGGTCGGCGGCCGGCCGCCGACATCTCCATGCCGGCCTACCTGGACCACACGCCGGTCAAGACGGTCGACGGCGACGACAGCACGTACTTCTGGAGCAGCCGGCCGCCGTCGGACGGTGACCATGTCGGCGTCGATCTCGGCGTGTCCCAACCCGTGACGGCCGTGACCGTCACGATGTCCAAATCGGACAGTCCGGACGACTATCTGCACAGCGGCGTGCTGGAGTACTCCGGCGACGGCCGGGGCTGGCAGGCCGTCCAGTCGTTCGCCGGCACCACCACCGTGCACGCGGATCTGCCGGCCGGCACGACGGCCCGCTACATCCGGCTGCGGGCGACCGGGACGCAGACCAACTGGGTCGTCGTGCGGGAGTTCGCCGTGACCGGGCCGGGTATCGGTCCGCTGCCGGTCACCGGCGCGCCCGCGGGCTCGAACCTGGCCGCCGCCGCGGACGGCAATGCGGACACCGCCTACACCGCCGGCTCCTCCCCCGCATCCGGTGACGCGTTGGTCGTCGGCCTGCCGGGCGGCCGGGCGTTGAGCGCGGTCGAGGTGGTCGGGCACGCCGCCGGCACGGTCCAGGTGCACCAGGCCGACGGCTGGCGCTCCCTTGGCGCCCTGGCCGACGGTTACACCCAACTGTCCGCGCATCAGGCAAGCGCCGACGCCATCCGTCTACTGTGGACGCCAGGCAGCCCGCCGCCGACGATCGCCGAGGTGGTGCCGAGATACGCCGATGCCGGTGTCGCCGTGAATGTGGTGCCGTTGGAGCTCGACGTGCAGCTCGGCCAACCGGGGACGCTGACCGTCAACCTGAGCAGCCTCGGCCTCGATGACCAGCACGATCTCCTGGTGGCGACGCCGCCGCGCGGTCTGCGGATCACGCCGATGGCCGGCCTGGTGTCGGTGCCGCGTGGTGCCCAACCGAGCCGCAACCTGACCGTGACGAGCTTGTCGGTCGGCACCTATCAGGTGCCGATCGCCTTCGGCGCGCGAAAGTCCGCTGTGGTCGTTCGGGTGCATCCCGAGACCGGCGCGAACAACGTCGCCCTGGCCTCGGCCGGGGCCGTCGCGACGGCGTCCAGCACCGAGGCCGGCCTGCCGCAGTTCACCCCGGATCACGCCATCGACGGCGACGCGGCCACCCGCTGGTCCTCGAACTACACCGACGGCGAATGGCTCCAGGTCCAGCTCGGCCGGGCCCAGCAGGTCGGCAAAGTCGTGGTGCAGTGGGAACTCGCGCACGCCAACGCCTATCAGATCCAGACCTCGCCCGACGGCACGACGTGGACCACCGCGGCCACCGTCGCGGACAGCCAGGGCGGCGTGGAAACCGTGTGGCTGGACCAGAACGACGTGCGCTACCTGCGCATGCAGGGCGTCAGCCGGTCGACCCGGTTCGGCTATTCGATCTTCGAGTTCCGGGTGTATCCGGCGGTCTGAGCCGAATCGTCACGACCAGGCCGCCGCCGGGGCGCGGCGTGAGGTCCAGCGTCCCGTCGTGGGCCCGGACGATGCTGTGCACGATGGCCAGCCCGAGGCCGACGCCGTCATGGTCGCCGGCTCGGATCCGTTCGGTGCCACGCCGAAAGGGCTCGGTCAGGGTGGGCACGAGCTCCGCCGGCAGCAGCGGCCCGGTGTTCTCGACCCGCAGCGCACTCCCGTCGGGCTTCGATTCGGTGTGCACGGTAATCGTGCCGCCGTCGGGCAGGTTGTGCACGACGGCGTTCTGCACGAGGTTCGTCACCATCCGCAGGATGAGCGCCTCGGAGCCGACGGTCACGGCCGCCTCGCCACCGATGTCGACCGTGATGCCATGCTGTTCGGCCAGCGGCAGCAGGGTTTCCACGGCGTCCTCGGCGATGAGCGAGAGATCGACCGGCTCGCGGGCGAAGCCGCGCCGATCGGCCCGGCTGAGCAGCAGCAGGGCCTCGGTGAGGTCGATCGCCCGCGTGTTGACGGTGTGCAGCCGATCGATCAGCTCCGCACGGTCGTGCGTGGGGTCGTTGCGGGCAACGTCGAGCAGGGTCCGGGAGATCGCCAGCGGGGTACGCAGTTCGTGCGAGGCGTTGGCGGCGAACCGTTGCTGCTCGGCGACATGCGATTCCAGCTGGTCCAGCATGGTGTCGAACACGTCGGCCAGCTCACGGAACTCGTCCTTGCGGCCGGCCAGGCGGATCCGGTGCGACAGCGAGCCCCGAGCCGCCAGCCTCGCGGCGTCAGCGATCCGCGTGACCGGCGCGAGCATTCGGCCGGCCAGCAACCACCCGCCGGCGAGACCGAGCACGAGCAGGGCGGCCATCGCGACGGCCGCGGCGCGGCCGAAGATCCGCGAGAGCAGGTAGCGGTTGGGCGAGATCCCGATCAGCCCTTGTGGGTTGTCCGGCACGTAGCGCAGCAGGAAAACCCACACCACGGCCAACAGCACCGCGCCGGTCACGAACACCACCGCGGCGTAGCTGATCGTGAGTCGCAGCCGGGCGCTGAGCCCGGGACGCCTATCCATTCGCGTCGATCCGGTAGCCGACGCCGGGCACGGTGGCGATCAGCCACGGCTCACCGAGTCGCTTGCGCAGCGCGGACACCGTGATGCGCACGGCGTTGGTGAACGGGTCGGCGTTGTCGTCCCAGGCCCGGGCCAGCAGCTGCTCGGCGCTGACCACTCCGCCTTCGGCGGCGACGAGGACTTCCAGCACGGCGAACTGCTTGCGGGTCAACGCGACGTACTGGCCGTCCCGGAAGACCTCACGGCGGAAGGGATCCAGCCGCAGGCCGGCGATCTCGCGCACCGGCGGCCGGGCGTGGGCGCGGCGGCGGTCCAACGCCCGTAGCCGCAGGACGAGCTCGCGCAGGTCGAACGGCTTCGTCAGGTAGTCGTCGGCGCCGAGCTCGAACCCCGATGCCTTGTCGTCGATGCGATCGGCCGCGGTGAGCATGAGGATGGGCATGCCGCTGCCCGACGCGACGATGCGCCGGGCGACCTCGTCGCCGGACGGCCCGGGGATGTCGCGATCGAGGACCGCCAGGTCGTACGTGTTGACGCTGAGCAGTTCCAGGGCGGTGTCGCCGTCGTTCGCGATGTCGGCGGCGATCGCCTCCAGCCGCAGGCCGTCACGGACGGCCTCGGCCAGGTAGGGCTCGTCCTCCACGATCAGCACGCGCATCTCAGCAGCTTATCGGCACCGGCACACGCCACCAGTGCCGTGACGCCAGCGCGGCCAGCCCGGCGCCGGCGGTGTTGACCAGCACATCGTCCACTGAGGACACACGGTCGAGGTGGAACACGTACTGGGCGGTCTCGATCAGGGTCGAGCAGACCGCGGCCAGCACGAGAATCCTCGGCAGTGACGCCAGCGCCGGGAACCGCAACGGCGCGAAGAACCCCAGCGCGGCCAACAGAATCAGGTTGCCGCCGATCTGGATGGTCGCCGAGGCCGGGCCGTGCTCGATGATCGCCGACAGGTCGGTGAACGGCACCAGGCTCACCCTCGGCGGGTCGGTGCCCGGGCCACCGGGCAACAGGGTCAGCCAGACCGGGAACAGTGTCCCGTAGACCATGCCGACATCGGCCAGCGCCGTGCGCCACGTCCTTCGCCACCAGGCCAGCGCCAACACCGCCAGCACGGCCACCGGAAACGTGACGAACCACAGCGCCACCACACCCGTGAAGGTCTCGAACCAGTCGTGCCAGTCCTTGAGCACGTCAGCCCCGTCCCAGCACGGCCTGCGTCTCCCGCGCGATCATGTCCTGGAGCGGGAAGTCGTCGCGGTTGCCGAGGATGACGCCGACCCAGCCGCTGTCGGCGTAGACGCGCCAGTTGGCGCCGCTGCCGGGATTGCCGCCGGCCCGCTCGTACACCCACTGCCCGTTGACGATCCCGACCGGCAGCCCGTACGCCCCGAACGAGGCGTCGGCCGACGCCACCGCGCGAAAACCGCCGCCCTGCGGCACATGCGGGATCTTGGCCCCGGTGAACAGGTCGGCGTAGGGCTTGCTCAGCAGGGTGCCGTCGCCCAGCGCCCGCGCGAATCGGACCAGGTCCGGCGCGGTGGCGAAACCCCCGTCACCCGGGGCGTCGATGAAGGCGCGGCCCGGGTTCTTGCCGAGGCTGTGCGGGCTCGCGCAGTCCTGATCCAGGTTGCGGACCGCGTCCACCCGGCCGCCGCCGGCCACCGTCATGTACGCGTGCGCGATGTGCGGGTCGGTGAGCCACTGCGGCCGGGTGTAGAAGCCCGTGCCGGTCATGCCCGCCCGCCGGAAGATGTGCTGCTCGACGTAGTCCCAGTAGGACATGCCGCTGACCACCTCGACGATCTCCGCCGGGATCGCCACCTCGGCGCCGGAGTGGTCGGTCGGCGTGCCGGGTGGGGCCACCGCCGTGGACGACCGGGCCCACTGCCGGTTGTACGCCCGCACCTCGTCCCGGCTGGTGAAGACCCGGTGCACGTCCTCGTCCGGCGTGCCGAGGCCGGAGGTGCCGGACAGCAGGTGGTGCAGCGTCACCCGGTCGGCGATCTCCGGCGCGAAGCCGGACAGGTGCGTGCCGACCGTGTCCCAGAGGTGCAGCTTGCCCTGCTGCGCCAGCTGGAGGATCGCCACCGGGCCGAACGGCTTGCCGGCCGAGCTGAGGTTGAACGCGGTGCCCTCGTGGTTGGGGATGCCCCGTTCCCGGTCGGCCAGGCCGTAGCTGCGGGACAGCACCGTCCGTCCGTTGTGCGCCAGCATCACCACGCCGGAGAACTCGTCCCGCGCGGCCAGCTCCGCCACGTACCGGTCGTACGCCCCACCCGGTCGGCAGTCCGGCGGCGTGTCGGCGGCGGCTGCGGGCGCCGCGCCGATCAACGGAGCCGCCACCGCGCCGGCCGCCGCCAGGCCGAGCAGTGTCCGTCGGTCGACACCTCGTGCCGAGTCCATGATCCCCCCAATTGCGGATGTGCCGGGTCCCCACCCAACCCCGGCCGCTGTTGCCGGCGCGTATGCGATTTTCGATATGCCCGCGATACACGGGCGGTAGGTTCGCCCGATGCTCGTGATGCGGATCAGCTGGCTCTGCCTGGCCGTGGTCGGCGCCGGCATCCTCGGCTTCGGCCTGGTGGTGATCGTCGCCCCGCCGGCCGGCGACGCGCTGCTCTACCGGGCCGACGGGCTCGCGTCGGTCGGTCTTGGCCTGTTCGGGCTGCTGCTCACGGTGGTCTCGTTCCGCCGTCGGGAGCGGTGGGCCTGGTGGGCGCTGTGGTTCTACCCGGTGCTCTGGCTGGCCCACCTGGTGCTCGGCCTGCCGCCGGGCACCGATCACGTGCACCAGGTGGTGTTCATCGTGCTGTCGCTGGTCGGCCTGCTGCTGCCGGTCCGGGAGTTCTTCCGGTGACGCTAGCGCTGCTAGGTTTCGTGCTGCCGCTAGCGCTCGACTCGTTCGCCGTGGCTGCGGCAGTCGGGTCCGCGGGGACGCTGTCGGCCTCGACCCGCTGGCGGATCACGGCCCTGTTCGTGCTGTTCGAGGCCGGGATGCCACTGCTGGGGCTGGCGCTCGGCGCGCCGTTGGCGGCGGCGATCGGACCGGTGGCCAACTACGTCGCGGCCGCCGCGGTGATCGCGGTCGGCCTGTGGATGCTGCTGCATGACGACGACGAGCAGGCCGAACGGCTGGTCAGCGCCCATGGCGCGGCGCTGCTCGGGCTGGGCGTCAGCATCAGCCTGGACGAACTGGCCATCGGCTTCGGGCTCGGCCTGGCCCACCTGCCGCTCGTGCCGGTGATCGTCGGCATCGCCGCCCAGGCGCTGATCGCCACCCAACTCGGGTTGTGGCTCGGGGCCCGGGTCGCCGAGCGGTTCCGGGAGGCGGCCGAACGCCTGGCCGGCGTCGTCCTGATCGTCCTGGGTGTCGTGCTGGCCGTGGAGCAGCTGCTCAGCTCGGGCTGACAGGCACGTCGCGGGAGCGGACGACGAGCCAACCGATGACGGCAGCGACGGCGCAGGCAGCTGCCGCGAGCACAAGCCCGGCCCGGCCGCCGAGGTATTCGGTGACCACGCCGGCGATCGGTCCGCCGATCGGCGTGGTGCCTTGCAGGGCGACCAACCACAGTGCGACGACGCGGCCGCGCATGCTCGGGTCGGACCCGAGTTGCAGTGTGCTGACACCCTGGGAGAGGAAGCCGACGCTGACCGCGCCGACGAAGAACAGTACGACGAGTTCCAGCCACAGCGTCGGGGCCACCGCGGCGGCGGACAGCACGATGGTGAACAACGTCGCCGAGCGCACCAGCACGGGTAGGCCGGTTTTTCCGCGCGCCGCAACGTAAAGCCCGCCGACCACGGCACCGACGCCCATCGCCGCCGTCATGAAGCCGTAGGTCTCGGCGCCGTTGCCGAAGGAGTCGCGGGCCACCACCGGCAGCACCACCTGGAACTCGTAGGCCAGGCAGCCGACGATGGCCAGCATCACCAGTGGCACCAACAGGTTCGGCGTGCGCCGGACGTAGGCCAGCCCCTCGCGGACCTGTCCCGGCGCGCGCCGAGTCCGTGGCGCCCGGTACAGCCGGGACACGTCGAGGGTGGCCAACGAGAAGATCACCGCCAGGAAACTGGCGGCGTTCAACAGGAAGCACACACCCGTGCCGCCGGCCGCGATCACCACGCCGGCGATCGCCGGACCGACCGCCCGCGCGCAGTTGACCAGAACCGAGTTCAGGCTCACGGCGTTGCGCAGTTCGTCCGGGCCGACCATTTCCGAGGTGAAGGCCGAGCGGGCCGGGTTGGTCAGGCAGTTGCCCAGGCCCAGCAGCGCCGCGAACACCATGACGTGCCATAACTCCGCATGACCGCTCAGGGTCAGCACGCCGAGCCCGGCCGCCAGCGCCGCCGACACCGCCTGCGTGGCGATGAGCAGCTTGCGCTTGTCGAACCGGTCCGCCAGCAAACCGCTGTACGGACCCAGGAACAGCATCGGCAGCGTCTGGATCGACGTCACCACGCCGAGCGCGGTCGCCGACCCGCTCAGCTGCAACACCAGCCAGGACTGCGCCACGATCTGCATCCACGTGCCGGTCATCGAGATGGCCTGGCCGGTGAAGTACCTACGGTAGTTGGGATTGCCCAGCGACGAGAACGTCTGTTGACGTAAGGCCGTCAACGCGGCCATGGTCTCCACCCCCAGGTGTGCGCCGGTCACGCTTCGGTGGCCGGCTTGCTGTCTCCACGCATCAGCTGCCCCAGTGCTTCCAGCGCCGGCAGCGCGTCGAGCAGTTGGGCCGCGTGCTCCTCCGGCAGCTCGGCCAGCCGCGCGGTGAACAGGCGGCCCCGCTCCCGCCGCAGCTGCTCCAGCAATGCCTTGCCGTGCTTGGTGATCCGGACCCGGACGGCCCGGCCGTCGCGCTCGTCGGCCACCCGTTCCACCAGTCCGGCGTCGACCAGCTTGGCCACGATGCGGGACAGCATCGTCGGGTTGACGCCCTCGAACTCGGCCAGCTCGCCCATGCCCACCGGACCCATCCGGCTCACGCTGCCCAGCACCCACACCGCCGTCGGCGCCAGGCCCTCCTGCGG
>DATJJB010000401.1:0-19580 GCA_035492655.1 Kutzneria sp. | reverse complement strand
CCGGCGATGCCGCCGAAGGTGAAGCCGGCCGCGATCACCAGCACCACGGCCAGCGGATGCAGCTGCACCGCGCGGCCCAGCAGCAGCGGCTGCAGGATGTGGCTCTCCAGCTGCATCACCGCGATCACGATGCCCAGCACGACCAGCGCCCAGCCGAAGCCCTTGGCCACCAACGCCACCAGCACCGCGACGCTGCCGGCGATGACCGCGCCGACGATCGGGATGAACGCGCCGAGGAAGACCAGCGCGGCCAGCGGCACCGCCAGCGGCACGCCGATGACCCCGATGCCGACCCCGATGCCGACCGCGTCCACCACCGCCACCGCTGCGGTGGCCCGCACGTAGCGCACCAGCGAGGCGAAGCCGCGGCGGCCGGCCAGGTCGACCCGCGGCCGCACGTCGGCCGGGATGATCCGGGTCAGGAACGACCAGATGCCGCCGCCGTCGTGCAGGAAGAAGATCGTGGTGAACAGCACCAGCAACACGCCGGTGAGCAACTCGGCCAGGCTGGCCGCGGTGCTCAGGGCGCTGGTGGTGATGGTCAGCTGGTTGTCCTGGATCAGCTTGATCAGCTGGTTGGGCAGGTCGGTCAACTGGTTCGGGGACAGGTGCAGCGGCGGGCCCTCCAGCCAGTTCTGGATGGTCTTCACCGAGTCGGCCACCTGCTTCTGCAGGTCCGGAAGGCCGCCGACGAAGGCGCTGATCACGCCGTAGAGCACGCCGCCGACCACGGCGATGCCGCCGATGACCACCAGCGCGGTGGCCAGCCCGCGCGGCACCTTCCAGCGCACCAGCTGGCCGACCACCGGGGCCAGCAGCGCCGACATCAGCAGCGCGATGGCCACCGGGATGATCACCACCGCCAGGTAGCCGACGATCCACGAGATGAGCCAGACCGCGCCGGCGACGGCCAGCAGCCGCCAGCTCAGCGCGGCGCTGACCCGCAGCACCTTGGGCACGGACTGGCTGACGTCCTCGGGACGGCCTGGCCGGGGCGAAGTCACACGATCACCGTAGCGGCGGCGCCGGCAGAAGGCACTGTTCACACGTTCAGGGGAAGTTGCGGTGTCAAGGCTGCGCCGGCCGTCCGAAACTGACAATCTCTCGGCGTCGACATCACGGACGCCTCTCGCGTCCCTGTACCGAAGTCGGCGTTTCCCCAGGCGAGCGGAAGAGGATCTTCTTTTGTCGACGGACGGGCACCTGATCACGGAGGGCAGCCGGCTTCGCCGCGCGCTCAGCCGTGCGGTGCTGGCCGTCGGCGGCGCGGTGGGCCTGACGGCCGCCGCGTGGTGCCTCTCCACCGCCTGCGCGTCCGCGGGGACCATCGCCGACCACTCCGTGGTCGGCTCGGTCAGCCACGCGGCCGCGACGCACGGCCACTCGCCGGAAACCGCATCAGCGGACAACGGGGTGCACGAGATGGCCCGCGCCGTCGCGACCGCGAGCAAGCCGACCGTTGGCTCCATCGCAACCCAGCACCAGAGCCTGGCGAGTGGGGCGAGCCTGCCCTCCTCCGCCGATTTCGACCGGTTCGCCCACCAGGTCCAGGACGACTTCGTCCAGGTCGGGCGGCACGTGGCCACACCGGCCCCGTCCGCACTGGTGGGGGACTCGGTGACCCTGGTGCGCCACGTGGTCCAGTTCCCATTGGCCACGCTGCCGGTGCGGCTGCCGATCTCCGTGATCGGCGGGCTTTCCGGCGCGTCCACGACGACCGACGGCAGGCAGTCCGCCGACCCGACCGGGTTCGACCCGGCCGGCCGGCCCGACACCACCCTGTCCTCGACCGTCGCCGGCGCGCCCGCCGCCACCGCGCCCAACGTGCGGCACCCGCTGCCGCCGTACCGGAGCTCGGACCTGTCCGGCCCGAGGAACTCCATGCCGCTGCCGGCCGTGCCCGCCCAGGTGCCGCCGGCCCCGTGCTGCTTCGGTTCGGGAGGCCTCGGCTCGGCCGGCGTCCCCAACCCCGAGCAGCTTCCTTTCGGCTCCACCCTCGGTGCCGCTGCGTACAGGTCCGTTGTGGCCACCTCGCAGTCGGTGTCCGTGCTGACCGGCAAGCAAGCCGGCATCACGCCTGACTGATTCCCGCGCGCGGCTGGCGGTCGCAGGGCTTTGAGGCCCGCACCGTTTTCGGTCCGTGCGCATTCTTCTGCGCTCGTCCAGCCGCGCTAGCGACCCGGGATGCACCCACCCCCCTCAGCTAGGTGCATCCCATTTCCCCGGGTGGCCGTTGCCCCCGGCCACCCGTTAGCCCCGCAAGGGACATACCGAAGGAGAAGTAATGCAGACGTGGGCGAAGCGCGGACTTCAGGCCGCGCTCCTCACCGGTGGCTTGATCGCCGTCGGCACCGGCGTCGCCAACGCCTCCGAGGCGAAGCCGGCGCACCCCCTCGGTGTCGCGCCGAACCTGGTCGACGTCAACGTCAAGGCGCCGATCAGCGAGCACAACAACCAGCTGGGCACGATCCTCGGCAAGACGGATCTGCCGGCCATCAGCCAGACCGTGAGCACCCGCGAGCTCACCGGCAAGCTGGCTCCGCACCCGCTGGCCACGCAGGCGAAGAACATCCCGGTCGCCGTGCCGCAGAACATCAGCCGCGGCAACACCATCCCGCTCGACGTGTGCGTGCCCGTCGACATCTCCGGCAACGCCATCGGCGCCACCGGCGACGCCGCCACGTACAACAACTCGAAGGTCGGCTGCGAGGCCGAGTCGATCACCCAGACCGACGGCAAGCGCGGCTCGATCGCCGGCAACATCATCGGCGTCGACTACGGCCTGCCGATCCAGCTGGACAACAACGCGATCGCCGCGGTCGGCAACGCGTTCGCCGGCGGCACCGCCGACGCGTACACCGCGACCGGCACCACCCCCTTCGTCACCAACGGTGAGAAGGGCACGCTGACCGGCAACATCGTCGACGCCGCGCTGGGCACCCCGGTGCAGCTGACCGGCAACGCCATCGGCGTCGGCGGCAACTCGGCCACCGTGAACAAGGCCAGCACCGATGTCGCCACCGGCGGCTCGCTGCAGAGCAACGGCAACGGCGGCACGCTGGCCGGCAACCTGATCGGGGTGCCGCTGGGCCTGCCGGTCGAGGCCAACGGCAACGCCATCTCCTGGGTCGGCAACGCCGACGCCAAGAACCACAGCACCGGCGCCGTCCAGGCCGGCGACACCAGCGACGGCTGGTACGCGCTGACCGCGGGCGACCCGTCGACGCTGTCCGGCAACATCGTGCAGGCGCCGATCGTCAGCAAGGTGCTGCTGGCCGGCAACGCCGTGTCCTGGATCGGCAACACCACCGCGCTGGGCGTCACCGACAACCACCTGGTGTCGGGCGGCCAGGCCGGCACCACCGGGGTGAAGTCGACCGGTTCCGGCAACATCGTCGACCCCGAGGTCGCGCTGCCCGTCGAGGTCTTCGGCGACGGCGTCACCTGGATCGGCACCGCCGAGGCGGCCGACCTGAACAAGGTCACCGCGCTGGCCGGTGGCAACACCTACACCAACGGCGACAAGTCGACGCTGGGCGGCAACGACGTGGTCGCGCCGATCGCCGGCGCGGTCGACGCGTTCGGCTCGGCCGGCTCGCTGATCGGCAACGCCAGCGGCACCGGCGCCAACGACTCCTCGGTCGTCGACGGCGGCTACAACGGCTCGCTGGGCAACGGCGCGGTCGGCGGCGGCAACATCGCCGCCGTGCCGGTGGCGCTGCCGGCCGAGATCTTCGGCGCCGGCGCCTCGCTGGCCGGCAACGCCGACGGCCTGGCCAAGGAGGTCAAGGACGTCGAGGCCGGCGACAAGGTCAACACCAACGACGACCGCGGCACGGTCAGCAGCAACGCCGCCTCGGTGCCGGTCACCGCGCCGGTGCAGGTCTTCGGTGACGCGGCCGGCCTGGTCGCCAACGTCACCGGTGGCGCCAAGTCGCAGACCACCACCACGGCCGGTCACGACGTGCAGGCCAACGGCGACAAGGGCAGCGCGTCCGGCAACGCCGCGCAGGTCCCGGTCTCGCTGCCCACGCAGCTGTTCGGCGACACCGCCACCGTGGTCGGCAACGGCGACGCCATCGCGCAGGGCATCACCAGCTCCACCGCCGGCGGCGACGTCGACGCGTCGGGCAAGGGCGGCTCCCTCACCGGCAACATCGCCGACGTCCCGGTGGCCGGCGCCATCCAGGGCTTCGGTGCGGCCATCGCCGGCGCCGGCGTGGACAACGCCACCGCCGCCAACCTGACCAGCTCCAACGCCGGTGGCACCGACATCACCGGTGGCCAGGGCGGTTCGGTCGCGGGCAACGTCGCGCAGGTGCCGCTGGCGCCGGTCGTCGGCGTGCTGGGTGACACCGTCACCGCGGCCGGCGTCGGCAACTCCGTCGCCGACAACAAGGTGTTCGACACCGCCGGCAAGGACGTGCTGACCGACGGCAGCGAGGCCGCGATCTCCGGCAACGTGGCCAAGGTGCCCGCCGCCGCGACCGCGCAGGTGCTGGGTGACGCGGTGACGCTGGGCGGCATCGCCAACGCCATGGCGCACAGCTACACCGACCCGTCGGCCGGTGGCGACACCACCACGTCCGGCAAGCTCGGCTCGGTCGCCGGCAACGTCGCCCAGGTGCCCGCCGCGGTCAACGCCCAGGTGCTGTCCGACTCGGTCGGCGCGCTCGGCAACGCCGCCAACGAGACCACCTCGTGGACCGGCAACTTCGCCGGTGGCAACACCCACACCACGGGCATGTTCGGCGCCATCTCGGGCAACCTCGCGCAGGTGCCGCTGGTGGGCAACGCCGAGGTGCTGGACGACGCCGTCGGCGCCGGGGGCCTGGCCTTCGACAAGAGCTCGACCTCGGCGATCAACACCGCCGGTGGCGAGGCCACCACGTCGGGCGTGCTCGGCTCGGTGGCCGGCAACCTGGCCTCGGTGCCGGTCGTGGCCGACGCGCAGGTGACGCAGGACGCCGTGTCCGCCGCGGGCCAGGCGTTCCACGCCGGCGCCAACAAGGTCGTGGACCTGGCCGGCGGTGACGTCAAGACCAACGGCACCGGCGGCTCCATCTCCGGTGACCTGCTCCAGGTCCCGGTGGCCGCGATCGCCGGTGTGTTCACCGACGCCGCGACCGTCGGCGGCATCTCGGCCACCAAGGGCGTCAACGTCACCGACGTTGCCTCGGGCGGCAGCCAGTCCACCGCCGGCGTGACCAAGACGCTGTCGGGCCTGAACGGCCACCTGCCGGTCGGCGCGCTGGTGCAGGTCTTCAACGTGCCGCTGGAGGTGTTCGGCACCGCGCTCGCGCACGGCCAGAACGTGACCTCCGCGGTCGTCGGCGAGGAGAAGCCGGCGCTGGACCTGCCGATCAGCAGCCGGGGCCTGATGGGCGCCCGTGAGCTGCCGTCGATGCCGAGCCTGTCGGCGCTGCCGACCAACGCCGGCCTGCCGGTGGCGGGTCTGGGTGTGGACAGCCTGATGACGCTGGCCGCCCCGCTGGCCGGGCTGGCCCACGCGGTGCCGGGGCTGCCCGCGCAGGAGCGCGACATGCCTTCGATGTCGGGTCTGCTGCCCACGGACAACCTGATCCCGGGTGCGCACCTGGCTCAGCTGCCGCAGCTGGACGGCGTTCGCGTGACGCCGAACGTGGCCGGTGGCGCTCGTGAGCTGCCGGGCCAGGACCTGCTGAGCGGCCTCGGCTCGATGACCGAGGGCCTGCACCTGGGCTGAGGTCTGAGTAGCTAGCAACTGAAGAACCCCCGGGCAGCCAGCCCGGGGGTTCTTTGCTTTTGCGGCGGCCAAAATCCGGTGACGGTCCAGGCACCGGCGCGACCTCGCGCTTTGTCGGGCTGGCGGTCAAGCTATGCCGTGCGCAGTCTCTTCTCGACGTGCCCGATCACGGTGTGCGCCGGCGCCGAGCCGTCGCTGGTCGCCCAGCAGACCCGGACCCTGGGATGCAGCCGGACCTTGCCGACCAGCACGGCCCGCTGGGTCAGTTCCCGCACCCGCGCGGCGATCGGCTCGCCCGTGCCGCACGGATGCTCGGCCACCACCGCGAACTCGTCGCCGCCGTAGCGGGCCACGGTGTGGTCGTCGCGCAGACCCTGGCGCAGCCGCCCGGCCAGCACGGTCAGCAGCCCGTCGCCGACGTCGAAGCCGTGCTCGGCGTTGACCTCGGCCAGTTTTCGCACGTCCACCAGAACGAACGTGCTCAGCGAGCCGTTGGTGCGGGACCGGGTCAGCGACTGCTCCAGCCGATCGAGCAGCAGCGCCCGGCTGGGCAGCCCGGTCAGCGGGTCGATCAGCCCCCGGCTGTGCGGCACGTCGGTGTGCACCGGCTGGAGCACGGTCAGCACGCTGGGCCGGCCGCGATGGCTGACCGCGTGGAAATCGGCCCACAGCCGCGAGCCGGCGATCCCGTTGCGCAGCACCACCAGCGGCACGGCCAGCCGGCCGTTGCCGCGCAGCACCTGCGCGGCCAGCTCGGCGCCCTGTGGCAGCGGCGCGCCGGAGTCGTCGCAGACCTGCCAGCCGTCGGGCCGGGTGTTGCGGAGCAACTGGGCCCGGCTCAGCCCGAGCAGGTGCCCGGCCAGGCTGTTCGCCGCCAGCACCGCCCCATGTTCGTCCTGCAGCAGCACCCCAACGGGAAGCTCGGAGACCAGCTCGTCCCAGACCGTCCCGGTGGTGATCGGCGCCGCCGTGTGCACGGCACTCATCCGCCTGGCACCTTCCTGGAGCAGGGAGGTTTCCCCAGTGAGCCTGCCCCCGAGGTGGCTGCTTAACAAGGGGCCCGGTCCACCCGTACCGGTGATCTTTGACCGATTTCAGGTGATCAGCGTCTCGAACGCCTCGGCCGAGACGATGGGCACGCCGTACCGGCGAGCGGCGCGGGCCTTGGTGGACATGGTTTCCGGGTCGGCCGCGACCAGCAGCGCGGTCTGCCGTGTGACATAGCCCGCATTGACCCGTAGTCCCGCCGCGAGTGCCCGTTCGACCAGCTCACCGCGGGGTTGCATGGTCTGGCCGGTGAACACGACGAGGTCGCCGATGCGTAGTGAGGGAACCTCACCTGTCGGGGTCGGCGGCACCCAGCTGCCCCGCCGGTACTCGGCCACCTCGTCGGCCGGCAACGTCGGCCAGGCCCAGGTCGACGCCGCGGCAAGGAGATCCGTCCACGGCTCCGGCCGGCCGGCCCGGCTCAGGTAGTGCGTGAGCAGGCCGGCCGCGGCGTGGGCGTCGTCCAATGCGGAGTGTGCATCCCGCAGATCGACACCGGCCGCATCGCAACTCGCCTTGAGCGAACGTCCGTCGCGCTGCGGCAGATAGGCCGCGCCCAGCGCCATCGTGCACAGGCCCAGCTCCGACGACACCGGCACCGGCAGACCGATGCGGTCGAACTCGGCGGCGATGAACCGGGCGTCGAAGGACAGGTTGTGCGCCACCATGACCCGGCCGGCCAGCCGCGCCGCCAGCGCGCCGGCCACCTGCGCGAAGGACGGCGCGCGGCGGGCATCCCCTGCGCTGATCCGGTGAATGTGCTGTGGCCCGAGATCACGTCCCGGGTTGACCACAGTGCACCACTCGTCGGTGACCACCCCGGTCCGATCCACCGCCACCACGGCCACTTCGACCACCCGATCACGGCCGGCGGCCGCGAATCCCGTCGTCTCGACGTCAACGACCGCATAGCCATCCGACACGCAGCGAAGTTACTAGCTGTGCCACGATGGCCCGCGTGAGGTGGCTCGAAGCGTCCACGCCGTGGCTGATCGCGGTGATCGTGTTGTGGGTGGCGGCCGGGCTCTTCGAGTTCCTGCTGATCCGCCCGCGCGAGAAGGCGGCGCTGGAAGGCAAGGGCTGCCCCTACTGCGGCACGCCGTGGAGCGGGCTCAAGGCCTGCGGCAACTGCGGCCGCGATCTGGTCCGCGAGCAGAACCACATCGTCACCCGGGTGCTGTTCACGCTGGGCGCGCTGGCCACCGGCCCGGTGATCGGCATCGTGGTCGTGCATCTGCTCACCGGGAAGTGATGGTGTACGGCACCTCCTGGCTCGGGCCCGACTTGTAGCTGCCGGTGGCCTTGACCTCGTCGCCGAGCCGGACCTCGAAGGTCGACTCGATGCCGGTCGCGTCGAAGGTTCCGTTGTGCGCCAACACGAAGCTGCCGGCCTCGTCGTCGAGCGAGCCGGTCAGCAGCTCGTAGCCGACGAACGTGCCGGTGCCGTCCGGGCGGTAGTGCAGCAGGATCTGGGCCCGGCTCTCACCCTTCAGCGGCCCCTCGTAGACGAAGTCCACGTCGGCGTGCGCCACCTTGGGGCCGCCCTCGGCCTCGGCGACGACCTTCTCATCCCAGCGGGTGTATCGGAACGTGCTCATGGCGGGAACCCTGCCAGCCATACCTGACAGGTTATGTCAGGTTCCGGTAGCGGGACGGCGGAATTCCGTACTGGCCGACGAAGGCCTGCCGCAGCGTCTCGGCCGAGCCGAAGCCGCAGCGCCGGGCGATCGCCGCCAGCGGCAGCGCGGTGCCGGTGAGCAGCCGGGCCGCGGCCTCGGTCCTGGTCTCCCGCACGTACTTCGCCGGCGGGCGGCCGATGTGGTCGAGGAACAGCCGGGTCAGGTGCCGCTCGCTGACGCCGGCCCGATCGGCCAGCGCGGTCGCGCCGAGATCCTCGTCCAGATTGGCCGCGATGTGCGTGACCAGCTTGCGCACCACCGAGTTCTCCGGCGCGGGGGCCTGCACGTACATGCTCACCTGGGCCTGATTGCCCGGCCGTTGCAGGTACGTCACCAGCCCGCGGGCGACCGACCGGGCCAGCGCCGCGCCGTGGTCCTCCTCCACCAGGGCCAGCGAGAGGTCGAGCGCGCTCGTCACGCCGGCGGAGGTGTAGACGTTGTCGTCCTTGATGTACAAGGGTTTCGGGTCGACCTCGAGGCGCGGATAGCGCTCCTGGAGGCTGCGGGCGACGAACCAGTGTGTGGTGCAGCGCCGGCCGTCGAGCAGGCCGGCCGCGGCCAGCACGCTCGCGCCCGAGCAGACCGAGGCCACCCGGCGACTTTCCCGGGCCAGCCGTCGGACATGCGCCACCAGCACCGGATCGGCGGCGGCCTGCTCGTGCCCGAACCCACCCGACACGACGATCGTGTCCAGCGGGCCGGTGATCCGCTCCAACTCGTGCTGCCCGGCCAGCACCAGACCCGAGCCGCTGCTGATCGGCTGCGCGCCGAGCGTGGCCAGCTCGATCGAGTACGGCGGGGTCGCGCCGTGCCGGTTGGCGGTGTCGAAGGTGTCCGACACGCAGGCCACGTCGAGCAGCTCGACCTGCGGGTAACCGACGATCACCACCCGGCGCATGACGGCGACGATACCCGTCCGAAAGACAGGGATGCCAGGATTCAGGACAGGACCTCGGCCGTCGATTGCCGAAGCGTTTCGACGGGGCACACCGTGGACAGCATGAAGGACATCGCATTCGTGCTGTACCCGGGCTTCACCGTGCTGGACATGGTCGGCCCGCTCCAGGTGCTGGGCGCGCTGCCCGCGTTCGCCCCGGAGTACCGCGTGGTGGTGCTGGGCGAGAGCAAGTCGCCGGTGCCGACCGACACCCCACTCGGCGTCATGGCCAGCCACACCTTCGACGAGGTGCCCGCGCCGTACGCCGTGTTCCTGCCGGGCGGCACGGTGCCGACGATCACCGCGATGGCCGACGAGCAGCTGCTCGGCCGTGTCCGGGCGATGGCCGAGCACGCCGAGATCATCGGCTCGGTCTGCACCGGCTCGCTCATCCTCGGCGCCGCCGGGCTGCTGGAAGGCCGGCGCGCCACCACGCACTGGATGTGCCGGGACCTGTTGGCCAAGTTCGGCGCGACGCCGGTGGCGCAGCGCTGGGTTCGTGACGGCAAGGTGCTGACCGGCGCTGGTGTCTCCGCCGGCATCGATCTGGCCCTGCACCTGGTGCAGGAGCTGGCCGGCGAGGAGATCGCCCGCCAGGTGCAGCTGATGATCGAGTACGACCCGCAGCCGCCGCTGGGCGCGATCGACTGGGCCGGCGTGGACATCGCCGCCCGCCGGCCGCTGCTCGACGGCTGGCTGCACGCGGGACTCGCCGATCATCCGAAGCTGCTCAGCGAGCTGATCGGCTCGTAGTGTTGGGGTATGACCAGGTGGACCACGGCCGACATGCCCGATCAGCGGGGGCGCGTCGCCGTGGTCACCGGGGCGAACACCGGGGTCGGCCTGGCCACTGCCCGTGCGTTGACTCGTGCCGGTGCGACGGTGGTGCTGGCCTGCCGTGACCAGGACCGGGCCGACGCCGCGGCGGCGGAGACCGGCGGCGAGCCGGTGCTGCTCGACCTCGGCTCGCTGGCCTCGGTGCGGGCCGGCGTGGAGCGGATCACCGCCGAGCACCCCCGGATCGACCTGCTGATCAACAACGCCGGCGTGATGATGACGCCGCGCGGCCGCACCCAGGACGGGTTCGAGCTCCAGATCGGCATCAACCACCTCGGTCACTTCGCGCTGACCGGCCTGCTGCTGCCGGCGATGCTGGACGTGGCCGGCTCCCGTGTCGTCACCGTGTCCAGCAACGCGCACCGGGCCGGTGAGATCAACTTCGACGACCTGAACTCCCGCGACCGCTACCGGGCGATCGCCGCCTACGCCCAGTCCAAGCTGGCCAACCTGCTGTTCGCGTACGAACTCCAGCGCCGGCTGGCCGCGGCCAGGGCGTTGCCGATCTCGGTGGCCGTGCATCCCGGCTCGGCCCGCACGCAGCTGGCGCGGGAGAGCCCACGGCCCGTGCAGTGGCTGCTGGGCTCGCCACTGATGTCGTGGATGCTCCAGGACAGCGACCAGGCGGCGCTGCCGTCGCTGCGGGCCGCGACCGATCCGGCCGTGCGCGGCGGCGACTACTACGGGCCCGACGGGTGGAACGGGTTCAAGGGCCATCCCGTTCGCACCGCGTCGGCTCCGCGTTCGCACGACCTGGCCGCGGCGCGCCGGCTCTGGGAGAAGTCGGAGCGCCTGACCAGCGTCGTCTACCGGTTCACAGGTACGGCTGGGTGATCAGCTCCAGGCCGTGCCCGGCCGGGTCGAAGAAGTACACGCCCCGGCCGCCGTGGTGGGTGTTGATCTCGTCGGGCTGCTGCTGGAACGGATCGGCCCAGGTCTGCACGCCCTGGTCGAGCAACCGCTGCCGGGCCCGGTCGAACAGCTCGTCGTCGACCAGGAAGGCGTAGTGGTGCATCTGGATCTCGTCCAGCGGCGGCTCGGCGAACTGGATCAGCACCCCGTCGCTCATCTGGATGTTGGTGAACGGACCCCAGGACGGGGCCTCGGGCAGCTCGAACAGGTCCCGGTAGAACCGGGCGGTCTGCTCGCGGTCCCGGCACGGGATGATGGTGTGGTTGAACGTGACTGGCATTCGGATAGCTCGCTTTCGGTTGTGGACTCGTCGATTCGGGGGTTGTCGTCCCCGATGCGGAGGTCCACGCGAGCGCCCGGTCAGCGATCCACCGGATCGCCTTCCCGTGCATGGCCGAAGGCCGGTCCGGTGATCACGCTGTCACTCTAGCCGCGGCGGCAAGCCTTTTCGTCACGTCGTGAGCGCCGCCATCAACAGGCCGATGCCGCGCTCGTCGCCGGTGGTGCCGCCGGCCATCTTGTTCATCACGTACGCGAACGTGACGTGCGCGTCCATGTCGACCACCGCCAGCGAACCGCCCGCGCCGCCCCAGTTGATCGTGTTGGGATTGGGCAGCCAGCCCGAGTTCACGGCGAAGCCGAGGCCCCAGCGGATCGGCATGTCGAGCACCAGGTCCCGGCCCTCGACCTGCACCTCGAGGGCCCGCCGGCAGCCCGCCTCCGACAGCAGCTGCTTGTCGCCGACCGCACCGCCGTTGGCCAGCAGCGCGAGGATCTGCGCCACCGACCGGGCGTTGCCGTGGCCGTTGCCGGCCGGGATCTCCGCCGCCCGCCACGCCCTCGTGCCGATCACCGCCGGGTCCACCTGCGGATTTGTCGACACGTTGACCTGGAGTTCGGTGCCGTCGGTGAACGGCGGCCCCTCGGGCGGCGGGATCAGCTCGGCCACCCGGTCGTCCGCCGAAGCCGGCAGGCCGATGTGGAAGTCCGCCTGGAGCGGCTCGGCGATCTCCTCCCGGAACACCGTGCCCACCGTGCGGCCGGTGATCCGCCGGATCACCTCGCCGACCAGGTAGCCCTGGGTCACGGCGTGATAGCCGGAGGCCGTGCCCGGCGCCCAGAACGGCTCCTGCGCGGCCAGCAGCGCGGTCGCCTTCTCCCAGTCGTACAGGTCGTCCACGGTGATCGGCTGCCGCCAGCCGGCCAGGCCCGATGAATGGCTCATCAGCTGGCTGACCAGCACCGACTCCTTGCCGGCGGCCGCGAACTCGGGCCAGTACTTGGCCACCGGGGCCTCGAACTCCAGCTCGCCCCGGTCGGCCAGCAGCAACGCCGTCAGCGCCGTCATCGTCTTCGTCACCGAGTAGACGTTGATGATCGTGTCCCGCTGCCACGGGCGGGTCCGCTCCCCGTCGGCGAACCCGCCCCACAGGTCGACCTGCGTCGCCCCCTCGACCGTGACGCAGACCGCCGCGCCCACCTCGTCGTTGCCCTCGAACGTCTCCTGCACCGCCGCATACCGGTCGGTGGCGAATCCCTCGCTCTTCAGCACACCGCGCAGTGTCGGACCTTGCGGCTGCTTTGCCCCAACGGTTTTCCGTCGACCCTTGCGCCTAGCTGTCCCAGGTGACCGGCAGGTACTGCACGCCGTAGATGTTCTGGTGATCGGGTCGCAGCGGCGGCTCGCCGGCCAGCCGCAGCGTGGGGAACGCGGTGAACAGCGCGGGCATGGCGACCCGCATCTCGACCCGGGCCAGCTGTTGCCCGAGGCACTGGTGGACACCGTGCCCGAAGGTCAGGTGCCCGATGGCCTCCCGGCTCAGGTCCAGCTCGTCCGGGTCGGGGAACCGCAGCGGGTCGCGGTTGGCGGCCTGCAACGACAGGGTGACCGTCTCCCCGGCCTTGATCACCTGCCCGCCGATTTCCACGTCCGCCAGCGCCGTCCGCACGTTGGTGTGCGTGATGGTCAGGTAGCGCAGTAGTTCCTCGACACCCCGGTCAGGGTCGGCGAGCAGCAAGGGGATCTGCGACGGCCGGCGCAGCAGCGCGTAGGTGCCGAGCGCGATCTGGTTGGCCGTGGTGTCGAGCCCGGCGGCCAGCAGGAGCCCGCCGATGCCGGCCAGCTCGTCGTCGGTCATATCGGTGGTGGTCAGGTCGCTGAACAGGTCGTCGGTCGGCTTGCTTCGCTTGGCCCGCACCAGTTCGCCCACGTACTCGTGCAGCTTGGTGATGCCCTCGTAGCGTTCCTGCGGCAGCGCGTCGGGCGAGAACAACAGCGACACGTAGCGCTGGAACGTCTCGCGGTCCGCGTAGGGCACGCCGAGCAGCTCGCAGATCATCACCGCCGGCACCGGGTGGGCGAAAGCCTGCACCAGGTCCACTTCCGGGCGCAGCTCACGCATCGCCGCGATGTGCTCGTCGGTCACCTCGGCCACGCGTTCGGTCAGCTGACGCATCCGGCGGACGGTGAACTTGCCGACCAGCAGCCGCCGGAAGCGGGTGTGCTCGGGGGCGTCGATGCCGGTCATGTCGCCGACTGCCGCCGGCGGCATCTCGGTCATCTGCTCCATGCCGGGGATCCGATACGGCATGCGCAGCAGCTCCTGCCGGGAGCTGAAGCGCTGGTCGCTCAGCACGGCTCGGGCCATGTCGTAGCCGGTGACCACCCAGCCCTCGTGCCCATCGGGATAGGTCATGCGCGCCAACGGTTCCTCGGCGCGCAGCGTGCCGAGCGCGGCCGGCGGGTCGAACGGGCAGCCGGTCGGACGGGCCAGCGGGAACTCGCTCAGGTGAGACATCCTCGGCTCCTGTCAGTGGGCGTATTCGCGGTTGAACAGTCGCTTCGACCAGACGTAGCCGCCGATGGCGATCACCGCGCACCAGGCCGACGCCAACCACAGGTTGTCGCCGAGCGGCTTGTTCATCAGCAGCCCGCGCAGGGTCTCGATGACCGGCGTGAACGGCTGGTACTCGGCGAACCAGCGCAGCCCGGCCGGCATCGAGTCGGTCGGCACGAAGCCGCTGCCAAGGAACGGCAACAGGATCAGCGGCATCGGCAGGTTGCTCGCGCTCTCAACGGTCTTGGCCACCAGGCCGATCGCCACCGCGAACCACACCAGCGCGACGGTCAGCAGCACCAGGAAACCGGCGGTGGCCAGCCAGGCTCCCGGCCCGGCGTCCGGTCGGAAGCCGACCAGCAGCGCCACCCCGATCACCACGGCCATCACGAAGATCGCCTGGAGCACGCTGCCGATCACGTGCCCGGTCAGCACCGAGACGCGGGCGATGTGCATGGTGCGGAACCGGGCGATCACCCCCTCGGTCATGTCCATCGCGACCGAGATCGCCGTGCCCTGCACGATCGACGTGACGGCCATCAGGATGATCGCCGGCGTGACGTAGTTGACGTAGGCCGCGCGGTCCCCGCCGATGCCGGCGCCCATCGTGCCGCCGAAGACGTACACGAACAGCAGCAGGAAGATCACCGGCATGCCGACCAGCATCACCGTCATCGACGGATAGCGGAGCATGTGTCTGAGGTTGCGGCGCAACATGGTCACCGAGTCGCGCAGCGGGTGGAAGCTCAGGTCCAGGGTGCTCATCGCGCGGCCACCTTCTGCTGGTCGCCGGTCAGGGCGAGGAAGACGTCGTCGAGGTCGGGCGTGTGCACGGAAAGCTCCTCGACCTGGACGGCCAGGGCGTCCAGCCGGTCGATCAGCGTCTTCAGCGAGCGCATGCTGCCGTCGTTGGGCACGCGCAGGGTCAGGGAGTCGTTGTCCCGCACGGCATCGGCCAGCAGGCCAACGGCCGTGTCGAGGCCGTTCTCGTCGGCGAAACGCAGCCGGACGTGCCCGCCCGGGATGCGCCGCTTGAGCTCGTCCGCCGTCCCCTCGGCGACGAGCTTCCCGTTGTCCAGCACGGCGATGGTGTCGGCCAGCTCGTCGGCCTCGTCCAGGTACTGCGTGGTCAGGAAGATGGTCACGCCGTCGGCCACCAGCTCCCGCACGATCTGCCACATGTTGCGGCGGCTGCGCGGGTCCAGCCCGGTGGTCGGCTCGTCGAGGAAGATCACCCGCGGCCGGCCGATCAGCGTCATCGCCAGGTCCAGCCGGCGGCGCATGCCGCCGGAGTAGGTCGACGCCGGCTTGCGCGCCGCCTCGGTCAGGTCGAACCGCTCCAGCAACTCGGCCGCGCGGGTCCGCCCCTCCCAGCGGCCGAGGTGGTGCAGGTCGGCCATCAGCTGCAGGTTCTCCTCCCCCGTGAAAAGGCTGTCCACCGCGGAGAACTGTCCGGTGACGCCGATGCTGGCCCGTACCGCGTCCGGCTCGGCGGCCAGGTCGTGCCCGTTGATCCGCGCCTGGCCGCCATCCGCGTTGATCAGCGTGGACAGGATGCGGACGGTGGTGGTCTTGCCAGCGCCGTTCGCGCCGAGCAGCGAGAACACGGTGCCCTGCGGCACTTCCAGGTCCAGCCCGGCCAGCACGACATGGTCGCCGTACGACTTGCGCAATCCGGTGACGGAGATCGCCGACATGAGAGTCCCCCTCTTGGTGTCGGCCGGTCAGGCCCGGTGGATGGTGATGGTGCCGAAGGAGGTGTTGCCGCGGACCTCCACGGTCTGGTCCGACTCCTCGGGGCTGACCGCGTCGGTGAGCTCGTTGCGCACCTGGCCGAAGGACGTGTTCACGTCCAGCCACGCGGCGGTGCCGGCGGCGATGCCGACCTCGAGGTCGCCCATGGCCGTGCTCAGCGAGACGTTGCCGCGGGCGACCCGGCCCAGCCGGATGCTGCCGTTGGACGACTTCGCGTCCACACTGCCGCCGGCTCGCTCGACGCTGATGGTGCCGTTGGACGCGCGCACCTTGATGTCGCCGTCGGCCCCGCCGATCTCGGTGTCGCCGTTGGAGTTCTTGACCTCGAGCGAGCCCTCGACCTCGCCGATCCGGATCTTGCCCGAGCTGGAGTGCACCTCGGCGTTGCCGGCCACGTCGCCGGCGGTGATGTGGCCGGTCGAGGTGTGCAGGACCAGCGCTCCGGTGTGCTCCAGCCGCACGTTGCCGGCCGAGGTCTTGAACTCGCAGCGGCCCAGCCGGCCGGTGCCGTTCAGGTCGCCGACCGAGACGTGGCCCTCGATGCTGGAGCCGGCCGGCAGTTCGATCGTCACGTCGACCGAGCGGGTCTTGTTGGAGAAGTTGAACATGCCGACCTTGGGCCCGATCACCTGCAGCGCGCCGTTGGCGTAGGTGACGCGAACCCGCTGCGCGGCGTCCACGTCCGACTGGTCGGACGGCGTGCTCGGCTGCACGTCGACCACGGTGTCGGCGCGGTCGCCGGCGATGACATGGATGTTGCCGACGGAGAGCTCGACGGTGACGGCGATGGGCTCGGGCGTGGCGAAAGTAGGCATAGCTGTCCCCTATAAGTGTGTCGGTGAGGCGTCTCTGCAGGTCAGAGACGTGTGGGTGAAAAGCGGTGCGGTGTCAGCGAACCCAGCCGGTGAGCCGCTGCGTGGTCTTGTTGGCGGTGGTGCGCGGCTGCGGCCGGCTCTCGCGGTCGGCCCGCTGCAGGCTGGTCGACGCGGCCCGGACCAGCCAGGCGTTGACCGAGCGGCCCTCCTTGGCGGCGGCCTCCTCGATCGCCGCCTTGAGCGCCTCCGGCAGCCGCACGTTGATCCGTGAGCTGGGGCCGTCCTCGGAGATCGGCACGCTCCCCTCGGCCGGGTCGATCTCCGAGGTCTGCTGGACGGTCTCCGCGACCCGTTCCGGCACGGACACGACGAACTGCGGGTCCCGGCCGCGCAGCCGCAGCTCGACCGAGCCCGGCGCGAGGTCGCGGGTGATCTCGTCGCTGGCCGCCGACAGGGCCTCCAGCAGGGTCATCCGGATCGCCGATTCCAGCGAGCCGGTCAGGCGCTCGACCAACGCACGAGCTTCCTCGCCGTTGGCCTCGGCCAGTGTGGCGAACTCTCGCCCGAGGTTGCTGACGTACGTGGTGAGGTCCATGGCACCAATATGGCACACGCATGGCACCACTGCAAGCCCTGTTGGCTCAATTTGGCACCTTCGTGGCACCGTGCGGTGCCGTTGCTGGTGCCACGGAGGTGGCATCTTGCCTCTGACCTGCGGCGATGGGTCAGCGCTGGCCGATCCTGGCCCGACCGATCCGGCGTGACTACTGCACCAGCGGCATCACGTAGCCGAACATTCGAGCCTGGTAGCGGCTCACTGCCTCGCGCGGAGTGGCACTCGTGTGGCTCAGCTCGGCACCATCGCGAAGAGCCGTGTTTTCACCCTGACTTACGACCGCCACCTACCCGGGGCGTGAGGTGATCCACCCGGTCAAGGCCTGCGCGTACGACATCGCGCTCGAACCCGCCGTGACCCGGACGCTGAACAGCTCGTTGCGGCCGAGCAGGCCGGGATCCTCGAAGATCTGCCCGGCCAGCGCCGCCTGAGCGCTGAGTTCGAAAAGGGTCCACGAGCCGTGCGACTTGGGTGCCTCAATCCCGAACCGATCGAATTCGACGGCGACCGCCAGCGAATCTCCCGCCACTGTGGCGTATCGCGGACTCTCCGAGGTCCACTCCACCACGAGCGAGTGGGCGGCGTCGAGCGCGTACGAGACGGCTGTGCCGTAGGGAAGTCCGGAACTCCTTGCCCTGCGGCGTAGCGTGTCGACGGCCGGCAGCACCTCCCGCCGAAGCTTCGCTTCGTCCGAACCGCCCAGCTCCCGCCAGCACGCCTCCACACCCTGGACAGCCGGGAAAGCGTCTTGCTGGTTGCCCGCCGCCTCGAAGAAGACGGAGATGATCGAGCCGACTCGGGTGGCGTTGCCGGTGGCCAGGCATCGCTCGGCCTGCGTCATCGCCGCTGCCGAAGACTTGGCGGCCACGGTGCACCCTTTCCGTCCGGGGGATCGCGAGCCACCGTACCCCTCTTGCGGCCCAAGGGTTCCCGCCTGAACGGCCAGGGTCGCCGCGACCGGGTCTGCTAGCTTGCTGGGTTGCCGCAGTCGGCTGGAGATGGGGGCATCATGTCTGCGCTGGAACGTGTGACGATGGACGCCGTGCGGTCGGTGGTGCGAGGCGCGAGGGGTGCGTCGGCGGCGCTGCGGAACCCGCTGTTCGTGCCGCCAGGCCACTTCTACTCGCCGATCCCGGCGCAGGCCGACCT
Organism: Kutzneria sp.; assembly: GCA_035492655.1. GTDB lineage: Bacteria > Actinomycetota > Actinomycetes > Mycobacteriales > Pseudonocardiaceae > Kutzneria. The sequence continues at coordinate 1,271 of DATJJB010000401.1, read as the reverse complement.
GTTACGCGCGGCCGAAACCGCCCGTGGCCGCAGCGAGCTGCCGGGGATCGACCTGCGAGCGCAACAGCAGCGGGACCTCGTGGCGAAGCTGGCGCCCAGCTGGGCCGAGGTGCCGACGAGCCGGCGCGAGGAGTGGCGGTACTACCCGGACAACCCGATGTTCGGGCTGGCCGACGCCGCCGTGTACTACTCGATGTTCCGCGAGCTCAAGCCGGCCAAGGTGATCGAGGTCGGCTCCGGCTTCTCCTCGGCGATCGGTCTCGACGCCGCCGACCGCTACGCCCCGGACACGTCGTTCACCTTCGTCGAGCCCTACCCCGAGCGCCTGCTGAGCATCCTGCGGCCCGCCGACCAGCAGCGCTGCGAGCTGATCCGCAGCGGGGTGCAGGAGGTGCCGCTGAGCACCTTCGACCAGCTGCGCTCCGGCGACCTGCTGTTCATCGACTCCACGCACGTCAGCAAGGCCGGCAGCGACGTCAACTACCTGTTCTTCGAGGTCCTGCCCCGGCTCGCCGACGGCGTCGTCATCCACGTGCACGACATCTTCTGGCCGTTCGAGTACCCGGCCGAGTGGCTGCGCGAGGGCCGCAACTGGACCGAGAACTACCTGCTGCGGGCGTTCCTCACGCACAACACCGCGTTCGAGATCCTGCTGTTCAACTCCTGGTTCTGGGAGACGGAAAACGCCGCCGTCCGCGCCGCCCTGCCGCAGGCCGCCGCCCTGTTGCCGGGCAGCATCTGGCTGCGCAAGGTCGGCTGACTCAGCCCTGGGCCAGGTCGGCGAAGCGGCTGTAGTGCAGCTGGTGGGCCACCGTGATCGTCGCCGTCGGGCCGGCACGGTGCTTGGCCAGGATCAGGTCGGCCTCGCCGGCGCGCGGGTCGTCCCGCTCCCAGGCGTCCGGCCGGTTGATCAGGATGACCGCGTCCGCGTCCTGCTCAAGGGAGCCGGACTCACGCAGGTCGGACAGCATCGGCCGCTTGTCGGTGCGCTGTTCGGGACCACGGTTGAGCTGACTGATCGCGATCACCGGCACCTCCAGCTCCTTGGCCATCAGCTTGAGGTGCCGGGAGAACTCCGAGACCTCCTGCTGCCGGGACTCGGTGCGCTTGCCCGAGGTCATCAGCTGGAGGTAGTCCACCACGATCAGCCGCAGGTCGTTGCGCTGCTTGAGCCGGCGGGCCTTGGCCCGGATCTCCATCATGGTCAGGTTGGGCGAGTCGTCCACGAACAGCGGCGCCTCGCTGATCTCGCTCATCCGCCGGGCCAGCCG
>DATJJB010000400.1:0-2376 GCA_035492655.1 Kutzneria sp. | reverse complement strand
GCCGGAGCGGCAGGTTGGCCACGTTGGACAGTTCCAGCGTCCCCTGCCCGGAGAAGCCGGGGTCGAAGAAGCCCGCGGTGGCGTGCACCAGCAGGCCGAGCCGCCCCAGGCTGCTCTTGCCCTCCAGCCGGCCGGCCAGGCTCTGGTTGAGCGTGACCACCTCCAGCGTGGAGGCGAGCACGAACTCCCCCGGGTGCAGCACGAACGACTGACCGTCCTCGACCTCGATCAGCGTGGTCAGGCCCGGCTGGTCTTCGCGCGGGTCGATGTGGGTGTACCGGTGGTTGTTGAACACCCGGAACCACCGGTCCAGCCGCACGTCGATGCTGGACGGCTGGATGAGCGCCGGGTCGAACGGGTCGAGGTGCAGCTCACCCCGTTCGAGCCGGTCGATGAGGTCGGTGTCAGACAGCAGCATGGGCCACCTCGGTACCGTCAGGGAGGGTGCTGATGACGTAGTCGCCGAACACGTTCGGGGCGATGCGGTGCAGCTGGCGCAGGCTGGCGATGGCGACAGCGCGGATCTCGGTGTCGGCGTGCTCGTTGGCGCGCATGTCGATGAAGTACCGCCATGCCCGATAGTTCCCAGTCACTACGATCCTGGTCTCTGTCATGTTCGGCAAGACCGCGCGGGCAGCCTGGCGTGCCTGCTTGCGGCGGCTCGTTCCCTCCGGCACGCCGCGGTCGCCGAGGATCTCTTCGGCCCGGCCCACCAGGTCGTCGTACGCGTCGGCGGCATGCTCGGCCATCACGTTGAGGATCTCGGCCGCCGGGCCGTCGCCCTCGAACAGCGACGGCACCACCATCTCCGTCCTGGCCCCCGGCACGTACCGCTGCGACAGCTGCGAGTACGAGAAGTGCCGGTGGCGGACCAGCTCGTGCGTGCACGAGCGGGAGATGCCGGTGAGGTACATGGTCACGGTGCCGTGCTCCAACACGCTGAGGTGACCCACCTCCAGGATGTGCCGCAGGTAGCCGGCGTTCGTCGCCGTGGCCGGGTTGGGCTTGCTCCACGACTGATAGCAGGCGCGGCCGGCGAACTCGGCCAGCGCCTCACCACCGGCGGCGTCGGTCGTCCACGGCACGTCGGCCGGGGGCTCGAAGTGGGTCCAGGCGATGGCTTGCACGGAGAGCATGGGGGGTCCCTTCCGGAGGACGCGAAAACGCCCGCCCCGGTGTGGGGCGGGCGGTGGAGCCTGGTGGATCAGAAGCTCGGGTCGCGGTAGGCCTCGCGGTGGCCCAGCGAGAGCTTGTCGCCGCCGCCCTTGCGGACGTACCGGCCGTGCTGGTCGATCAGGAAGGTCGCGCGGTTCGGGCTGTCGGGCTGCGGGGTGTACTCGTACTGCGCCGAGCCGTCGTGCATCGAGCCCTTGACCACCTTGTACTCGTCGGCGGTGACCACCACGCCCTTGAGCTGGCCGGCCTTCGGGCCGGTCTTGAAGCGGAGCACCTCGACCACGGTGGCCGGGCTGCGGTCGGTCCACTGGCAGATGGTGGCGGGCATGCCCACCTCGGGGTCGCGCTGCTTGCCGCCCGCGATCAGGTGGTTCACGAAGCTTCCGGTGTCCATGGCCTGTTCCTTTCTCGGTCCCTCTCGCTTACGTCTTTAGCTTACCACGTTCTTGGTAAGCCGGCAAGAAGTCCGCCTCGCACCCGCACGGCGGCGCCCAGCCGGAAAGGGCCGGCGTCCGCCACACGCAGCGCCGGCCCGGGTGGCTGGCGTGCTCGCAGGCCTTGCACCGCTTCGCCTTCACGGCCGGGCCTCCGGGACGTAGCCGACGAGCCGGTTCAGCTTGCCGGGCAGGGTGGTCGCCACCTCGGCGGTGCCGTAGAAGTACCAGTGCGCCTCCGGGTCGACCGTGAGCGCGGCCCGCCGGGCCGCGTCGACCCACTCCAGCGCCTCGCCGTGCTCGACGAACGGACCGACCAGCCTCCCCCACCGGGCAGTGGGGGAGGCGCTCTCGCGGACGGTCACGTAGAAGCTCACTGCCCGTCCTCGGCGGCGCGCTGCGCGGCCAGGGTCTCCGAGGACTCCAACTCGCTGATCGGCCACCACTCGTCGGGCTGGTAGGTGACGTCCACCAGGGCGCACTGGCCCTTGCCGTACAGCGGGTGCTTCGGGCTGGTGAAGGTGTACAGCCGGGCGATCACGCCGCCGTAGCCCTCCGGCGTGAACACGTCGTTCAGGCTCTCCGACAGCTCCTTGGCCTGCTTCCCGGTCAGCGCCATGATCCGTTCCCTTCCTCGTCCTGTCCCTACAGGTCAAGCTTACCACGTTCTTGGTAAGCCGTCACCACTCACAGGGCCGCCCGGAAGGCGGCGTCGGCGGCGGCGACCGCGGCCACGAAGCGCGGCCACTCCTTGTTGTGGTCTCGG
>DATJJB010000399.1:0-37454 GCA_035492655.1 Kutzneria sp. | reverse complement strand
GGCCTGTCGGCCAGCCTGCCGTCCACGCTGTCGACGGGCCTGGTCTCCAACGGCGTGCCGCAGGCCGCGGCCAACCAGATCGCCCAGCTGCCCGCGGTGGGCGTGCTGTTCGCGGCGTTCCTCGGCTACAACCCGATCCAGCAGCTGCTCGGCTCGACGCTGCAACAGCTGCCTGCGGACAAGGCCAGCTTCCTGACCGGCCGCAGCTTCTTCCCGAACCTGATCTCCGGGCCGTTCCAGGAGGGCCTGCAGGTCGTGTTCTGGTTCGCGGTCGTCGCCTGCCTCGTCGCGGCGGTCGCGTCCTGGCTGGTCGGCAAGCGCAACAAGGCGATCCTGCCGGAGTCGGTGGGCGAGGAGCTCGCCGCGGTGGCCGGCGAAGGCGCCTTCGGTGACGTGGAACTGGTCGAGCCGGTGGCCCGCATCGTGTTCAGCGGACGGGTGCACACCCGCAGCGGATCGGGTGTCGGCGGCGCGGTCGTCACGGTGACCGCCGCGGACGGGTCGCAGGTGGACCGGGTCCCGGTCGACGGCGACGGCCGTTACCTGCTCAACGACCTGCGCAACGGCACTTACACGCTGATCGTGACCGCCGTGGGCTACCGGCCGGCGGCCGGCACGGTCGTCATCAAGGACGTGCCCGGCGCGCAGGACTTCGAGCTGGCCGGCGGCGGCCTGGTGAGCGGCATGGTCCGCTCGGACGGCATCCCGGTGCCGCTGGCGGCGATCGTGGCCAGCGACGTGGACGGCCACATCCTGGCCCAGGTCGCGGCGGACGAGGCCGGCCGGTACCGGATCGAGGGCCTGCCCGACGGCGACACCGTGCTGACCGCCAGCGCGTCCGGTTACGAGCCGACGGCCGAGCCGGTGGGCGTCTCGGCACTGCGACCGTCCATTGTGGACCTCGACCTGCCGGTGCAGGCCGTGGTGCACGGTGTGGTCACCGCGCCCGACGGCCCGGTGGTGGCCGGCGCGACCGTGACCGCGGTGGACGGTGACGGGCGGGTGGTGGCGACCGCGGTGACCGGGTCGGACGGCAGCTACCGGCTGACCGGGCTGCCCAGCGGCGAGTACACGGTCGTGACGAGCGTGTACGAGCCGGTCGCCGTGCGGGTCAGCGCCCGCGCCGGTGAACTGTCCACGGCAGACGTGGTTTTCGGGAGGTGACGTCGTGGCGCCCAACGTAGTGCGTTCCAACGACGACATCGCCGGAAGGTTGCAGATGGCGATCAGCGCCATCTCGCACCGGATGAAGACACGTGCCGCGAGCGACGAGCTGACGCCGACCCGGCTGGTCACGCTGGCCGCCGTGGCCGAGCACGGGCCGCTGCGCATCAGCGACCTGGCCGACCGGGTCGGCATCAGCGCGGCCACCATGTCCCGCCTGGTGGACTGGCTGGTCGAGCACTCGTTGCTCACGCGCACGGGCAGCACCAAGGACTTGCGGGTCAGCAACGTCGCGCTGAGCCCGCAGGGCGAGGCCCTGCTGGAACGGATGCGCGGCATCCGCACCGGCTACCTCGCCGAGCGGATCAGCCGGCTGCCAGCCGATCAGGTGCGTGCGCTGGCCGACGCGCTCGAGGTGCTGGAGGATTTCGCGACGGGCTCGGAACAGGAGCGGCACTGATGGACTCCTCGCTCATTCGCGGCAGGGTGGTCGGCGCGGACGGCGCGCTGATCGGCCGGGCCGCGCTCACGCTGATCGACGCGGCGGGGCGGCAGGTCGGCCGGACCTCGTCGGAGGTCGACGGCACGTACCACTTCAACGTGGCGGCCAGCGGCGGCCACGTGCTCATCGTGACGGCACCGGGGCACCAGCCGCAGGCCGTCACGGTGATGGTGGCGCCCGACGGCGCCCGTATCGACGTGACGCTCACCGGCACCAGCGGGCTGTCCGGCCTCGTGCACTCGGCCGGCGGCACGCCCGTGCCGTCGGCGGCGGTCACGCTGGCCGACGGCCGCGGCGAGGTCGTCGCCTCCCGGGTCACCGGCGCGGACGGCGGCTACTCGTTCGACGACCTCGTCGCCGGCAGCTACACCCTCGCCGTCAGCGCCCCGGCGCTGCGGCCGGTCGCCATGACCGTCACGGTGCCGGCCACCGGCAGCGTCACGCAGGACGTGGAGCTGGCGGGTGGCGCGAGGGTGCGCGGTGTCGTGCGGACCAACGGCAGCGGCCATCCCGTCGAGGCGCGCGTGACGCTCGTCGACGCCGCGGGCACGGTCATCGCCGCGACCAGCACCGAGACCGACGGCAGCTACGCCTTCGAGGACGTGCCCGAGGGCGACTACACGATCATCGCGACCGGCTATCCGCCGGCGGCCAGTGCGCTGCGGATCGGCGGCGGCAACCAGAGCCGGCACGACATCGAGTTGAGTTTCTAAAGGGGATTCGCCATGAGCCAAGGCGTCAACGCGCTGGTGCGCACCGGCGACGGCTGGGCCGTGCAGCACGCGGTGCTCACCGTCACCGACCTGTCGGGCAACCAGGTCGCCCGCAGCGGGGCCGACCAGGACGGCGCGGTCAGCACCGACGCGCTGCCCGCCGGCACGTACACCGCGATCCTCACCGCCGCCGGCTACGCCCCGGTCGCGCGCACCGCGATGGTCACCGCCAGCGGTTCCGCGCCGCTCGGCACCGTCACGCTCAACCGGGTCGGCGGGGTCGAGCTGCCGCCGCCCGGCGTGTGGACCGTCGACCCCGCGCACTCCTCGATCAACATCTCCGCGCGGCACCTGGGGATGTCCAGCGTGCGCGGCCGGTTCGACGCCTTCAGCGGCCGGGTCGAGGTCGCGCAGCCGGTCGAGCGATCCTCGGTCACCGCGGAGATCCAGGCGGCCAGCGTCGACACCAACAACAAGATGCGTGACGACCACCTGCGCTCCAAGGACTTCCTCGACGTCGAGCAGCATCCGGTGATCACCTACCGGAGCACCGGGCTGTCCCAGCTGTCCGAGGAGCGCTGGACCCTGGACGGGGAGCTGACCCTCAACGGCATCACCCGATCCGTGCCGCTGGACCTGACCTACCTCGGCACCGGGCCCGACTCCTGGGGCGGCACGCGGGCCGCGTTCCACGCCGTGACCGAGCTGCACCGCGACGACTTCGCCATCACCTACAACCAGGTGCTGCGGGCCGGCATCGGGGCGATCGGCGCCACGCTGCGGGTGGAGATCGACATCCAGGCCGTGCAGGGCGACACGCTGCCCGGCGCCTGACCCCTCGACCGAAAGCCCTCTCCCGTTCGGGAGGGGGCTTTTTTCGCGCCCGAAAACGACTACTCAACGTCATTTCGGGTTGGCCCACGGTAGGTCTGCTGTGAGTGACCTGCGACTACGACATTCGTTACAGGGCAATCGGTTCATGTCACCTGTAAGAGTGGTCGGCCGGCAGAGTACTAGCACTCGTTGTGACATTGAGTTAGGAATGCCGCCTGATCGAGTCGAGGAAGTGATTCCGTTGACCGCCTCCAGTGGGCGTCACGAACTGGCGATTCGGGCTATCGGCTGGCGGCTGCGCCGGGTTGCGGACTGGCCGTTGCGCACCAAGTTGGCCGTGGTGCTGCTGACGCCGACGGTCGTCGCCGTGCTGCTGGGCGCGGCCCAGGTCAGCGCCGAGCTGGGCCTGGCCGGCCAGTCGGCCCAGCTGGCCGGTCTGGTGGCGGTCCAGGGCCGCGCGACCGCGGTCGTACATGGCTTGCAGGGGGAGCGGGACCTCGTGGTCGTGCCGGGCACGGCCCGGCCGGACGTGATCGCCGCGCGGGCCCAGGTCGACGGCGCGGTCGCCGCGTTCGACACGGAGCTCGCGGGCAATCCGGACGTCGCCGCCACGGACGACGTCGTCACCGCCGAACGCCAGCTCCGCACCCTCAGCGCGGCCCGGAAGGCCGCCGACACACCCGAGACCGGCCGCCTCACCGTGCTCGACGACTACTCCGCGATCATCGCGCCGCTGCTCGAGATCGGCGTGACCGAGTCGAACGACGCCGGCGATCCGCTGGTCAGCACGGCCGCGGCGGCATTGTCCTTGGTGGGCAAGGCGATCGAGCAGATCCAGGTGGAGCGGACGGTGCTGGCCGCCGCGACCGCCGGGTACGCGCTGCCGGCCGGCGGGGCCGGCCGGATCCGCGTCGCCGGCGCGTTGGCCGACACGGCACTGGCCGAACTGACCCGGGACCTCACGCCGGAGCGGCGGGCCGCGTACACCGACACCGTCGGCGCGACCACCTTGACGCAACTTGCCCAGCTCCGCGACGACGCCGTGGCCCGCATCGAGTCGGGGCGACCGCCGAGCCTGTCGACGTCGGCCTGGCAGCAGGCCGCGCAACCGGTGGCCGGCCGCCTGACCTCGTTCGAGGGTTCGCTGTCCGAGTCGCTGCGCGGCGCGGTCGACGGCCTCGGCGTGTCGTCGCGGACGAGCTCGCTGCGCGACACGGCCCTGATCATCGGGGCGTTGCTGCTGGGGCTGGCCATCGCGCTGTACTTCGCCGCGACCATGGTCCATCCACTGTGGACACTGCGGCGGCGGGCGCTGGAGATCGCCGAGCGCGAGCTGCCCGGCGTCATCGACCGGATCGCCCACGACGGCACCGAGGTCGGCCGGCTCCGGCCGGCCCCGGTCGAGGTCACCACCACCGAGGAGATCGGCCAGGTGGCCCGGGCCTTCGACGAGGTGCACTCGGCGGCGGTGCGGCTGGCGGTCGAGCAGGCGGCGCTGCGGCACAGCGTCAACGAGATCTTCGTGAACCTGTCGCTGCGCACCCAGAGCCTGGTGCAGAGCCAGCTGAAGATGATCGACGTGATGGAGGCCGACGAGCTGGACCCGGACCAGCTCGGCCGGCTGTTCAAGCTGGACCACCTGGCCACCCGGATGCGGCGCAACAGCGAGAACCTGCTGGTGCTGGCCGGCGCCGGGCTGCGCCGGTCGACCAGCCAGCCGGTGTCGGTCACCGACCTGGTGCGGGCCGCGGTGTCCGAGATCGAGCAGTACAAACGGATCACACTGGCGCCGGCGCCGGACGCGGTGGTGATCGGCTCGGCGGTCAGCGACATCGTGCACCTGCTGGCAGAGCTGCTGGACAACGCCACCTCCTACTCCCCGCCGGACACTCCCATCACCGTGGGCTGCAGCGAGGATCCCGACGGCACGCTGCGCATCCGGGTCGCCGACGAGGGCGTCGGGCTGCTGCCGGCCGAACTCGCCGTGCTCAACCGGCAGCTCGCCGCCGAGACGCCGCTGGAGGCCGTCTCGTCCCGGCGGATGGGCCTGTTCGTGGTGAGCCGGCTGGCCGCCCGGCGGCGGATCGCGGTCCGGCTGATGGCCAACGTCGGGGCCGGCACGGTCGCCGAGGTCGAGCTGCCGGCCGACCTGCTGCGCCCGGACGTGCACCCGACCGAGCTCCCGACGGAGCCGGCCACCCCGGCGTTGTCCGCCGGCACCATGGAAGTGCCGCTGCAGCGCAACTTCGCGATGGCCACGGTGATCGCCGCCCGCCGGCATTTCGCCGAACGTGAAGCGGAACCGGACGCGCCGGTGGCAGCGTCGTCCGAGGAGCCGCAGTGGCCGGCCGACGAGCCGACCGAGGGCACGCCGATCTACGAGGCCGTCGCCTCGGCGTGGTTCAAGTCCAGCGGGCGGCAGCACGACGACCGCACCTGGCGCACCGACTTCGACGCGATCTGGCGCACCGGCGACCCGTTGCACAAGCCGGTTTCCGCCGGCCTGACCGCGGCCGGCCTGCCGCGGCGCGTCCGGGGCGCACTGCTGCTGCGCGGCAGCGTCCCCAAGGCGGCGGAATCACCCCAAACCACCGGAAGGGCAACTCCGTGACAACCCCGCAACTGACCACTTCGGACGAATTCGGCTGGCTGCTCAGCTCGTTCACCAGGGGCACGCCCGGCGCCGCGCACACCGTGGTGGTGTCCAGCGACGGGCTGCTGCTCAGCGGCTCCGACTCGCTGCCGCGCGACCGCGCCGACCAGCTGGCCGCGGTGGTGTCCGGGCTGCAGAGCCTGACCAACGGCGCGGCGACCCTGTTCGAGGGCGGCGAGGTCGACCAGACGGTGGTCGAGATGCGCCGCGGCCTGCTGCTCACGATGACCGTCAGCGAGGGCTCCTGCCTGGCCGTGCTGGCCTCGCCGGACAGCGACATCGGCGTGCTGGCCTACGAGATGATGGCGCTGCGGCAGAAGGTCGGGCGGCTGCTCACGCCCGAGTTGAGAACGAACCTGGAGCCGACCCCGTGACGGCCAAGATCATGGTCACCGGCGGCTTCGCCGTCGGCAAGACCGCGTTCGTCGCCGCGGTGTCCGAGATCGAGCCGCTGACCACCGAGGCCGAGATCACCGGACCGGTCGCCGGGTCGTCGGCGGCGAAGGCCACCACCACGATGGCGATGGACTTCGGCCGGCTCACCCTGGACGGCTTGGCGCTGTACCTGTTCGGCACGCCGGGACAGCGTCGGTTCTGGTTCATGTGGGACGGCATCGCCAACGGGGCCATGGGCGCGGTGGTGCTGGTGGACTGCGCCCGGCTGGAGGAGTCGTTCGCCGCCGTGGACCACTTCGAGCGGTTCGGCGTGCCCTACGTGGTCGCGATCAGCCATGGCGCCGGCGATCACGGCGAGATCCGCACGGCACTGCGGCTGCGGCCGGCCGTTCCGGTGGTGGACTGCGACGTGAGCGAGCGTTCCGCCGTCCGCGGCGTGTTGGCCACCCTCGTCGAGCATGCGACGCAGGTGGCGTCATGAACATGGACATGCAGCAGCTGTCGATGGGCGTGTGGACCCTGGTGCTGGCCGCCGTCACCTCGTTCGCCGGCTCGCTGATCGGGCTGGCCTGCGCCGCCCGGGCCCATCAGCACCGCGGCCACCGGGTCGCCCTGGTGTGGACGGCGTGCGCCGCCGTCGCCATCGGCGGCGTGGCGATCTGGCTGATGCACTTCATCGCCATGTACGGCTTCGCCGTCAACGGCAGTCCGGTGCGGTATTCGGTGTGGCTCACCGTGGTGTCGGCCGCGGTCAGCGTCGGCGTTGTCGGCCTCGGGCTGTCGCTCGTGACCCTGCGGCGGGTCAGCACGCCGCGGTTGCTGTGCGCCGGCGCGCTGACCGGCATCGGCGTCGCCTTCATGCACTACCTCGGCATGGCCGCCGTCCGCTTCCAAGGCGACATCGGCTACGACCCGCTGCTGGTCGCCCTGTCCCTGGTCATCGCCGTGGTCGCCGCGACCGCCGCGCTGTGGTTCACCATCGTCGTGCGGGCCACCCTCGCCCGGCTCGGCGCCGGCGCGGTCATGGCCGTCGCCGTGACCGGGATGCACTACACCGGCATGGCCGCCGTGCACGTCGTCATGATCCCGTCCCAGTCCGTGCCGGCCGCGGTCGACGGCTTCGACCTGGTGTTCCCGGTCTTCCTGGCCAGCGGCCTGATCGTCGCCGCCCTCCTGTGGGCCCTGTTCACCACCGGCACGTCGGACCTCCAGCGCGACCCACCGCAACTCGACCCCGCCGCCCGCTAACCCCCCACCACCCCCGCCCTTTTTGGCACATGCGGGCCGGATGTGCCTCAGGGAGGCAAGTACGACGCGCATGTGACATTCGAATGCGGGGGGAGCGAGGTCAGGCGGGGGCGAGCAGCACGCGGAACTTCGTGCCCTGGCCGGGCAGGCTCAACAGCTCGATACGGCCGGCGTGGGCCTCCAGGATGGCGGCGGTGATGGCCAGGCCGAGGCCCGAGCCGCCGCTGGCCCGGGACCGGGCCTGATCGGCCCGGTAGAACCGGTCGAACACCAGTTTGCCCTGGTCTTCCGGGATACCGGGGCCGCTGTCGATCACCTCCAGCACGGCGAAGCGGGAGGTCTTGGGCAGGTCGCCGCCGGCCACGGCCACGGCGTGGTCGCTGGGCCGGGTGCGTTCCTGCCGGATCGCCACCCGAACCGAGGCGTCGGCCGGGGTGTGCGTGACGGCGTTCTGGACGAGGTTCATCACGACCTGCCGGAGCTTGTCCTCGTCGCCGATCACGCGGACGGCCCCGTGCGGGGCCTCCAGCACGATGTCCCGCTCCGGCGTCGCGGCGCGGGCGTCGTGCACGGCGTCGGCGGCGACGACCAGCAGGTCGACCTCGGCGAAGTCGAGCGACCGCTCCTGGTCCAGCCGGGCCAGCATCAGCAGGTCCTCGACCAGCAGCCCCATCCGGATGGCCTCGCTCTCGATCCGGGCCATCAGCCGCTCGACATCGGTCGACGACGGCGCGCCGCCCCGCCGGTACAGCTCGGCGAAGCCACGAATGGAGGTCAGCGGCGTGCGCAGCTCGTGCGAGGCGTCCGCAACGAAGCGCCGCAGCCGCTGCTCGGACCGGGCGCTGTCGGTCAGCGCGGCCGAGATCCGGGCCAGCATGACGTTCAGCGACGCGCCGAGCCGGCCGGTCTCGGTGCGCGGATCGGTGTCGGCGACCCGCCGGTCGAGCTCGCCGGCGGCGATGGCCTGCGCGGTGTGCTCGATTCGGGTCAGCGGCCGCAGCCCGACCCGGACCACGACCAGCCCGGTCAATCCCAGCAGCAGCAACAGCACCGCCCCGGAGGCCACCTCGATCCACGCCGTGGTGACCACAGTGGACTCGGTGTCGGTCAGCATCGCCGCCACGGCAACGGTTCCGCCGGCGGGCTGCCACGGGTTCGGGGCCTGCACGGCGACGATCACCCGCCACGTCGAGTTGCCGCCGACGTCCCCGGTGGTGAACGGCTGCTGGCCGTGCTGCCGCACCGAGGCGATGGTCATCGTCGGCAGCTGTGGCATCGCCGTCTCGGTGCGGTCGGGCGTCTGGGCGAAGCCGGCGCTGCCGTCGGGATCGAAGAAGTAGACCCGGAAGCTCGTCGGCAGCGCCGGAAAGTTGTTGGTGGGCAGCGGATGTGGCGGCGGCCGGTTCCGGTCGGTGGCCTTGGCCACGCTCTCCCGCAGCTGCGCGTCGATCCGGCCCAGCAGCGACTCCCGCAGCAGGATGCCCGTCACCGCGCCGAACAGCGCCAGCCCGACCGCCGCGAACGCCAGCAGCGACACCAGCAACCGGGTGCGCAGCGTCCAGGGTCTGCGGGCCATGTCAGACTTCGGCCCGCGGCAGCCGCAGCGTGTAGCCGACGCCGCGAATGGTGTGCAGCAGCGGCTGTCCTGAACCGTCCACCTTGCGCCGCAGGTACGAGATGTAGGACTCGACGATCCGGCTGTCGCCGCCGAAGTCGTAGTTCCACACGCGATCCAGGATCTGCGTCTTGCTGACCACCTTCTCCGCGTTGACCAACAGGTAGCGCAGCAGGTTGAACTCGGTGGGGGACAACCGGATCTCCCGGCCGTCGCGGCGCACCTCGTGCGCGTCCTCGTCCAGTTCGAGGTCGGCGTAGCGCAGCCGGCCGTCGTTGGGCTCGGGATCGTCCAGGGCGTGCGTGCGGCGCAGGATGGCCCGCAGCCGCAGCACGACCTCCTCCAGGCTGAACGGCTTGGTCACGTAGTCGTCGCCGCCCGCGGTCAGCCCGGCGATGCGGTCCTCGACGGAGTCGCGGGCGGTCAGGAACAGCACCGGCACCCGGTCGTTGCCGGCCCGCAGCATCCGGGCCAGGGTGAACCCGTCGTAGTCGGGCAGCATCACGTCCAGCACCACGATGTCCGGTCTGACCTGGGCCGCCATGGACAGCGCCGCCACGCCGGTGTCGGCGGCGTGCACGTCGAAGCCGCTCAGCCGCAACGCGGCCGACAGCAGCTCCAGGATGTTCGGCTCGTCGTCGACGACCAGCACGGTCGGCGGCGGCGCCACGCTCGGAGTGCCCACCGGCTCAGCATGGTCGGCCAACCTGTGAGGTCGCTGGGAGGAAGCTGAGAACAGCGGTGGGACCGCCCGCACAGGGGAGTCCCACCGCGTGTTCTGTCCTATTTGGTCACACAGTCGTACAAGGTCTGGCTGCCGCCGCCGTAAGCGCTGGCCGGCACCACCTTGCAGTTCTGCTGCACCCACTGCGTTCGTTCCTGCGCCACGCCGCCGCCCCGGCCGCCGAAGCCGCCCGCGCCGCCGGCCAGCACGAAGCCGAGGCTGCCTTCGGACTGCCACTGCTTGAGCAGGTCCACGCTGGGCGCGTTGTCGGTGCCCATGAAGCCGCCCATGCCGATCACCGTCACATCGCTGTTGACGATGAACGTCTCGGACGCCATCGCGCCGCCCTCGACCGCCAGCTTGATCTTGGCGTTGGGCGCGTTCTTCACCACGTAGTCAAGGATCTTCTTGTCCTCGGCGGTGAGCGTGCTGCCGCCGCGCCCACCACGACCGCCGCCGAAGCGCTGCTCGAGCTGCTCCAGCTGCTCGGGCGACAGCTGCTGGCCACCGGGGAAGCCGCCGGCACCGCCCTGGCCGCCAGGGAAACCACCCTGGCCGCCGCCGCGACGGCCGCCGGGCGCACCACCGCCGAACCCGCCACCGGGCGGCCCCGCGGTCGCCAGCCCGCCGGGACCGCCGGCGCTGCCTGAGTCGACCGCCGCGGCCGCCGACCACACCCCGGGCGCGAGCAACACGGCCACAATGCCGAGCACCGCCGCGATCCTGGCCCCGCCGGCGTTCAACACCTTGGCCAGCACCAGGCCGAGCACCGCGATCGCCGCCACGGCCGCCACCGCGTAGCGCAGCCAGCCGTTCCACGACATGTCCCGGGACACCAGCACCCACGCCCACACCGCCGTGATCACGATGCCCGCCGGCAGCAGCAGCCAGCTGAAACCGGTCGGCTGCCGGTAATGCCGCCACAGCAGGGCCAGTCCGGCCCCGGCCAGCGCGGCGATCGCCGGGCCCAGCTGGGTCGTGTAGTACTGGTGGAAGATGCCCTGCTGGAAGCTGAACACCAGGCTCAGCACGATCAGCCAGGTGCCCCACCTCAGCCAGCCGGCCCGGCGCTGGTGATCGGCCGGCAGTTTGCGCCGCCAGGCCAGCACCCCGGTCACCGCCACGACCGCCAGCACGAACAGCCCCAGCGGCATCAGCCAGCTGATCTGCCCGCCGACCTGCTCGCCGAACATCCGCGTGATGCCGTTGCCCTCGGCAAAGCCACCGAAGCCCCCGCCGCCGGTCCCACCGCCGGGGAATCCGCCGCCGCCAGGTCCGCCGCCGGGGAAACCGCCACCCGCCGCGCCACCGGTGCCGCCGCCCGGGGCCCCGCCGCCCGGGAATCCTCCTCCGCCGCCCGCCCCGCCGCGGCCGATGCCCTCGCCGAACACTCGCCCGAGCCCGTTGTAGCCGAAGATCAGCGACAGCTCGCCGCCGTCCGTGCTGCCGCCCACGTACGGCTTCGGGCTCGGCCACACCACCGTCAGCAGCACCCACCAGAACGAGCTCACCAGCAGCACACCGCCGGCCGCCACCAGGTCCACGATCCGCCGGCCCCAGGAAGCGTTGCGCCCGAACAGATAGCCCACGGCCAGCGCCGGCACGATCATCCACGCCGCCAGGCTCTTGGTGAGGAACCCGCAGCCGACCCAGAAGGCCGCCTGTAGCAACCACTTCGTCGCGCTCCGAGCCGTGATGCCGACCTCGACCGACCGCGTGAACGCGTACGCCGCGGCCACGCACAACAACGTCAACGCGGCGTCGGGGTTGTTGACCCGGTCGATGGCCACGGTGATCGGCGTCAACGCCAGCGCGGCCGCGGCGATCAGCGCCACGTTCTCGCCGGCCCAGCGGCGAACCGTGCGGTGCAACAGGAACACCGCCGCCACACCCTCGACCGCCTGCGGCAGCGCCAGTGCCCAGGCGTGCCAGCCGAAGATCCACACGGACACCACCTGCGGCCACAGGCCCATCGGCGGCTTGTCCACGGTGACCACGCCGGCCGGGTCGAACGAGCCGAACACGAAGTTGGTCAGGCCCTGCGACATGGACTTCACGGCCGCCGAGTAGAACTCGTTGCCCCAGCCGGATCCCCAGATGTCCCACCCGTACAACACGGTGGCGCCAACCAGGATCGCCCCCAGCGCGTAGGTACGCCAGCGCGGCCGACGGCCCGGCGACTCAACCTGAGTCGCCGGGCCGGCCGGTGGCGCGGACGCTTGCGCGGCCGTCGTCATGCGTTTCCTTCCTTGACAGTGTTCTTGAAGACCCAGGCCCGCAACAGCACGAACCGGGCCGCGGTGCCGATCAGCGAGGACGCCAGCAGCACCAGCAGTTCCAGCGCCTTCGAGGCAGTGGGGTCGAAGGCGCCGAGCGCGAGCAGCGCGCCCGAGGTGAAGGCGTAGTACAGCGCGAAGACGATCAGCCCTTGCAGGTGGACGCGACCGGTGGAGCCGGTCGAGCGCAGGAAGGTGAAGCGGCGGTTGGCTTCCGTGTTCAGCAGCGTCGTCACGGTCAGCGCAACGAAGTTGGCCACCAGCGCCGGCCACCACGTGCGCATGACGCCGTACAGCGCCAGATTGGCCACGGTGGACACCACGCCGATCGCCGCGAAGGACAGCAGCTGCCACAGCAGCCCGGTCTCCCGGCGGGCCACCACCGCGTCCGGATGCTCCGAGCGCGGCGCCGGCCGCTGCGGCAGGTCGTCCACCCGGGCCGAGCCGGTGGCCTTGGCCCGGGCCACCCGGATCAGCCCGCGGATGTCCTCGGTCGCGGTCTTGGCCACGTGCACCCGGGTGTCCATGTCCTCCACCCAGTCCACCGGCACCTCGTGCACCCGCAGCCCGTTGTGCTCGGCCAGCAGCAGCAGCTCGGTGTCGAAGAACCAGGAGTCGTCGGCGATGTGCGGCAGCAGCCGGCGGACCACGTCGGTGCGGACCGCCTTGAAGCCGCACTGGGCGTCGGAGAACTTGGCGCCGTGCGAGAGCCGGATCATCGCGTTGTAGCAGCGGGAGATCATCTCCCGCTTGGGGCCGCGGATCGTGCGTGAGCCCGGGGCCAGCCGGGACCCGATTGCCACGTCGGAGTGGCCGTTGACCAGCGGCGCGACCAGCGGCAGCAGCGCGTTCAGGCCGGTCGACAGGTCCACGTCCATGTAGACGACGATGTCCGCGTCGCTCCAGCCCCACGCCTTGCGCAGGGCCAGGCCGCGGCCCTTCTGCTCCAGGTGCAGGACCCGCACGCCCGGGTACTTGTCGGCCAGCTCGCCGGCCACCTCCATGGTGGCGTCGGTACTGGCGTTGTCGGCCACCGTGATGGTCCACTCGAACGGGAACTGCTCGGTGAGGAAGCCGTGCAACACCTCGATGCAGCCCGGCAGCGAGCGCTCCTCGTTGTACACCGGAACGACGATGTCCACGGTCGCGGTTCTGCCGACCGACCAGTGCCCCTGTGCCGTGTCGGTGTCGCCGCGGACGGCCGCTCCACTCATGTCAGACCACCTGACCCCAGTCGCCGTACGGGCTCTGGATCGAGCCCACGTTCAGGTATGGCGGTCGTCTGTGCGAGCACGCTGGACGCATCCTTGGAGGAACCTGGGAGTCGGTCACGGCCGGGTGAACATCACCGCCCGTGACCGATACGCCCGGTCCTTTTCTCGCGGACCGGTGAACCGCTCGGAGGTGGCCGTCGTAATCGTGGGCAGCAAGGCACCACTTCCTACACACGGAGGCTTCTCGTGACTCGAGGCCGTCGTATCGCGATCGGTATCGCCAGCGGCCTGACCGCCGTGACCGCACTGACCTGGCTCGGCATCCAGGAGCTCGGGGCGAATCAGTCCGGGCCCGGCACGGTGACGAACGCCGCCGCCCAGTCCCCGGTCACCGTGCAGCTGGGTGACCCGTCATCGTCCACCCCCGCCACCGGCAGCCCGGCCGCGCCCACCGGCGCGAACCAGGCCGGCGCCGGCCAGGCCGGCGCGCCCGGCGCCAACGCGCTCGGCCCGGCCCAGCTGACCTCGACGAGCATCCCGAAGATGGGCTCGGTCATCGAGGACAGCAAGGGTTTCGTGCTCTACCGGTTCGACAAGGACACCGCCAATCCGCCCAAGTCGAACTGCGTCGACAAGTGCGCCCTGATCTGGCCGCCGGTGCTGACCAACGGCAACCCGGTGATCTCCGGCGTCGACCCGGCGCTGGTCGGCATGGTGGCCCGACCGGACGGCACCATGCAGGTGACACTGGCCGGCTGGCCGCTGTACAACTTCTCCAACGAGAAGGAGCCGGGCAAGTGGGCCGGCCAGGCCGTCGGCAACACCTGGTGGGTCATCGACTCGGCCGGTAAGAAGAACCTGACCTGCGTGCCGGCCACGCCGCCGCCGGCGCCGACCGTGCCGGAGCAGGCCCCGCCGCCCGCGGCGAACCCGGGCAGCGGCACCGGCACCGACCCCAACGGCAACAACAACGGGGGCACTTCCGGTGGTGGTACCGGCGGCTACTGAGCCGAGTCCAGCCCCGGCTTCCCTGCTCCACCCCTAGCTACGCCACATGCGCTTCCTACTTGGCATCCAACGCCACGGAGGAAGCGCATGTGGCGTTTCGGTGGTGAAGCCGAGCGGCGACGTCACACATGCGCTTCCTACTTGCGCCCCTGTGCCACATGAGAAGCGCATGTGGCGTTTTAGGCGTTGGCCCAGGACTTGATCTTGCCGCGGACTCGGGTGATGGCGGTCTGGGTGGCTCGCGGCGTGGTGCCGAGCATGCGGGCGATATCGCTGTGCGGATGGCCGTTGGCCACCAACGCGACCAACTCCCGCTCGTACGCGGTGAGTCGGGGAAGGGTGGAGGCGACCCAGTCGGCCTCGGCCCGGTCGCAGGTGAGCTCGGCCGGGTCGGCGTCGGCCAGCGGGTCGAGCTTGGTGTGCGAATGGGCCCTGGTGGCGGTGCTGCGGCGGCGGGCTTCGTCGACGCACAGCCGCTTCACGACCGTGACCAGGAAGGGGTGCAGGCGGTCCAGGTCCAGCTCGGAGAAGTGCGCGGCGCGCAGCAGGGCGTCGTGGACTATGTCCTCCGCCTGCCCGCTGCCCGCGGTGTGCCGTGCCGCGATCCCGACCAGCTGCGGTCGGACCTTGGCGCACTCCTCCCAGAACCGGGCCGGGACCTCTGCGGTCTGGCCCGGTGGGTGCTGTCGCATTGCCGTCCTCTCGTAGGCACAACAGGAAGAAGTTGCGAATTCATTGATGTTCGCCAAAAAATCTTCCGTGGCGCACGGCACTGTGCGCCCCGCTTGTGTCTACGGTGTAACAACGTTTGCTGTCACTGCCGGTAGGCCGTTATCTACGTCACGTGACAAAGGGGCGGTCCGGCCGCTTGCTCACCCTTTCGGGTGACGTTTGGTGAGTGCGGCGGTGCGCCGAGCGTAGACCGGGTGGAACGACAAGTTCCCCAGAACCAGGTGTCCGGTGTGGTGGCAGGGACCACGCCGGTTGCCTGACCGGTGGGCTGGCGCGGTGGCAGGGACCGCGCCAGCCCATCCTTCTGTCTCAGGGGCGAATTCCGGTGCTGGCCGCCCGGATTTCCTCAGCGGTAGCTCTCGAACAGCTTGAGCAGCAGTCGGTGCAGCTCGTCCTGTTCCTCGTCGGTCAGCGGCGCGAGCATCTCCGCGTTCATCCGCTCCACGTCGATCAGCCGCTGCCGCAGCGCCTTCGCGCCGGCCGGGGTCGGCATCACGGCGTAGCGACGCCGGTCCCGCTCGTCCCGCTTGCGATTGGCCAGCCCGGCCTTCTCCAGGTCGTCCAGCAGCGCCACGAGGTCGCTGGCGTCGATGCCCAGCCGCTCGCTGATCTCCTTCTGCGACGACGCCCCGTGGTCCTCAAGCGAGGCCAGGATCATCAGGTGCTGGGCCCGCAGATCGTGCTCGAACCGGGCGACGGCCAGTCGGCGCCATTGCTTGGCCAGGTGCACCAACAGGAAACTGGGTAGCCGCAGCATGCGTTCCGGTAGCGCCAGCTGATCGGTGCGGTCCGGGGTGCCCATGCCCCCATTGTACGGATTACCCATGTTGGGGCATCCCCACGAAGTGGCACGCAGTGGAGATCGACTGTGTTCTTGATCACAATCGGCTAACGCCGGCCACCTCTGGAGAGATGTGCGTGGTGCCTGATGAAACAAAGGCTTTCCGCGCACTTGCGCGCAGCCGGCCCGTCCCGCAGGGCGCTTTTCGATGGCCGATCGCCAGGATTCCCGGCCCCGGGGGTTGCTCTCCGCGCCGGATGCCCTAGGCTGGTCCCAGATCGAACAACTAGAGACCTCCCGTCACCCCTCCCCCCTGGTGACGGGAAAACCGGAGCCCCCGTCCTTGACGGGGGCTCCGTGCTTTCCAGGGCTTTTCCAGGTCAGTGCAGGACGTTGACCGCCCTGGCCACCACCAGCACCACGATCACCAGCGACACGATCGACTGGGCCATCATCGCCAGCTTGGCCCACGGCCGCATCGGCAGCACGTCGGTCGGGCTGAACGCGGTGGCGTTGGTGAACGACAGGTACAGGTAGTCCACGTACCGCGGCTCCCAGTCCTTCGGCGCCATGTCCGGGCTGGCCATCTGCGGGAACAGGAAGTCCGGGTACTCGCGCGCGCCCATCGCCCGCGGCCCCGGCCCGCCGCGGTCGAACTCCCAGTACCAGAGCGCGAACACGATGATGTTGGTGACGTAGATGTCCGCGCCGGTGGCCAGCAGCTCGACCGCGTTGTCGCCGATGGTGCCGTCCAGGATGTGCCGGATCAGCTGCACGCCGTTGAGCGCGTTGGCCGCGCTGACCAGGAAGCCGACCGTCAACCCGACGCGCCGCTCGACGACGCTGTGCTTGCTGATCCGGCCCGGATTGGCGATCAGCAGTGCCACCAGGAGCGCGAAGGTCAGCGCCGGCAGCAGCCAGATCGGCAGGAACGTCATGGTCTGCGGCAGCGGCAGCTGGAGGGCCAGCGCCACCGCGATCGCGCCGGCCACCGCCCAGCGCTGCTCGGTCTGCGTCTCCCGGCGCCAGGCGGGAGTCTCGGCTTGGGTCACAAGACGCATCCTGACGTGCGAACGGGCGGGGCGTCCGAAGACACCCCGCCCGTCACGTTAGCGGCCGACCAGTAGGTCGCCTCTCGGCGAGTTACGCAGTACGGCTCCAGCCGAACGGTATTCCGTACCCGTGGTTTCAGATGCGGCCCGGGGGACACGTACTGGCCAACCGCTTCCTACAACGGTACGGGTAGCGGTCTTGTTCCCGCATCACTCGGGAGGCGCAAAGGGGTGCGTGACCATGATCACGCAACGTGGTCGACGGGGGAGCGAACCGGGTGACACGGCGGAAATCCGGTCACGAGTGGTCACGGACCGACCGGTGTCCGCGCACCCTCGCTCGGCCGCGGCGCGCCGGCCCGTCCGATGACGGTCGGTGGTGGCCGGAAATGGGCCTTCCGGCGAGTGGGACCGCGTTGACAAATGGTGACCGGTTCGGTGTTGTTGAGCCATGACCGCCATCGCGAACCACGTGTGTGACTGCGTTGTGTCCGGCGTGTTGCGCTGTCCGCGCTGATCGTCTGACCAGGCACGAGACGCCCGCCCGAATTGGTGGACTACCGACGAAAGTCGTAGGCCGTACTGCCTAGCGGCTCACACGAATACGCGGTTGGAATACCGGTGTGTGGCCGATCAGAATGGTGGAGTACCAACTCTGCCCTGCGGTTGAGGTACCACATCATGAATGAACCTGGCCCGGTTGGACGTGGCGAGCTCCTGCGCTCGGCACGGAAGCTGCTGGCGGGTGGCAGCGTGCTGTTCTGCGGCCCCGCCGGCATCGGCAAGTCGACGCTGCTGGGTGCGCTCGCCGACGAGCGAGAGGCCCGCGGCGGGACGGTGCTGCGCTGCGCGCCGGCCGAGTCGGACCGAAGACTTCCGTTCGTCTGCCTGATCGACCTGCTCGCGGACGTCTCCGACGACGTGCTCGCGACGCTGCCGGCGCCGCTGCGGGCGGCGCTGGACGCCGCCCTGCTGCGCGGCGAGCATCCGACCTCGGACCAGAGCCGGCTCGGCGTGCGGCTGGCCGTGCTCCAGGTCCTGCAACTGCTGTCCGATCACGACCCGGTGCTGCTGGTGATCGACGATCTCCAGTGGGTGGACCGGCCGAGCGCCGAGGTGCTGGCCTTCGTGGCCCGCCGGCTGACCGGTGACCGGCTGCGCGTGCTGGCCGCGGAGCGGGTGCCGGACGGCGAGCAGCCGCTGCACCGCAGCCTGTGCCCGCCGGACGTGGCCGAACTGCCGGTGCCGCCGCTGACCCCGCGCGACGTGGCCCGGTTGTTGCTGCGCGACAACGGGGTTCTGCTGCCGCACGGCTCGGTGTTGCAGATCCACCAGCTGGCCGACGGCAATCCCTTCTACGCCTTGGAACTGGGCCGCGCCGTGCTGCGCTCGGGCGTGCCGGAGAGCCCGGGCCGGCCGCTGCCGGTGCCGCGCCGGCTGCGCGCGCTGCTGCTGGACCGGTTGGGCGAGCTGACCGAACGGGCCCAGGCCACCCTGCTGCTGGCCAGCGCCGCCACCCGGCCGAGCCTGACTCTGCTGCGCGCCGCCGGCCGTCCCGAGGCGGCCGCGGATCTGGTCGCGGCCGAGCACTGCGATCTGGCCGTGGCCGACGACGAGGGCATTGTCCGGTTCAGACATCCGCTCATCCGCGCGGCCATCTACGCCGAGGCCCCCTCGCACCGCCGCATCGACGCCCACGCCCGGCTGGCCGACGTGGTCACCGAGCCGGTGGAGCGAGCCCGGCACCTCGCGCTGGCCAAGCCCCATGAGGACGAATCGGTCGCGGCGACCCTGATGGCCGCCGCGGCCTCGGCCCGTCGTCGCGGCGCCCCCGTGACCGCGGCTGAGCTGGCGGCAATGGCCGCGGACCGAACTCCGTGGGACAGCCAGCAGATCCGTGCCGAGCGGCGACTGGTCGCGGCCGAACACGCCTGCGACGCCGGGTTGCGGGCCGAGGCGCGGACCGCCGCCGAGTCGGTGTTGGCCGACGCGCGCTGCCCGCGCCTGCGAGTACGTGCTCGACTTGTCTTGCTGCGCAACGCCGGTCAAGCACTGCACGACCTCGGACCGTTGATCGACGACGGCTTGGCCGACGCCGCCGGTGATCCCGGGTTGGAGGCGCCGCTGCGGATGTGGCTGGCCGGTCGGGCGTTGCTCGGCGGCGACACCGTGGAGGCGGCGGTGCAGGCCGCGCGCTCGGCCGAGCTGGCCACCACCGCCGGCGACGCGGCGACCGCCGTGCGCGCGCTGACCCGGTTGGCGCATCTGCAGTCCCTGCGCGGAGATCCGGCCGCGCGGGAGACCGTGGCCCGGGCGATCGAAATCGTCGAACACGAGCCGCATGCCGAATCGTGGGAGCTGGAGCGGCACCAAGCCGTGGTCGAGCTGCACGACGACGAGCTCCAGCGGGCCGAGCGGCGGCTGTTGTCGTTGCTGCGCAAGGTGGAGGAGACCGCGGCGGTCGAGGACACCGTCGCGATCATGGTCACGCTGGCCGAGGTGCAGTCCCGGGCCGGGCAGTGCCGCCGGGCCGTGGAGACCGCGCGGCGGGCCATGACCCTGTTCTCCGAGGCCGGTGTCAGCTGCCCGCCCGCGCTGTACGTGGCCGCGCTGGCCGAGGCCAACGGCGGCAGTGTCGAGGCCGCCGCCGAGTACGCCGAACGTGGCGCCCGTGAGTCGGCGGCCGTCGGCGATCAGCTCTACCTCATGCGCAACTTGGCCGTGCTGGGCCAGGTTCAGCTCACCACCGGCGATGCGCCGGCCGCCGTCGAGACCCTGTGCCGGGTCGGCGAGATCGGCCGCCGGATGGACATCCGTGATCCGGCGGTCGTGCGCTGGCAGGCCGATCTGGCCGAGGCGCTGGTGGCCACCGGGTCGCTCGAGGACGCCCGTGAGCTGATCGGCCAGACTTCCGAGCTGGCTCTCGACTTCGGTCGGCACACGGTGCTGGCCAACCTGGAGCGGTCGGCCGCGTTGCTGGCCGTCGCCTCCGGTCTGCCCAGCGACGGTGTCGCGCGGCTGCGGGACATCGCCGACGGTCAGACCGGTCTCGACCGGGCCCGCACGCTCATCGCCCTCGCCGGTGTCGAACGACGCTGCCGGCGGCGGGCCGCCGCCCGGGCCGCGTTGTCCGAGGCCTACGAGATCTGCGCGGCCATCTCCGCCACCCCATGGGCCGACCGCGTCCGTGACGAGCTCGATCGGGCCGGCGCGCAGTCCCGGGCCGACCACACCGTGGCGCTCACCGTTGCCGAGCAACGAGTTGCCGAGCTGGTTCGTGCCGGTTCCACCAACCGCGAGGTGGCGGCGGTGCTGTTCATCAGCGTGAAGACGGTGGAGGCCACATTGTCGAGGATCTATCGCAAAGTAGGCGTCCGGTCACGCACCGAGTTGGTGCGCGCGATGGACGTCCCGGTCCCCGTGCCGGCCGCGCGCCAACCCGAGCCCGAACCCCTCCGCAGCCAGGCTGTCTAAACCCCCCGCTCCCCGCCGTCACATGCGGTCCGGCTGTGCCTCTGGGAGGCAAGTACGACGCTCATGTGACATTCGGGGATGGGGGTGGGGGTGGGCAAGGGTTTTCTCGGTTTCACGCAGGGTGGTCACTCAATAGCGTTTGGTGAGTCCCGATCCTGCCCCTGGGAGACCACAGTGAAGACGTTGAGGATCATCGGCGCGCTGGTTGCGCCGCTTGCCATCGCCGCGGTGGCGGCCCCCGCCGCGCTGGCCGCCCCGCAGCCGCGAGTGGCGCTCCAGTCCGATGCGGTGAGTGGCCTAAACCAGGCCCGGTCACTGGGCGAGTTGCCGGCGCAGCAGCGGGTGTCGGTGGCGGTCAGCCTGAATCTGCGCAACGGCGCGGAGTTGGACCGCACCATCGCCGCGGTCAACGACCCGCATTCGGCGCAGTACGGCCACTTCCTCACCCCGGAGCAGTTCACCGCCCGGTTCGGCCCGACCGACGACCAGGTCAGCCGGGTGAAGGAGTACCTGCTCGGGCAGGGGCTGTCGGTGGACTCGGTCAGCGCCAACCACCTCACGGTCGATGCCAGCGGCCCGGCCGCCGCGGTGCAGAAGGCGTTCGGCACCACGCTGGCCAACTACCGTGACGGCAAGACGAACCGTCCCTTCTACGCCAACACCTCGGCCCCGACGCTGCCGGCCGACCTGGCCGGCACGGTGCTCGACGTCGCCGGTCTGAACAACCGACAGATCCGCGTGCACCACACCAGGGTCGACCCGCACGCCGGCCCGGGCGGCGGCTTCACGCCCAGTCAGCTCAAGGGCGCCTACGACGTCTCGGCCACGTACAACGGATCCGGCCAAACGGTCGCACTGTGGGAGTTCGACGGCTTCCAGCAGTCCAACATCGCCAAGTACGACAGCAACTACGGCACCGGCTCGCCGACGCCGAAGGTGCAGCAGGTGTCCGGCGGCTCCGGCCCGCTCGGCGACGGCCAGGTCGAGGTGGAGCTGGACATCGAGGCGATCCAGGCGATCGCGCCCAAGGCCGCCATCACCGTGTTCGAGGCGCCCAACACCGACCAGGGCGAGGTCGACCTGGCCAATGCCATCGTGGCCAGCAAGATCTCGGTCACCTCGATCAGCTGGGGCCTGTCCGAGAAGGGCCGCACCACCTCGGGCATCCAGGCCGTGAGCAACGTCTTCAAGCAGGGCGCGGCGCAGGGCCAGAGCTTCTTCGCCGCCTCGGGCGACTCCGGCTCGGACGACAACGGCGACGGCAGCACCACGGTGGACTTCCCGGCCAGCGACCCGAACGTGACCGGCGTCGGCGGCACCAACCTGTCCACTTCGACCACCACCACGTGGAAGAGCGAGACCGGCTGGAACGGCTCGGGCGGCGGCTATTCCTCGGTGTTCGCGCTGCCGTCGTTCCAGAGCGGCGTGAAGATCGGCACGAGCAACAAGCGTCAGGTGCCCGATGTTTCCGCCCAGGGTGGACCTACGGGCATTTCCGTCTACACCCAGGGGCAGTGGACTTCCGTGTACGGCACGTCCGGCGCGGCCCCGATCTGGGCCGGCGTCGCCGCGGTCTACAACCAGGCCGCCGCGGCCAAGGGCAAGACCGGACTGGGCTCGGCCAACGCCAAGCTGTACGCGCTGGCCAAGACCAACTTCCACGACATCACCAGTGGCAGCAACGGCGCCTACAAGGCGGGCAGCGGATTCGACCTGGTGACCGGCATCGGCTCGCCGGACACGGCCAAGATCCTCACCGCCGGCATCCAGTAGACCGCAAGCAGTACTCGGCGATCTGACCGCCATCTGGAAAAAACGACGCGCCCCGTCCGGCTCACCGCCGGGCGGGGCGCGGCCGTGATCACGCCGTGTTGCCAACACCTGGCCGGAGCGTGAGCGTTACTCGGCCGCACGGGTGATGACCCCTCACATGTGCCGTTTTCGCGTTTTGCCAGGTCAGAGGGAGAACGCTTTCATTCGGCCCCTCCCGAACCTGGCAGTCCGCTGAGTGTTTGGTCCGAACACTGCGTGAAACGGCCAGTTCTGTCGCACCATGTTCCGCGTGCAGGACGATCACACGAACAGCAGACTTGCCCTGCTGATGCGCAGACAGCCCGTGCAGGCAAGGGGAGCGGCCACCGTGACCGCGATCCTCGACGCGTGCGAGGCGCTGTTGGCCGAGCGGGACTACGACTCGATCACCACGGCGCGCATCGCGGAGTCCGCGGGCATTCCCATCGGGTCCTTCTACCAGTACTTCCCCGACAAGCGGTCGGTGGTGCGGGCGCTGGCGCTGCGCAGCACCGACAAGTTCCTCACGGAGGTCGAGGAGTACTTCACAGCGGCGCCGGACGATTGGCGCCAGGCTGTGGCCGGGGTACTGGCGGTGCACGAGCGCATGCGCAAACAGGACGCCAACTTCGGGCGCGTCCGGTTCGCAGAAGTGCTCGACAACCACCTCGAGGACCCGGAAGCCGACCACCGGCGCATGGTCGCCGACCGACTCGGCGCCCTGTTCGCCACGCGGTACAAGGTGCGCAAGGGCGCGGGTTACCGGCTGGCGTTCCTCGCCGCGGT
Organism: Kutzneria sp.; assembly: GCA_035492655.1. Taxonomy (GTDB): domain Bacteria; phylum Actinomycetota; class Actinomycetes; order Mycobacteriales; family Pseudonocardiaceae; genus Kutzneria. The sequence continues at coordinate 14,491 of DATJJB010000399.1, read as the reverse complement.
GGAATCCGGCGGGTCACTGCTGCAGATGGCCGACCGGGTGCCCAGCCGGCAGCGACGCCAAGTGGTCGGGACGGCACAGGAAGTCATGACTACGCTGTTGGCCAAGGCGCTCGAGAAGAGCTGACAGCGAGAGGACCCGCGCGCGGATGGCCACCGACCTGTCGAGTTTCCCTCGGATCCAGTTGGGACAGTGGCCATCGCCGCTCCAGCCGTGCCCGCGGTTGTCCGCTCGGCTGGGACCGACGGTCCTGGTCAAGCGGGACGACGTGAGCCCGCTCGGCGTCGGCGGCAACAAGCTGCGGAAACTCGAGTACCTGCTGGGCGCCGCCCTCCGTGACGGCGCCGAGCGGGTGGTCACCTTCGGCGCGGTGCAGACCAACCACGGCCGGCTGACCGCGGCCGCGTGCGCACGCCTCGGGCTGCCGTGCGACCTGGTGCTGACGCGCACCGTGCCGCGCGAGGGCGAGGCCTACGAGCGGTCCGGCAACATGCTGCTCGATCACGTGTACGGCGCGACCGTGCACCTGGTCGACACCGACGAGGAAGCCGACGCTCGTCACCAGGAGTTGTTGGCCCGTCACGGAAACGTGGCATCGATCCCGGTCGGTGGCTCGACCGGCGTAGGGGCACTCGGCTATGTGGCCGCGGTCGCCGAACTCATCGAGCAGTTCGGCGACACCGGTGTGTGGCCGACGCGCCTGGTCGCGCCGCTGGCCAGCGCCGGCACCGCCGCCGGATTGTTGGTCGGTGCGGCCGCTTTCGGCTGGGAGATCGACGTCGAGCTGATCGCCGTGTCCCGTTCGGCCGACGCCGCGCGGGAGGTGCTGTTGCCGATCGTCGCCGACACCGCCGCGCTGCTGGACATCGCGCCGCCCTCGTTGGACCGCGTCCGCATCACCGACCGTGCCCTCGGCCTCGGCTACGGCCAGCCGACCGAGGACGTGTGGCGGGCGATCTCGCTGTTCGGCTCGACCGAGGCGATCACCCTGGACCCGGTCTACTCCGGCAAGGCCGCCGCCGGCCTGGTGTCGCTCATCGAGGACGGCTCCATCGCCTCGCCCGACACCGTCCTGTTCCTCCACACCGGTGGCCTGCCCGGCCTCTTCGCCTACACCCCCGAAGCCACCACACATCTGGCCCGTTAACGCTCGGAAGGCGTCTTTCCACCACTCGGAGTGGAGGAAAGACGCCTTCCGAGCGCACGGGTGGTCGGGGCCGGCTTGCCCGCGAATGCCTCGTGGTGTGAGGTGGCGGGCGTGACAGATACCTTCGACGTGATCGTGATCGGCGCCGGCGCGGTCGGCGAGAACGTCGCCGCCCGGGCGGTGCGCGGTGGGCTGACCGCGGCCCTGATCGAGCACGAGCTGGTCGGCGGCGAGTGCTCGTACTGGGCGTGCATGCCGAGCAAGGCTCTGCTGCGGCCCGGCCACGCGCTGGCCGCCGCCCGCCGGTTGCCGGGCGTGCCGGTCGGCGAGCACCTCGACGCGGCCAAGGTGCTGGAGCGCCGCACCTACTTCACGTCCAACTGGGACGACGCCGGGCAGATCAAGTGGGCCGAGGGCGCCGGCATCACCGTGATCCGCGGCTTCGCCCGGCTGGACGGCGAGCGCCGCGTCGTGGTCGGGGACCGGACGCTGACCGCCCGCCAGGCCGTCGCCGTCTGTACCGGCAGTGCCCCGGTGATCCCTCCGCTGGAGGGTATTGCTGACACGAGGGTGTGGACGTCCCGCGACGCCACCTCGGCCAAGACGGTGCCGGGCCGGCTGATCGTGCTCGGCGGCGGTGTGGTCGGTGTGGAGTTGGCGCAGGCGTGGCGACGTCTCGGGTCCGAGGTGGACCTGGTGATCACGAGCGAGCTGCCGCTGCCTCGACTGGAGCCCATCGCCGGCGAACTCGTCGCCGAGGGCCTGCGTGAGGACGGCGTCCGCATTCACGCCGGCGCCAAGGCCGTGCGGGTCTCCCGCAGCGACGGCGAGGTTTCCCTCGGCCTGTCCGACGGCACCGTGCTCACCGCCGACGAGCTGCTCGTCGCCACCGGCCGCCGCCCCGCGACCTCCGACATCGGCGTCGAGTCCGTCGGCCTCAAGCCCGGCGACACGTTGCACGTCGACGACTCCGGGCAGGTGTCCGGGGTGGACGGTCAGTGGCTGTACGCCGCTGGCGACGTCACCGGGCGGGCGCTGCTGACCCACCAGGGCAAGTACGCCGCCCGCGTCGTCGGCGACGTGATCGCCGCTCGGGCCAAGGGGCCGGTCGAGACGCCGCCGTGGAGCCAGTACACCGCCACCGCCGACCACGCCTGCGTGCCCGCCGTCGTGTTCACCGACCCCGAGGTCGCCTCGGTCGGCCTCACCGCCGCCCAGGCCTCCGCCGCCGGCATCGACATCCGCGTCGTCGACCTGGACATCGCCGTCGCCGGCTCGTCCGTGCACGCCGACGGCTACCGCGGCAAGGCCCGCATGGTCGTGGACGAGCAGCGCCAGGTGCTCGTCGGCGTCACCTTCGTCGGCCAGGACGTCGCCGAGCTGCTGCACTCCGCCACCGTCGCCATCGTCGGCGAGGTGCCGCTGCACCGCCTCTGGCACGCCGTGCCGTCCTACCCGACCATCAGCGAGGTCTGGCTGCGCCTGCTGGAGGCCTACGGCCTCTGACCCGATGCAGGGAAGGACGCCTTACCTGCGTTCAATGCAGGTAAGGCGTCCTTCCCTGCATTGAGGACAGCGTGAGGTTCAGGACAGCGCCAGGTTCAGCGTGCGCTGGGCGATGGACCGGAGGGTGGGATCGTCGGCGGCGCTGGGCCGTCCGATCCAGACGGTCTCGACGAGGCGGACGGTGCCGCCGGAGCGGTTGCTGGTGAAGGCGGCCCGGTCGAACGTGGTCGGGCCGCCGGGCCAGGGGCGCTCCTTGAGCAGCTCGGTGATGCCGCCGGCGCCGGGCTGCTGGGCCAGCGTCTGGAACTGGGCGGCCGGCTCGGCGGCGGCGAAGCGGATCTCGGCGATGGCGACGCCGGCGGGAGTGCCGGCATTCTCGGCGCGGTAGTTCCAGCGCCGCAGATCGACGCACTGGTTCTGACCAAGCCACACCTGCACGTCGCCGTAGGCGTGGTCGGCGCAGCGGCTGCCGTCGTCGACGCCGTCGACCCTGGTGTAGCCGCCGGACGCCTGCGGCGCGGCGGGGGCGGTGCCGCCGCTGGTGAGGGCGGCGACGATGCTGCCAACGGCGAGTGCGCCGATCAGTGCGGCGGCCCCGATGGGCAGCCAGCGGCGCTTCTTCTTGGCCGGCGGCTCGACCGGCGCCGGCTTCAGCGCGGAGAAGCCCTCGGCCAGCAGCTCGGCCGTGGCGAACCGCTCGTCCGGGCACAGATGAATAAGGAGCCCACCGGCCTGCTCGGCGGTCAGCGCCGGCGCGCCGACGGCCACGTCCCGCACGGCGGCCAGCAAGGTCGTGGGCATCGGGTGCAGCACGCGGATGCCGCGATCCAGATCCATCTGCGGCTGCGTCACCTGACCGACGTAAGGGCCGACGGCCACCACCAGCCGAACGGGTAAGCCGGTGTCGCGCACCGCCTCGGCCACGGCCTCGGCCGCACCGACCGCCTCGGCCGCCGGATTGACCGTCGGATCCGGGCCGACCAGCGGCCAGCCGTCGATCTTCCACTGGCCGGCGACCGGCGCGTCCAGCCGCATCGCCGGGTCCGGCAGATCCACGCCTGCCACCACCACGACGGCGTTGGGCAGCAGCAACACGGTGTCCACCGGCCTGGAGCGGCCCGGCGGCAGGTAGCCGGCCAGCGCGACGCCGCCGAGCACGGCGTCGCCGCCGCCCCACGACGCCAGCGCCGCCTTCACGTCGGCCGCGACCGCGGACTGCGCGTCGCCCAGTCGCACCAGGCGCACGGCGCCACCTCCCCAGCTGCTGCGGATCCCGAACGCACAACGGTAACCGGCGCTGATGGTGACGCTGCCTCCTGGGCTGTGAGGCACCTCACCCGTGTCGGTGCCCCCTCGCCCGGGTGATCTCTGACCCGGGATGTGCCGGTTGCGGTGGCGGCCGGTCCCGGATAGAGGGCAGAATGGCGCATCGGCTTGATCCGCTGGTGGTCACGGCACGTGTGAGGGCGTAGGGGAAGACGTCCCTCGGCAGGTGCGGAGGTCAACAGTGAACAACCGTGGCAAGACCAGTGGCGTGGTGTACGTCCACTCGTCGCCGTCTGCGGTCTGTCCGCACGTCGAGTGGGCCATCTCGGGCACCCTCGGGGTCCGGGCCGACCTGCGCTGGTCGGCGCAGCCGGCCGCGCCCGGCCAGTTGCGCGCGGAATGCGCGTGGACCGGCGATCCGGGTACCGGCGCGCAGCTTTCCGGCGCGCTCAAGGCGTGGCCGATGATCCGGTTCGAGGTCACCGAGGACCCCAGCCCCGGCGTGGACGGCGAGCGGTTCTGCTTCGCCCCCGGCATCGGGCTCTGGCACGCCCGGGCCGCCGCCAACGGCGACATCGTGGTGGCCGAGGACCAGCTGCGCGCGCTGGCCGCCAAGGCAAGGACGGGCGAGTCCTTCGCGCACGGCATCGACGGGCTGCTCGGCAAGCCGTGGGACGACGCGCTGGAGCCGTTCCGGCGGGCCGGCGACGGCGCGCCGGTGACCTGGTTGCACCGGGTGGGCTGACTCGTGGCACCCTCGATCGTGTGACCCCGCAGGCCTCACCCAACCGGTCGACGTTGACCTGGCTGATCCCGATCACGCTGCTCATCGCCGTCTGCGCGCTGGTGGGCGGCCTGATCGCCCGCCAGCTCTACGCCACGTCCAAGCCGGTGGACACCAAGCAGCCACCAGCGGTGGTCAACACGCCCGCGGCGCCGCACGGCGATCCCGACGACACCACCTCGGTGCACTACACGGCCTTCGCCATCGCCGACCCCAACTACGACCTGGTGCAGCCGGTGCTGCAGAAGTACTTCAACGCCATCAACCACCGCGACTTCAAGGCGTGGCGGCAGGTCGTGACCGGGGAAGTCGGGAACCACCAGACCGAGGCGGACTGGCGCGATGGCTACAAAACCACGGTCGACAAAGGCATGTTCGTCTACCGCATCGTGGACACCGACCAGGGCGCGGACGTGTTCGGCACGTTCACCAGCACCCAGGATGTCGCCGACGCGCCCCCGGACCTCAAGGCATCCTGTATCCAGTGGAACGTGGTCTGGCCGATAGTGAAATCGAGCGACGGCTTCCGGATCGACGTCCCCGTCATCGTCTCCAAGAAATGTGACGCATGAGAAAGGCCCCTCCGGCGGGAGGGGCCTTTCGCACGGTACGAGGATCAGGCCTTGGTGAAGGCCAGCGCCACGTTGTGGCCGCCGAAGCCGAACGAGTCGGTGATGGCCGCCTTGAGCTCGACCTTGCGCGGCTGGCCGGCCACGACCTCGTGCAGCACGGCCGGGTCCGGGTTCTCCAGGTTCGCGGTCGGCGGGATCACGTCGTCCCGCACCGACAGCACGGTCGCGATCGCCGCCACCGCGCCGGACGCCCCGAGCAGGTGCCCGAGCGAGCCCTTGGCCGCGGTGAGCAGCGGGTGGTCGCCGATCGCCCGGTGGATGGCGATCGACTCGATCGTGTCGCCGACCGGGGTGGAGGTGGCGTGGCAGTTCACGTGGCCGATGTCGGAGGCCGACAGCTCGCCGCTGCGCATGGCCGCCTGGATGGCCCGCCGCTGGCCCTCGCCCTCCGGGTCGGGCGCGGTGATGTGGTGCGAGTCGGAGCTGGTGCCGATGCCGGCCAGCCGGCCGTAGACCTTGGCCCCGCGGGCCTTGGCGTGGTCGGCCCGCTCCAGCACCACGACGCCGGCGCCCTCGCCGAGCACGAAGCCGTCGCGCTCGCCGTCGAACGGCCGGGACGCCTTCTCCGGCTCGTTGTTGCGGGTCGACATGGTCCGGGCCTGCGCGAAGCCGGCCATGGTGATGCCGGTGATGCACGCCTCGGCGCCGCCCGCGATGATCACGTCGGCCTCGCCGCTGCGGATCATCCGGTACGCCCAGGCGATCGCCTCCGCGCCGGAGGCGCAGGCCGACACCGGGGCGTGCACCCCGGCGCGAGCCTTGGCCCACAGCCCCACGTGCGCGGCCGGGCCGTTGGGCATGAGCATCGGCACCGTCAGCGGAGACACCTTGCGCAGGCCCGCCGTCTCCAGCAGGTCGTCCTGCGCGAGCAGAGTGAGCGCGCCGCCGATGCCGGTGCCGATGATCACCGCGAGCCGCTCCGGGTCCACGGCGTTCTCATCGAGGCCGGCGTCGGCGTAGGCCTGCCGGGACGCCACCATCGCGACCTGTTCGCTGCGGTCCAGCCGCCGGGCCTCGACCCTGGGCAGGATCTCGGTGGGTTCTACCTTGAGCTGCGCGGCGATCTGCACCGGCAGCTCGTACTTGTGCACCCAGTCCGCGTCCAGGGTCGACACCCCGCTGCGGCCGGCGAGCAGGCCGTCCCAGGTGGACGCGACGTCCCCGCCCAGAGGGGTCGTCGCGCCGACACCGGTGACGACGACGTCGACAGAGCTCACTGCGCCTCCGCTCTACAAGCGTTTCGTTCTTCGACAGCTCAGGCGTGGCTCGCGATGTAGGTCACCGCGTCGCCAACGGTCTTCAGGTTGGCCAGCTCGTCGTCCGGGATCTTGACGCCGAACTTGTCCTCGGCCTGCACCGCGATCTCGACCATGGACAGCGAGTCGATGTCCAGGTCGTCCACGAACGACTTCTCCACCGTCACGTCGTCCACGGCGACACCGGCGACCTCTTCGACGATCTCGGCCAGACCGGCGCGGATCTCCTCGTTCTCCACTTGTCGTTCCTTTCGTTCGTGAATCCCGGCGGCGCGGCCGCGCCGCCGGAAGTGCTGAGGGCCCGTCACGGGCAGATGGCCACCTGGCCGGAGTAGGACAGGCCGGCGCCGAAGCCGACCAGCAACATCATGTCGCCGCTGGAGATCCGGCCGTCGGCCCGCATGTGGTCGATGGCCATCGGGATCGACGCCGACGAGGTGTTGCCCGAGTGCACGATGTCGTCGGCCACCACCATGTCCTCGCGGGCGCCGCGCGCCCGCAGCTTCTTGGCGATGTGCTCGACGATGCGCAGGTTGGCCTGGTGCGGCACCAGCACGTCGATGTCGGACAGCTTCACGCCGGCCGCCTCCACCGCGCGCTCGGCGATCGGCGCGATCTGGGTGGTGGCCCAGCGGAAGACCGACTGGCCCTCCTGGAAGAGGTGGCCGTTCTCGGTCAGCCCGAGCATGTCGACCAGGTCGCCGGAGCTGCCCAGCACGGCCGGCGCGATCAGCGGCTCGTCGGCCGGGCCGACCACGCAGGCGCCCGCGCCGTCGGCGAAGATGATGCAGTTGCCGCGGTCGGACCAGTCCACCCAGTCGGTGAACCGCTCGGCCCCGATCACCAGCACCTTCTCCGCGCTGCCGCCGCGGATCATGTCGCTGGCCACGGTCAGCGAGTACGGGAAGCCGGCGCACGCGGCGTTCAGGTCGAACGCGGCCGGCGACCGCACCCCGATCCGGTCCGCGGTCTGCGCGGCGGCGTTGGGGATGTTGCCCGGCATGGTGCAGGTGGCCACCAGGACCGTGTCGATCTCGCCGGCCGTCACGCCCGAGTCGGCCAGCGCCTTGGACCCGGCCGCGACGGCCATGTCCACCAGCGTCTGGTCCGGGTCGGCCAGCCGGCGCTCGATGATGCCGACGCGCTGGCGGATCCACTCGTCGTTGGTGTCGACGCCCATCGCCGCGATGTCGTCGTTGGTGACGATCCGGTTGCCCTGCGCGCTGCCGAAGCCCAGCAGCCGCGTGCCGGCCGGCCCGGTGCGACCGATCAGACCAGGTCGCTCGCTCACTGCAGCACCTCGCTAGCGCTCGGTGTCCGCGTTCGCGGACGCTCTGTGTTGAATGGTTCGTTCGCAAGCTCACTCACGAGGCCACCGCCTCCACTGCCTTGTCCAGGTCCGCCGGGGTCTTGACCGCGATCGGGTTGGTCACGACGCCCTTGAGCTGCCGCTTGACCAGACCGGTGAGCGCGCCGCCCGGGGCCAGTTCGATGGTGGTCGTCACGCCGGCGCGGGCCAGCGTGTCCATGCACAGGTCCCAGCGCACCGGCAGGGTCACCTGGGCGACCAGCCGGCCAAGCATCTCCGGGCCGCTGGTCACCACGGAACCGTCCGCATTGGACAGCAGCGGCCGGATCGGGTCGGCGGTCCTGACGCCGACGGCCCGCTCCCGCAGCGTGTCCCGCGCCGGCTCCATGTAGTGGGTGTGGAAGGCGCCCGCGACCTTCAGCATGATGACCTTGGTGCCGGCCGGCCGCTCGTCGGCCAGCTTCTGCAGCGCGGTCAGCGAACCCGCGGCCACCGTCTGGCCGGCGCCGTTGCGGTTGGCCGGGACCAGGCCGTACTCGTCGAGACGGGCCAGCAGCTCGTCGGCCTCGCCGCCCATCACCGCGGCCATGCCGGTCGGCTCCAGCGCGCACGCGTCGGCCATCGCGCGGCCGCGCACCGCGGCCAGCGCCACCGCGTCGTCCATGGCCAGCACGCCGGCGACCGCCGCCGCGGCCAGCTCGCCGATGGAGTGGCCGGCGACCGGGGCGCTCGTGGGCACCGTGACGCGGCGCTGCAACTCGCGGAAGGCGACCAGCGTCTGCGCGACGATCAGCGGCTGCGTGACGGCGGTGTCCTTGATCTCCTCGGCGTCGGCCGTGCTGCCGAGCCGGGCCAGGTCCAGGCCGATGGTCTCGGACCAGCCGCCGACCAACTCAGCCACGCCGTCCAGCTCGAGCCACGGTGCGAGCATGCCGGGGGCCTGGGACCCCTGTCCGGGGGCTAGGAGCGCGATCACCCGCCCACTGAACACGGTCGTAGCGGCGTCACGTGATGTCGCCACCGACGAAGTCCAGTGGTCAGCGTTGTAGAAACCCTCCAAAGGTTGCCGGAATATGTCCACTGAGCGGCCGGCTGGGTTGTCGAGGCCGTCGCACTGGAGCGCTGAGGCGCTCCTCACTCCCCGATCTTGCCGCTACTCCACCCGGCCTACTTGTCAAGCCCCCGGCGCTTGGAAGGGACCATTCCACGCGTTCAACGTGAGGAATTGAGCTTTCACGCCGTTTGATCACCAGAGGCCGCGGGCCTTGGCGAGGCGGCCGACGGTGAGGGCGATCCGCAGCACGAGGGCGTCGCGGGGGTCGTTGGCGTTGCGGCCGGTCAGCTCGGAGACCCGTTTGAGCCGGTAGCGGACGGTGTTGGGGTGCACGAACAGGTTCCGCGCGCAGGCCTCCAGCACACCGCCGGTCTCCAGGAACGCGTCGACCGTGGCCATCAGCCCGCCGGTGGCCTCCTCCAGCGGGCGGGCGATGCGGTCGATCAGCTGCCACTCCGCCTCCGGGTCGCCGGCCAGCGCCCGCTCCGGCAGCAGGTCCAGCGACCGCACCGGCCGGGGCGCGGTCGGCCAGCCGACCACCGCGCGCAGCCCGGACAACGCGTCCGACGCGCTGCGGTGTGCCTCGGCGATGCTGTCGACCGTCGGGCCGACGACCACCGGGCCCGGGCCGAACGCCTCGGCCATCTTGCCCAGCACCTCGTGGCTCTCGTCATCGGAGCCGCCCAGCACGACCACCAGCCGCGAGCCCTGCACGCTCAGCAGCACCGGCCGGTGAATCCGGGCCGCCCGGCTGCGCACGTCGAACACCACCCGGGTCGGCTCCGTCGACATCGGGTTGCCGACCAGCACCGTCGCCTCGGCCGTCTGCTGCCAGCCAAGGGCCGAGGCCCGCGACAGCAGCGACTCCTCGGCGTCGCCACGGACGATGCCGTCCACGATCAGCGCCTCCAGTCGGGCATCCCAGGCGCCGCGGGCCTCGGCCGCGGCGGCGTAGGAGGTGGCCGCGGCGAAGGCGATCTCCCGGCCGTAGCGCAGCACGGCCTCGGTGAGCTGGGCTCGTTCCTTCTCGTCGGCGGCGATCTCCGGCAGCATGCGCTCGAAGACCTCCAGCGCCACCCGGACCAGCTCGACGGTCTGGCGCAGGCTCACCCAGCGTGACATGTCCTTGGGGGCCGAGCGGAACGCCTCCGCGGTCAGCCGGATCGCCTGCTTGTTGTCCCGCAGCCAGGACACGAAGCCAGCGACCCCGGTCTGGGTGACCATCAGCACGCTGGCCCGCTGGTCGGCCGGCAGCCGGCGGAACCACGGCAGCCGCTCCTCCATTTCGCCGATCGTGCCGGTGGCCAGCCGGCCCGACGCGTGCTCGAGCCGGCGCAGCGTCTCCGTGGACAGCGAGTCCCACGCCAGTTCACTCATGGTTCCCAGCTTCGCACGCCACCCACCCGTCCGAAGGAACAACCGGCTCGTGCCGGGAAATCGCCCCTATGTTCGGTGGGTCGTAGCCTTGGAGGAGGTCGTCTTGCGAAGACTGCTGCCCGTCGCGCTCAGCCTGCTCACCGTGTTCGCGCTGGTCACACCGGCACACGCGGCGCGGGTCGTGTGGGCCCCGTGTCCCGGCGCGCTCGCCGCACTCGAATGCACCACGCTTTCCGTTCCCCTCGACCACGCGCATCCCGACCAGGGTTCCATCGCCGTGGTCGTCAGCCGTCGTCAGGCGTCCGATTCCTTGCATCGCAAGGGAGTTCTGCTGATCAACCCCGGTGGGCCCGGTGGCAGCGGACTGTCCATGCCGCGCTACATCGCCGACCACACCCCGTTGGGGCAGTACTACGACCTGATCGGCTTCGACCCTCGTGGCGTCGGGGCCTCCACCGCCCTGCGGTGTTTGAAGCCCGTCGGGTTGGCCGCGTTGGATTCCCGTCCTACGGACGACAAGTTCGCCTTGTGGGCCGCCGATGCCCGTCAGGCCGAGGACGCCTGCGCCCATGCCGGTGGTGGCATCCGGCCGTTCGTCAACACCCGGGACACCGCCTACGACATGGACCAGATCCGTGCGGCGCTGGGGGTTGCGAAGATCAACTACCTGGGGTACTCGTACGGCACCTATCTCGGTGCCGTGTACGGCAGTCTTTTCCCCGATCGGCTGAACCTGTCCGTTTTGGACTCGGCGGTGCACCCCGAGTGGATCTGGCGGCAGCAGTTCATGGAGCAGGCCGTGGCCTATCGGTCCGATGTGGACGCTTGGGCCACGTGGGCCGGCGAGCGCAACGGGGCCTTCGGTCTCGGCGTCGGGCGGGACGCCGTGCTGGCGTCCGTCGAGCAGATCGCCGGTGCCGTGGCCAAGTCTCCCGTCGGCAAGTTCAACCGCAGCGTGCTCGACGGCACCGTCGGGGAGGGCGCCCGTTACCGTCCTTTGTGGTCGGACCTGGCTCAGGTGCTGGCTTCTGTGCGTTCGGGCTCCGCCACCGTCGGTGACGCCGTCGATGCCGGCCTTGCTTTGGCTCAGCGGGGTCTGTCCGACATGCAGGCCGGCGTCTTCGACACCGTCACCTGCGAGGCCGACTGGCCGTCGGATCTTTCCACCTACTACCAGGACATGCGCTCCTACCGGTCGTCCTTCCCCTACGGCTACGGCGTTCTTCGGGCTGCGCCCACCACCTGCACGTACCGGTCCTTCGCGCCCGCCTCGCCGCCTGTTTCCTTGTCCCGCAACGGCTATCCCGTCGGCGTTGTGGTCCAGGCCGAGGGTGACACCCAGACCGCGTATGCCGGCGGGCCCGCCATGGCGCAGCGTCTGCGTGACAACCTCATCACCGTTTCCGACGAGGGCGCCCATGGCGAGTACGCCAGCAACCCCTGCGTCACCGAGAAGATCAACCGCTACTTCCTCGACGGCGTGCTCCCCGACAGCTCGTCGGTCTGTCCCGGCTCGCCCCGCCCGTCCGTCCCCGCCGACGCGGCTCCTTCGCCCACCCGTGCCGCCACCCTCGGCCAGTCCGTGACCAGCTACCTCTCCGCCCTGGCCCCCTTCTGACCCCTCGGCCGCACACCGAAGGTGTGAAGCTCGTTCACTCCTTCGGTGTGCCAAGGCCGGTGCTGAGCAGCCCCCGAGTCAATCCAACCAGATCAACCTGTGAACCCCGGCCGATCGCGCCGACCAAGATCGCTCCGCCCCGGCCTTTCGGCTCCGCCGAGTAGAATGGAAACCGGGGGCAGCTCACACAGTTGATCTTTCTGGGCCGTGCATCGGCGCGACACCAACGTGCTGAGCGCTCCACCCGCCGCGTCTCGGGCCGGCTGACCGTTCGACCCCCGATGTGCCGGAGGCCGCCCGCGCTGAGCGCTGGGCGGCCTCCCTCTCCCCGGTCCCCACCGGTGTGTCCACTGTGGATCACGGCGGGCCGCGGCGCCACGCGAATCCCCCTTTCGTGCCAACCGTGTCGAGTTGCTCCACTCAGGACACTGCGAAACCATTCGGCAATGGGCGATCAACTCAGTCAGGGGCTGGGCGACGCGTGGGCGCTGATCACCACGTTCGTGCCCAAGCTGCTGGGCTTCCTGCTGGTGCTGCTGGTCGGTTGGCTGGTGGCCAAGGCACTGTCGAAGGCCGTGGAAATCCTGCTCAACAAGGTCGGCTTCGGCCGGCTGGTGGAGCGATCGGGTCTGGGCGGCCCGAAGTCGCCGCTGGACGCCGGCAAGCTGATCGTGCAGCTGGTCTTCTACTTCGTGCTGCTGATCGCGCTGAACTACGCGTTCGCGGTGTTCGGCGCGGGCAACCCGGTGAGCGACCTGCTCAACCAGGTCATCGCCTACCTGCCGCGCGTGGTGGTGGCGATCATCCTGGTGCTGATCGCCTCGGCGATCGCGCGGGTGGTCCGCACGTTGATCACGGGCGCGCTGGCCGGCCGGCAGTACGGCCAGCTGCTGGGCACGGTGACGTACGCCTTCCTGCTGGCGCTGGGCGTGATCGCGGCGCTGAACCAGCTGGGCATCGCGACCACCGTGACCGAACCGATCCTGATCTTCGCGCTGGCCACCGTCGGCGGCATCCTCGTGGTCGGCGTGGGCGGCGGCATGATCCGGCCGATGCAGTCACGGTGGGAGCAGTGGCTGGCCCGGGCGCAGGCCGAGGTGACGACGCAACCGGCCAACCCGTCGGCCCAGGGCGCGCCCTGGGAGCGCAACCAGCCGCCGGGCTCGGACACGCCGACGCCGGCCGAGGGCTTCCCCCGGCCCGATCAGTCCCAGCCCGAGTGACCTAAATCCCTGCGGAATACCCGGCCCCGGGGCATATGTTCTCTGGATAGGAGAAGTGCGCTCCGGGGCCTGGTGAAACTCCAGACCGGCGGTACAGCCCGCGAACCACCCCGCGAGGGGTGGCCGACCTGGTGAGATTCCAGGGCCGACGGTGACAGTCCGGATGAGAGGCGCGCACCACGCCTGCCGTTGGCGTGCGCCGAAAGAAGCCCCGGACCGAGCCGGAAGGGGGCTGACCAGGTGAACTGGTTGTTGGAGCATGGACTGACGCTGCTGGGCGAGCACATCTCGTTCGCGGAGCTGCTGGGCCAGATCGGCGCGGTGGCGGTGGTGTTCCTGGCCCAGCGGCGCACGCTGTGGACCTGGCCGGTGCAGATCGCCGCGGCCGTCCTGCTCTTCTCCGTCTACACCTCGGCCCACCTGGGCGGACTCGCCCTGCGCCAGGTCATCGTGCTCGCCATCTCGGGCTACGGCTGGTGGGCCTGGACCCGCCGCCGCGACTCCGAGTACGGCGTGGTAGTCCGCCGCTCGACCTGGCCCGAACTCGGCGCGCTGGCCACCGTGCTGGTCGTCGGCACCGTCGGCATGGCCCTGCTGCTCCAGGCCACCGACGCCTCCTGGGCCCCGTGGCCCGACGCCGCGATCTTCATCGGCACCGCCGTGGCCTACGGTGCCCAGGGACTGCGCCTGGTCGAGTTCTGGCTGGTCTGGCTGCTGGTGGACGCGATCGGCGTGCCACTGCAGATCGCCTCCGGCCTGTACTTCAGCGCCAGCGTCTACCTCGTCTTCACGGTCCTGGTGATCAAGGGCTGGCGCGACTGGACCCGAAGCGCCAAGGTCACCGCATCACTGGCCCAGACACCAGTCGGCAACACCAGCGTGTGAAGGTGCTGTGCTTGTTGGCGCCGCCTCCGGCGTCGCGGGCTCGGCCCCTTTGAGCCCCTGCCTCGCCCTTGCTGGATTTTTCGAGGCCCGCATCGGCTTCCGATGTGGGCGCGTCGGGTGGCGGACCTCGAAAAATCCAGCAACCGTGCGAAGCAGGGGCGGGCCGAGCCGAGCCGTCTTCGGGGTGGCGGCTCGAATTCGCGGTCATGCACGCACCCGCAGCCGCCGACACGCGAGGGTGGCAGGCCGCGCGGATCATCCGCGGTGCTGATGATGTGCCGCCGGCACGAAGACCGCTCGGCCCCGCCCCTGCTTCGCCCGGTTGGCGGATTTTCGAGGGCCGCCACCCGACGCGCCCCACCACCGAGCCGGATGCGGCCCTCGAAAATCCGGCAAGGGCGAGGCAGGGGTCACGAGGGGCCGAGCCCCGCGCGGA
>DATJJB010000398.1:0-3150 GCA_035492655.1 Kutzneria sp. | reverse complement strand
CCCCCTGCGTCGAGGAGGAGCAGATGCCGCTTCCGCCGCTCGTTGAGCCAGCCGCGGAGCTGACCAAACAAGAGGTCGAGCGCTACAGCCGCCACCTGATCATCCCGGATGTCGGGGTGGACGGGCAGAAGCGGCTGAAGAACGCCAAGGTGCTGGTGGTCGGCGCCGGCGGCCTCGGCAGCCCGGCGCTGCTGTACCTGGCCGCCGCCGGTGTCGGCACGCTGGGCATCGTGGAGTTCGACGTCGTCGACGAGTCCAACCTGCAGCGCCAGGTGATCCACGGGCAGTCCGACGTCGGCCGGCCCAAGGCCGAGTCCGCGCGCGACTCGATCGCCGAGATCAACCCGTTCGTCAAGGTGAACCTGCACCAGACGCACCTGAACTCGGAGAACGCGCTCGACATCTTCCGCGACTACGACCTGATCCTGGACGGCACCGACAACTTCGCCACCAGGTACCTGGTCAACGACGCCGCGGTGCTGTTGGGCAAGCCCTACGTGTGGGGCTCGATCTTCCGGTTCGAGGGCCAGGTCAGCGTCTTCTGGGACGACGCGCCCAACGGCCAGGGCCTGAACTACCGGGACCTCTACCCGGAGCCGCCGCCGCCCGGCATGGTCCCGTCCTGCGCCGAGGGTGGCGTGCTGGGCGTGCTCTGCGCGTCCATCGGCTCGGTCATGGTGACCGAGGCGATCAAGCTGCTCACCGGCATCGGCGAGCCGCTGCTGGGCCGGCTGATGGTGTACGACGCGCTGGAGATGACCTACCGCACGATCAAGATCCGCAAGGATCCGGAGACCAAGCCGATCACCGAGCTGATCGACTACGAGGCGTTCTGCGGTGTCGTGTCCGACGACGCCCGGTCCGCCGCCGCCGGTCACACCATCACGCCGCTCGAGCTCAAGCAGAAGATCGACGCGGGTGAGGACTTCCTGCTGGTCGACGTGCGGGAGCCGCACGAGTACGAGATCGTCCGGATCCCGGGCTCGGTGCTGATCCCCAAGGACCGCATCCTGTCCGGCGCGGCGTTCGCCGAGCTGCCGCAGGACAAGCCGCTGGTGCTGCACTGCAAGTCCGGCGCCCGGTCCGCGGAGGCGCTGGCCGCCCTGCACCAGGCCGGCTTCTCCGACGCCGTGCACGTCGGCGGCGGTGTGCTCGCCTGGGCCCGCGAGGTCGACCCGAGCCTGCCGACTTACTGACGGTAACTGCTTGGAAGGGACCTTTCCTGACGTTCAACGTTAGGAAAGGTCCCTTCACAGCATCAAAGACCCTGTGGCGGTCCCCCAATTTTCGCGCCGCACAAGGTAGCGTCGCTGATTGTGACGACCTCCCCGCAGCCTCCCCCGCCGCACGTGTGCGCGGCGTTCGGTGCTCGGGGCAGCGAGCCTGAGCTGATCGACGGCGGCCCGATCTGGCGCTGTGGCGACGCGGCGATCCGCCCGGCGCCCAACCCGGCGGAGGCGGCCTGGGTGGCGCAGACGCTGGACGGGATCACCGTGGACAACCTGCGGCTGGGTCGCCCGCTGCGCTCGACGGACGGCCGCTGGGTGGTCGGCGGCTGGTCCGCCACCCGCTACCTGTCCGGCCGCGCCGAGCCCCGGCACGACGAGGTGGTGGCGGTCTCGGTGCGTCTGCACGGGGCCACCGACATGTTGCCGCGGCCGCGTTTTCTCGAGGCCCGCAAGGACGTCTTCGCCACCGCCGACCGCGCCGCCTGGGGCGAGGAGCTGGTCGAGCTGGACCGCGACAAGGGCGGCCGGCTGTTCGAGCTGGTCACCGCGTCCCGGGTGCCGATCGGGCTGAAGTCCCAGGTGGTGCACGGCGATCTGTTCGGCAACGTGCTGTTCGACGGCAAGGCGGCGCCGGCGCTGATCGACTTCAACCCGTTCTGGCGGCCGCCGGAGTGGGCCGCGGCCGTGGTCGTGGTCGACGCGCTGGCCTGGGGCGGCGCCGACGAGGGCATCCTCAAGCGCTGGGCGCACCTGGCCGAATGGTCGCAGGCCCTGGTCCGCGCCTTGCTGTTCCGGCTGGCCGTGCACGCTCTGCACCCGCGCTCGACCCTCCAGTCGCTGCGCGGCCTGGAGCGGGCGACCACGCAGATCCTGGACGTCGCGTAACGCGCACCAGGTTCTGACCTGGGGTGGGAGCACCACGTAACTCGTGTGCAACGCAGGTGACCCGGCGGGGTCACGGACCTTGCACAGCATTGCCTTCATGACGCGGACACTGGTCGTGATCGGCAACGGGATGGTCGGACACCACCTCGTGCGCACGCTCACCGAGCGCGGCGGCGACTGGCGGATCGTCGTGCTGGCCGAGGAGCCGCGTCCGGCCTACGACCGGGTGGCGCTGTCCTCCTACGTGGACGGCTGGGACGCCGACAAGCTCACGCTGGCCCACGTCGACGTGGAGACCCGGCTCGGCGACAAGGTCGTCGAGCTCGACCGCGAAGCCCGCAAAGTCGTGACCGAGCAAGGCTTTGTCCAGGACTACGACGCGTTGGTGCTGGCCACCGGCTCGTATCCGTTCGTGCCGCCGGTGCCCGGCCACGACGGCGCCAACTGCTACGTCTACCGCACGATCGACGACCTGGACGCGATTCGCGCCCACGGCGGCGTGCACGGTGTGGTGATCGGCGGTGGCCTGCTCGGGCTGGAAGCGGCGAATGCCTTACGGCTCATGGGTGTTCGGCCGCAGGTGGTCGAGCTGGCGCCTCGCCTGATGCCGCTGCAGGTGGATGAGGGCGGCGGCGCCCTGCTGCGCAGGGAAATTCTCCGGCTCGGCCTGGATGTCCACTGTGGAGTGTCGGTCTCCTCGGTCGGCGACGACAAGGTCGTGCTGTCCGACGGCAGCGAACTTCCCGCCGACATCGTGGTTTTCTCCGCCGGCGTGCGGCCGCGTGACGATCTCGCCCGCAAGTTCGGGCTCGAGGTCGGAGAGCGCGGCGGCATCGTCGTCGACTCGGCCTGCCGCACCTCGGACGAGTCGATCTACGCCATCGGCGAGTGCGCGTGCATCGACGGCCGGGTGTACGGCCTGGTCGCTCCCGGCTACTCGATGGCCGAGGTCGTGGCCGACCGACTCTCCGGTGGCAGCAAGGAGTTCCCGGGCGCCGACACCTCGACCAAGCTCAAGCTTCTCGGCGTCGACGTG
>DATJJB010000397.1:0-2223 GCA_035492655.1 Kutzneria sp. | reverse complement strand
CGGCTCCAGGAACACCGCGGCGACGGTGTCCGCGCCCTCCATCAGGATGGCCTGCTCGATCTGGTCGGCGGCCCACCGGCCGAACGCGACCAGGTCGTCGCCGTGTTCGGGGGCACGGTAGAAGTTGGTGTTGGGCACCTTGATCGCGCTGGGCACCAACGGCTCGAAGTCGGCCTTGGCGCCGGGGATGCCGGTGATCGACAGCGCGCCCTGGGACGTGCCGTGGTAGGCCATCGAGCGGCTGATCACCTTGTGCTTGGTGGGCTTGCCGGTGAGCTTGAAGTACTGCTTGGCCAGCTTCCACGCGGTCTCGACCGACTCGCCGCCGCTGACCGTGAAGAACACGCGGTTGAGGTCGCCGGGGGCCTGCGCGGCCAGTCGCTCGCCCAGCCGGACCGCGGCCGGGTGGGCGGCCGACCAGAGCGGGAAGTAGGCCAGCTTGCGGGTCTGCTCGGCGGCGGCCACCGCCAGCTCCTCGCGGCCGTGGCCGACCTGCACGGCGAACAGGCCGGCCAGGCCGTCGAGGTAGCGCTTGCCGTTGGTGTCGTAGACGTAGACGCCCTCGCCGCGCTCGATGACCGGGATGTCGGTCTCGGTGTACGCGGAGTGGCGGGCGAAGTGCAGCCACAGGTGGTCACGGGCCGAGGCGGGGAGGTCGGCGCTCCCGGGGCTGACAGTCATGGCGTCCTCACCGATTTCGTCGTCCAACAGCTTCTCGACTACGTTTATCGCACATCGGTGAGGTCAAGACAAGGGATTCCGTAGGGGCTTACCGGGTGCCCCACTGGTAGGACTGCTTGTGCAGCCGCAGGTAGGGCATGGTTTCCACGTCGCGCACGCCCTCGACGGTGCGGATCCGGTTGGACATCAGGTCCAGCAGGTCGGCGTCGTCCTCGCAGACCGCCTCGCACAGGATGTCGAAGCGGCCGGCGCACACCACCACGTAGTCGATCTCGGGCATGGCCGCCAGCGCGTCCGCGACCGGCTCGATCGGGCCGCTCACCTTCAGCCCGATCATGGCCTGCCGGAACAGTCCGACCTGCATGGGGTCGGTGACCGCGACGATCTGCATCACGCCCGACTGCACCAGCTTGGCGACCCGCTGCCGCACCGCGGCCTCGGACAGGCCGACGGCCTTGCCGATGGTCGCGTACGGCCGCCTGCCGTCCTCCTGGAGCTGCTCGATGATCAGTTTCGACGCCTCGTCGAGAGGCTCGGTGTTCCTGCGCACCGGCGCATCATCGCAGTTCCCCGCCGGCCGGCACGGCAGCTTCGACCGTGTCCGCCCCGACGGCCGCCCGTGCGAAGTAGGCCGAGCCGCTCCGCCAGGCCAGCGTCATCGGCACGATGCCGACGGCCAGCAGGCCGAGGCCGATCACGTTGACCACGGCCGAGTTGGCCCCGATGGCCTCGACGAACATCCACAGCAGGAAGGCCGCGCCCAGGCCCGGCCACAGGCCGATCAGCAGGAAGTTCCGCACGCTCTTGAACAGCTCGGCCCGGTGCGAGACGACCACGGCCACGCCGGCCAGGCCGTAGTAGAAGGCGATCTGGAGGCCGATGGCGCTGATCGCGTCGGCCAGGATCTCGCCGACCGAGCCGAGGAAGTTGGCCGCCACGAACAGCAGCACCGACACCACGGCCACGACGATCGTGGCGAGGGTGGGCGTGCGCCAGCGCCGGTGGGTCACGCCGAACGCCCGCGGCAGCGTGCCGTCGCGGCCCATCGCGAACATGGTCCTGGTGACCTGGATCAGCGTGGTCTCCAGGGTGGCGATGGTGGACAGCACGACCGCGATGGACAGGATCTTGCCGCCGGGGCCGGGCCAGATCGCCTGGCCGAGCAGGTCGAGCAGGTTGCCGCTGCTGCCGCCCACGGTGTCGGCCGACAGCAGCAGGTTGACCAGCACGGTGAAGCACAGGAACAGGCCGAACACGATCACCACGCCGACGATGCCGCCCAGGCCGGCGGCCCGGCGGGCCGAGCGCGTCTCCTCGTTGAGGTTGGCCGACACGTCCCAGCCCCAGTAGTAGAACGCGGCGACCAGCGCGGCGCCTGCGAAGCCGCCCATGCCGTCGAAATGCGAGAAGCCCAGCCAGGACCAGTCGAAGTGCGCGACGGCGATGCTCGGCACCCGCAGGAAGCCGACCGTCAGGAAGACGACCAGGATCACCACCTCGATGCCGGACATGATCCACTGCGCCCGGGCGGTGACGTGCGCG
>DATJJB010000396.1:0-3744 GCA_035492655.1 Kutzneria sp. | reverse complement strand
CGGCGTGAACAAGTACCGGGTGGACGCCGACGAGGAGATCGAGGTCCTCAAGGTCGACAACCACGGCGTGCGGGCCCAGCAGATCGAGAAGCTGCGGCGGCTGCGGGCCGAGCGCGACGAACAGTCCACTCAGGACGCTCTCGCCGCGCTGACCCGGGCCGCCGGCGGCGAGGGCAACCTGTTGGAGCTGGCCGTGAACGCGGCTCGGGCCAAGGCGACGGTCGGCGAGATCTCCGACGCGCTGGAAAAGGTGTACGGGCGGCATGCCGGCCAGATCCGTACCATCTCCGGTGTGTACCGCGACGAGGCCGGCAGCGCCGGCAACGTGGCCGCCGTGCTGGACCGGGTGGCCGAGTTCGAGCGCGAGGAGGGCCGCCGGCCGCGCATCCTGGTGGCCAAGATGGGCCAGGACGGGCATGACCGCGGCCAGAAGGTGATCGCCACCGCGTTCGCCGACCTCGGCTTCGACGTGGACGTTGGCCCGCTGTTCCAGACGCCGGCCGAGGTCGCGCGGCAGGCCGTGGAGGCCGACGTGCACGTGGTCGGCGTCTCCTCGCTGGCCGCCGGGCACCTGACCCTGGTGCCGGCGCTGCGCCAGGAGCTGGCCGCGTTGGAGCGGGAGGACATCATGATCGTGGTCGGCGGCGTCATCCCGCCGGCCGACTTCCCGGCCCTGTACGAGGCCGGCGCGGTCGCGATCTTCCCGCCCGGCACCGTGATCGCCGACGCCGCGCTCGGCCTGGTCGACCGGCTGGCCGCGCAGCTGGACCACGATGGCGCGTAAGCCCATCGACGTCCGCGAGTACGCCAAGGGTGTGCTCGACGGGTCGCGGACGACGTTGGCCCGGGCCATCACGCTGGTGGAGTCGACCAAGCCCGCGCACCGCGAGCTGGCGCAGCAGCTTCTCGTCGAGCTGCTGCCCCATGCCGGCGGTGCGCATCGGGTCGGCATCACCGGCGTGCCCGGGGCCGGCAAGTCCACGTTCATCGAGTCGTTGGGCACTTCCCTGACCGCCGCCGGCCATCGTGTTGCCGTGCTGGCCGTCGACCCGTCGTCCAGCCGCACCGGTGGCAGCATCCTCGGCGACAAGACCCGGATGGCCCGGCTTGCCGTGGACGACAACGCTTTCGTCCGTCCCTCCCCCACTTCCGGCACCCTCGGCGGCGTCGCCCGGGCCACCCGCGAGTCCATCGTGCTCGTCGAGGCCGCCGGCTACGACGTGGTGCTGGTGGAGACCGTCGGCGTCGGCCAGTCCGAGATCGCCGTGGCCAACATGGTCGACTGCTTCCTCCTGTTGGCCCTCGCCCGGACCGGCGATCAGTTGCAGGGCATCAAAAAGGGCGTCCTGGAGCTCGCCGACGTCGTCGCCGTCAACAAGGCCGACGGTCCCCACGAGGCCGACGCCCGCAAGGCCGCCCGCGAGCTCACCGGCGCCATGCGCCTGCTCCGCGGCCCCGCCGACGCCCCCAAGGTGTTGACCTGTAGCGGTTTGACCGGCGACGGCCTCGACGTCGTGTGGGACACCGTTCGCGACCATCGCTCCCGATTGGACAGTGACGGTTCGTTGGCCGCCCGCCGCCGTCAGCAGCAGGTCGACTGGACCTGGTCCATGGTCCACGACCAGCTTTTGGCTGCCCTGCACGGCAGTCCCGCAGTCCGATCGCTGGCGCCGGAGCTGGAGCGGCAGGTCCGCGACGGCGAGCTCACCGCCACCCTCGCCGCCGAGCACATCCTGCGGTCCTTCCGCGAGTCACAGTAGGCGGGCCATGATCGACCCCAGGTTCCGGCCGGACTTCGAACGACTGGTCGCCGAGGAGGAGCTGGACGACGACGGCCTGGTCACGCCGGCGATCTGGTACACGCACCGCTGGCGGGAGCTGGCACTGGGCTGGACGGAGCCGAGCAGCGAGCTGGCACGGTTCGCGGCGACGGTGCTGGGCCCGGACGCGCGGGTGCACGACGACGGGCGAGGGCGCGTGTACGTCGAAGGTTGAACCCGCTAGACGGCCCTGGCCGACAGGTCCCACAGGCGGGCGGCGTTGGCGGGGTCGAGGGCGTACCAGGCGACACCGCGGGGGTGGGACGGGATGTCGCCGTCGTCGGGGCCGATCACCTCAGATCGTTGGCAGTCCTCGAAATATGCGCCGGTGACGGTCGCGAGGTCGGGTGCGGTGGCGACGACGATGGTGGTGGCCGCGCCCTGGCCGACGGACTTGAGCACCTGCTGGCTGCTGGCCTTGGCGGCTTCGAGGTACTCGGGTGGCATGTGGCGGGAGAGGTTGGTGTCCATGATGCCGCCGGGGTGCACGGCGTTGGCGGTGATGCCGTCGGCGGCCCACCGCCGGCCGGCTTCGACGGCGAAGAGCACATTGGCCGTTTTGGACTGGCCATAGGCGATCAAGGGGTCGTACGGGCGGGCGTCGAAGTTGATGTCGTCGAAGTCGACCGGTGCGCGCAGGTGGCCGCGAGAGGTGAGCGAGACGATGCGCGCGCCCTCGGCGGCCAGGGCGTCGTGCAGGCCGGTGGCCAAGGCGAAGTGGCCGAGGTGGTTGGTGGCGAAGTGCATTTCCCAACCGGCTTCAGTGAGCTGACGGGTGGGCAGGGCCATCACGCCGGCATTGTTGATCAGCAGGTGCAGCGGGCCGGTCCACGCCTGGGTGAACGCGGCGACCGAGGCCAGGTCGGCGAGGTCGAGGAGGGCGACCTTGGCCCCGGGGATCTGGGTGGCGGCCCGGTCACCGGCGTCGCGGTCGCGCACGGCCAGCGTCACCTCGGCCCCGGCGGCGGCCAACACCCGGGCGGTCTCGAAGCCGATACCCGACGAGGCGCCGGTCACGACGGCTCGTCGACCGTCGAGCCGGATGCCGGAAATGGCCTGGTCGGCGGTGGTCTCCCAACCGAAAGTCATGGTGTGCTCCGTTCTAACCTGAGGTACCTCCGAATAGTAACCTGAGGGGCCTCAGCATGTAAGATGAGGGGGCTCACATTCGTTCGCCGGGGAGTGCCGAGATGACCGACCGACCGCTGCGCGCCGACGCCCAGCGCAACCGCGACGCCCTACTGGCAGCGGCCGCGCCGGCGTTCGCGGCCAAGGGCGCGGACGCGTCGCTGGAGGAGATCGCCCGGCAGGCCGGGGTGGCGATCGGCACCCTCTACCGGCACTTCCCGTCCCGGGAAGCGCTGTTCGTGGCCGTGCACCGGGCGGAGATGATCAACGTCGCCGAGCATGCCGACGCGCTGCTGATCTCCTACGAACCGCTGATCGCGCTCCGGCTGTGGCTGGGCCGCTTCACCGACTTCATGACCGCCAAGCACGGCATGGCCGACGCCTTCCGCATGGTCCTCGCCTCCGGCGAGAACCCGTTCGTGCCGATGCGCGGCATCGTGCTCGACGCACTGACGAAGCTCATCGCGGCCTGCGGGGAAGAGCTTCGCCACGACGTCGACGGGCTCGACATCCTGACCGTGCTCAACGGGATTTCCCTGGCCACCAGCGATGCCGAGCAGACCGCCCGGCTCATCGATCTCGTGCTGGCCGGGGTGCGAGCACCGAGATGATCTCCGCGCTGTCGGTTTCGAAAGGCTTGCGATCCCAGGTCCCATACTGCTCGACCACATCGAGGCCGGCTTCGGCGTCGAGCGAAGCCAGTCGCTCGGCCGACAGGAACCGCAACCGACCGGCATCGGCTCGCCGCCAGTCAGCGGCGACGATGTTCTCCACCACGTCCACGACATCGCCGACA
>DATJJB010000395.1:0-4353 GCA_035492655.1 Kutzneria sp. | reverse complement strand
GGCGACGAGATCGGCATCGTCGGCGACGACGCCGAGGCCCGGCTGGCCAAGATCGACGTGCTCGCGCTGGCCGAGTCCGGCCGGCCGCTGATCGGCGGCGGCGAGGAGTTCGGCGTCATCGACCCGGACGTGCTGTGGTCGTGCACCAGCTGCGGCGCCTGCGTCGAGCAGTGCCCGGTGGACATCGAGCATGTCGACCACATCGTCGACATGCGGCGCTACCAGGTGCTGATCGAGTCGAACTTCCCGACCGAGCTCGGCGGGATGTTCAAGAACCTGGAGAACAAGGGCAACCCGTGGGGCCAGAACGCCAAGGACCGGCTGGCCTGGACCGAGGGGCTGCCGTTCGAGGTGCCGGTGTTCGACGGCGAGCTGGCCGCCGACGTCGAGTACCTGTTCTGGGTCGGCTGCGCCGGCGCGTTCGAGGACCGGGCCAAGAAGACCACGCAGGCCGTGGCCGAGCTGCTGCACAACGCCGACGTGAAGTTCACCGTGCTGGGCCCGGAGGAGACCTGCACCGGCGACCCCGCGCGGCGCGCCGGCAACGAGTTCCTGTTCCAGATGCTGGCCCAGCAGAACGTCGAGGTGCTCAACACCGTCTTCGAGGGCCGCGAGCCGGGCAAGCGCAAGATCGTCGTCACCTGCGCGCACTGCTTCAACACGTTGGCCAACGAGTACCCGCAGCTGGGCGGGACGTTCGAGGTCGTGCACCACACCCAGCTGCTCAACAAGCTGGTGCGGGAGAAGCGCTTGGTGCCCGTCGCGCCCATCGCCGAGGACGTCACCTACCACGACCCGTGCTACCTGGGCCGGCACAACAAGGTCTACGACGCGCCGCGTGAGCTCGTCGGGGCCACCGGGGCCGAGCTGCGGGAGATGCCCCGGCACGGCGACCGCTCCATGTGCTGCGGCGCCGGCGGGGCGCGGATGTGGATGGAAGAGCGGATCGGCAAGCGCATCAACGTGGAGCGGGTCGACGAGGCCCTCGGCACCGCTCCGACGAAGATCGCCACCGGCTGCCCGTTCTGCCGGGTCATGCTCAGCGACGGCCTGACCGCCCGGAAGTCCGAGCAGGCCGCCGCCGAGCACGTCGAGGTCGTCGACGTGGCCCAGCTGCTGCTCGCCGCCGTCAAGCGGGGCGACCAGCAGCCGGCCGAGGTCTAGTTGGTACGGCGGCGTCGGGCGAAGATGACGGTCCCGACGCCGCCGGCCAGCAGGACCAGGCCGGCGATCAGCGGCCACGTCGGGTCAGCCCCGGTGTTGGCCAGCTGAGCCGTGGTGGTCGTCTTGGCCACCACCGGCTGGGCACTCGGCTTCGTGCTGGTCGTCGGCTGAGTCGTCGTCGGCTGAGTCGTCGTGGTCGGGGTAGCGCCGGCGATCTTGAGCGGGATCGAGTTCGAGTTGTTGTTCGGGTTGACGTCCTTGCCCTGGAGACCCGTCAGCGTCGCCGTGACAATGCCGTCGACCGGCTTGACGACCTTGGCCGCGACCTGGAACGCCCGCTCACCGCCGGGCAGCTGGGCACCGCGCAGGAAGCCGACCTTGACCCCGGTGGTGCCGACCAGGTCCTCGACCGTGCCGCCGGTCAACTGCCGGTCCGAGGCCTGAATGCCGTCCGGGAACTGGACCAGGACGTCGAACATGGCCGGCGTGTCCGTCACGGTGGTGTAGATCGTGTAGGTGATCTCGTCGCCGACCTTGATCGTGCCCGGCGCCTGGTCCGGGCTGATGGCGTTCACCGACGGGTCGGACGTGCTGGGCTTGTAGCCGACGTCGACGTTGTCGATCACGCCGTTGACCGGCTGCTGGCGCAGCTCGGCCCAGCCGGCGTCCCACTCGAAGTCGGAGTCGGTCGCGGCGGCGCCCTGGTGCGGACGGGTCAGCACGAACGCGCCGCCCTCGATGCCGTACGGGCTGGCCTGCAGCGCCGCGGAGTAGCCGCCCAGCGCCACGTTGTGGACCGTGTAGTGGCCGGTCGCGTCGGTGACCACGTCCTCGGTGGTGCCGTGAATCTTGATCCCGGGCAGCAGCGGCTCGGTGGACTGCCGGATGCCGTCCCCGTTCAGATCCTTCCAGGCGACACCCTTCACGGTGACGGTGTCGGTGTCCGCGTGCGCGGTGGCGACGGACAGTAGCGGCAGAGCGACGGCAAGGGCCGCCACGGCGAAGCGCTTCATCGGAGAATTCCCCCTGCGGTGGTGTTCGAATGCTCTGAGGACGCATCGCGTTGCGGGGCGGTTGCCCTTGTGCCACAAGGGAATTCTCTGATCCGCAGTGGACTGTTCAGGTGAACCTGACAGGACGCGCCAGCTCGTCACCCGGTTGCGTCCCGTCTCGGTTACGGTAATTCCCGTGGCTGACGAAGGCAGCGGCGAGAGCACGCTCACCGTCCTGGTTGCGCTCGGTATCAACGTCGGCATCGCGCTGATGAAAGCGGTGGCCGGTGTGCTGAGCGGTTCCGCCGCCATGCTCTCCGAGGCCGGGCACTCGGTGGCCGACACCATCACCGAGGCGCTGCTGCTGACCGCGTTGCGGCGGTCCGAACGGCCGGCCGACCGCAAACATCCCTTCGGCTACGGCAAGGAGCGCTACTTCTGGTCGCTCCTGGCGGCCGTGTCGATCTTCACCTCTGGCGCGGTGTTCGCGCTCATCCAGGGCTACGACGCCCTTGTCGAGGGCGGTGCCGACGAGGGCAACCCCACCGTCGCGTACATCGTGCTGGCGCTCGGTTTCGCCCTGGAATCCGTGTCACTGGCCCGTGCCGTCGTGCAGATCCGCAAGGAGGCCGCCGGGGACGGGACGTCGATCATGAAATACCTGCGGGACATCGACGATCCCACCGCCAAGACCGTGTTCTTCGAGGACGCCGCCGCCCTCGTCGGCCTGCTGCTGGCCTTCCTCGGGCTGCTGCTGCACCAGCTCACCGGGTCCGTCGTCTACGACGGCGTCGCCTCGCTGCTCATCGCCGTCCTGCTCGCCGGCTGCGCCTACATCCTCGGCCGGACCAACCGCGGCCTGCTCATCGGCCGCCAGGCCGACGCCGTCATGGTCCGCGCCGTTCGGGCCCGGCTCGCCGCCGCCCCCGAGGTCGAGGTCGTCGTCGACCTGCTCACCATGCTCACCGGCACCGACCGCGTGCTGCTCTGCGCCCGCCTCGACTTCGACGACAACCTCGGCGCCGCCGACCTCGAACGGGCCTGCGTGCGCATCGCCGGCGAGCTCACCGCCGAGTTCCCGTCACTCGACGAGATCTTCCTCGAGCCCGTGCCCCGCGAGGACCAGAACCTGCGGGCCCGCATCCTCGCCCGCTACGGCTCCGAGTTCGTCGCCGAGTAGCTCAGCGCCTCGTGTCCGTGCGGTGGAAGTTCAGGTACGCCCTCGACGGCGTCGGGCCCCGCTGGCCCTGATACCTCGACCCCGCCTGCTGCGACCCGTACGGGTGCTCCGCCGGGCTCTCCAGCCGGAACAGACACAGCTGGCCGATCTTCATGCCCGGCCACAGCGTGATCGGCAGGTTGGAGACGTTCGACAGCTCCAGCGTGATGTGCCCCTCGAACCCCGGATCGATGAACCCCGCCGTCGAGTGCGTCAACAGGCCCAGCCGCCCCAGCGACGACTTCCCCTCCAGCCGCCCCGCCAGATCATCCGGCAGGCTCACCCGCTCGAACGTCGCGCCGAGCACGAACTCCCCCGGGTGCAGCACGAACGGCTCCTCGCCCTCCGTCTCCACCAGCGTCGTCAGATCATCCTGCTGGCGACTCGGGTCGATGTGCGTGTACTTGGTGTTGTTGAACACCCGGAAGAACCGGTCCAGCCGGACGTCGATACTCGACGGCTGGACAAGACCCAGATCCAACGGCTCCAACACCAGCCGTCCGGACTCGATCTCTTTGCGCAGGTCCCGGTCACTCAGCAGCACCCGGACAGCCTAGCCGCCCCCAGCCGCTGGACGTCCCCGCCCGCTCGTGTAAGCTGAGGACGATCATGCGGGTGTAGTTCAATGGTAGAATGACAGCTTCCCAAGCTGTAAACGCGGGTTCGATTCCCGTCACCCGCTCGGGCTTGAGGGCTTCGTGTCTGCGGAAAGCGCAGACCGGAGCCCTCGCCGTATTTCTGGGGCTCTCGCCCCAGACCCCGAGCAAGGGGGCTCCGCCCCCTTGACCCCCGATTCGGGGGTCGGCTTCGCTTCGCTCGCCTGCATGGTGGTGGGTCCGCTGACCCGCCCTTAATGCCTCTACTCACTCCTGCGCAGAGATATTTGCTCGCTGCCCCTTGGCCGGCGTCGTTGTTCGGAGCTCACGTTCGCACCCCCCGAGGTCAGGAGGGCGTCGAAGACGGACTTGAGGTGGGGGC
>DATJJB010000394.1:0-5386 GCA_035492655.1 Kutzneria sp. | reverse complement strand
CCGCCGAGGAAGATCGTGCCCTGGCCGCGCACGATGATCGCCTCGTCGCTCATCGCCGGCACGTACGCGCCGCCTGCGGTGCACGAGCCGAGCACGGCGGCGATCTGCGGGATGCCTTTCGCGGACATCGTGGCCTGGTTGAAGAAGATCCGGCCGAAGTGCTCGCGGTCCGGGAACACGTCGTCCTGCTTGGGCAGGAACGCGCCGCCGGAGTCGACCAGGTACAGGCACGGCAGGTTGTTGTGCAGCGCCACTTCCTGGGCGCGCAGGTGCTTCTTGACGGTGATCGGGTAGTAGGTGCCGCCCTTGACCGTGGCGTCGTTGGCCACGATCACGCATTCACGGCCCTCGACCCGGCCGACGCCGGTGATGATGCCGGCGGCCGGGGCCTGGTCGTCGTACATGCCGTTGGCGGCCAGCGGCGACAGCTCCAGGAACGGCGAGCCGGGGTCGAGCAGCGCGTCCACCCGGTCCCGTGGCAGCAGCTTGCCGCGTTCCACATGGCGGATGCGCGACTTCTCGGGCCCGCCCAGCGCGGTGTCGGCCAGCCGACCGCGCAGCTGCGCGACCAGCTCGGCGTGTTCCTTGGCGTTGCGCTGGTAGCCCGGATCCGTCGGATCCGCGGCGCTGGCCAGTGCCGGCGCGACCATGACGCTCCTCAGCTGTTAGCGACCGTTAACCCCAGGCTCCAGGTTAACGGTCGCTAACAGCTTCGTCCAGTCAGGTCACCCGGTCACGGCGGTCAGCGCCGGCAGGTAGCCGCCCGAGTAGCCCGACGAGTTCGGGTGGTAGCTGTTCACCACCGGCCAGGTCACGCTGTTCAGCCAGGCCGACGACGAGCAGATGCCGTGGTTGGCGAACGCCGTGCGCACGTCGACGAAGCGGAAGCCGTGCCGGCCGGCCGCGGCCGAGATGGCCGAGTCCAGGGTGTCCGCACCGCCGTTGATGTAGCTGCGGGAGGTGTCGCTCAGACCGACGCTGCACGAGCCGCCGATCTGGTAGAAGCGCGGGTAGCCGACCACGTAGACCGTCGCGTTGGGAGCGTGGCTGCGGATCGCGTCGTAGGTGTTGTCGAGCAGGCCGGGCAGGGTGGTGTTGACGAAGTTGGTGGCCTTGTCGACGGCCGACTTGCAGCCCGAGTCGCCGCCGACGATGCAGGACTCCATGGTGCTGGAGAAGCCGGCGTCGTTGCCGCCGACGGTGACCGTGACCACCGTGTTGGCCGAGCTCAGCGAGCCCACCTGACCATTGATCACGTCACTGGTCTTCGCGCCCGAGCAGGCGACGTTAGTGAAAGCGGACGCCGAGTGCGCGGCCGCCCACAGGCTCGGGTAGCCCTTGCTGCTGCGGTCGCAGCTGTTGTCGTAGGAGCTCTGCGTGCCGACGCCGGCCGCATAGGAGTCGCCGACCGCCGCGTAGTTCAGTGCGGCCGGGGCCGCGGCCGCGACGGCCGTTGTGGACAGTGCCGCGGCGGCCGCGGCCGCCAGACAGAGCAGGGCACGAGAAAGGCGCATGGCAGGGAAACCTCTCCACTGAGGGTGCCTAGACCGGACAACTGTTGCAGTGACCGGGTTTGCGCCGGAAGAGTTGCGTCAAGAGTTGATGACTTATTCGCCATTTGGGGGCGAAACACCCTCGGTCACTCGCCCGATCGATACCGTGGTTAGCGATCGTTAACCAACTCGACTACCATCGGTGTCGTGCCGTTCGCCGAGCAGACCGCCCCGCCGAGCCGGCGGGAGCAGATCCTGGCCGCCGCCGCCGAGTTGTTCGCCCGACACGGCTTCCACGGCGTCGGCATCAACGACATCGGCGCCGCCGTCGGCATCTCCGGGCCCGCCCTCTACCGGCACTTCCGCAGCAAGGACGCCGTGCTGGGCGAGATGCTGACCTCCATCAGCGAGCTGCTGCTGGACGGCGCGCAGGCCCGCGTGCGCGAGGCCACCGACCCCGAGAACTCGATCAGCTCGCTCATCCGCTGGCAGGTCGACTTCGCCCTGGACAACCCCGCCCTGATCACCGTCCAGGAGCGCGATCTCGGCAATCTCGCCGACTCCGACCGGCAGCGCGTGCGGGCCCTACAGCGCCGCTACGTCGAGGTCTGGGTCACGACCATCCGCCGCGCCCGCCCCGAGGTTGGCGAACCCGCCGCCCGCGCCGCCGCGCACGCCCTGTTCGGGCTGATCAACTCCACCCCGCACTCCGCCCACCTCGACCGGGCGCAGATGTCCGACCTGCTGGCCGCCATGGCCTACGCCGCCGTGCACTCCCTCACCTGAGCGGTCAGACGGCAGCGGCCAGCCGCCCGAGGCACTCCGCCAGCTCGGTCGTCGCCGGGCGGCGCAGGTTTCGGGGGGCGGTGGAGGCGGGCCGCCAGGACTCCACGAAGACCCGGGTCCACGCGCGCTCCACGGGGAACTGGAGGAACAGCGTGGCCGACAGGGTGTCGGCCACGGGCTCGACGCGGTGGATCTGGCTTACGGTCATCATCGACCGCGCGCCGACGCCGGCCAGCGCGACGAACTGGCGGGCGAGGGTGACGGGCCCGCGCGGGCGAAGGCGGTAGCCGGAGTCGCGGCCGGGGCTGCGGTACTCGTACTCGAGGCAGGGAATGGGCTCGTCCACGCCGTCGTACTCGTGGAAGTGCTCCCATTTGAGCGCCCCGCACAGCAGCACGCTGGCGAAGCGCCAGCGGTGGTTGTGGATCTCCTCGACGCTGTGCGGCGCGACGGCCGGGTCCCAGACGTGCAGCACGAGCCGGAAGCCTTGCAGGGAAAGCGAATCCCATTCGTCGGTGTCGACGACCACCAGCTTCACGAACCCGTTGTGATGCACGGCCGCCCGCATGGCCAGGCGGCTGCGCACGGTGCGGTCCGCGGTCGCGGCGGCGAGATCCGACACCAGGGCGCAGGCGATGGCGTGCACCTCGTCGGAGTTGTCGCGCAGCGCCCGGCCGATGTCCGCGGCCTCGATCACCGTGCCGATCATGACGGCCTCACCTCCCACACCTCGGCCCGGTCCCGGAACTCCTTGGCCTCCAGGTCCAGGACGCCAACCCGGTCGGCCGGCTCGGCCGACCAGCCTTCGCCCAGCTCGCCGCGCAGGGCCCGGCTGACGATCACGTAGTGCCGCTTGGGATGCAGCTCGACACCCGGCGCGATCGGCTGCGCGGCCCGCATGGCGCTGGCCAGCCCCTGCTCCAGCCGAGCGACCTCCACGATGGACGCACCGTCGAACGCCGGCAGATAACTGGCGATACCGCCGATGCGGCCGTACTCGTAGTCGCCGAAGTGCAGCGCCATCCGGGAGCCGACCCGCAGCCCCTCCTCCCGGATCTCCTTGTTCAGCACGGCGATCTCACCGACCAGCCGACGCCACTGGGTCAGCAGGTCGGCCACCAGCTGGGCGGGATCGGCGAACACGCGAGCCGGGAAGGCAGCGACGAAGCCGTCGCCGGCGGTCTGCACCTGCATCGCGCCGAGCTGCCCCAGCATGCGGTCGAAGTAGGTGCCGATGGACTTGCGGAACGCGGCCTGGATGGAGTTCGTGTCCGAGCCGAAGCTGTGCATCTGCTCGCGGGCGTACTTCAACGCGGTGCCGTAGCCGGCGAGGTCGACCGCGACCAGCAGCCCGCGCTCGCCGCGGGCGAACAGGTCGCGGGACAGGGCGATGCTGGCCGAGGCCAGCGTGGCCCGCAGGCCGGGCGTGGCCATCACGTGCTGGATGTTGCTCATCACCGGCTTGCCCAGGAACCACTGCTCCTGGCGCAGATGGGCGGTGCTGAACCGCTCGTGCAGGTAGTCGCCGTGGTCCAGCGGCAGGAACACGTAGCCGCGCCGCAGATCCGGATCGGCGATGTTGCGCAGACACGCCTCGTCCACACTGGACAGTCCATAGCGGACCATGTGGAACGCCTTGACCAGCTCCGGGGTGCGCGGCGACACCTTGATCTCCAGGAACTCGCCGAGCCGCGTCATCGTGGTGTCACGTAAGCCGAGCAGGTAGGCCAGCTGGCTGATGTCGGCCTCGGTGTCCTTGTCGGCCATGGCCGCGGTGATCAGCCGGCGCAGCGAGGCCACGGTGGTCGGCGGGCCGTACCCGGTGTTCACCGGGTAGGCCACGAACGGCGTCGACCAGTAGCCCTCGTCGTGCGCGGTGCCGGGGCCGAGCGGATAGCTGGGAAAGGTCAGCAGCAGGTGCGGGCGCTCCGGATCCTGGTGCACGGTGATCTCCAGGGTGGCGATCACCCACACCTGGGCCGGCGGCACCAGCAGCCGCCGGTCCGGCGTCCCGCCGTCGATGATCTCGTACGTCACCACGGGCTCACAGTGTCGGTCGCGTCGTCGGGTCGTCACGGGCATCGGTCATCAGGGAAAGGCGCCGGTCATCCGGTCGAGCACCTCCGGCACGTTCGAGGAGACCTTGCGGTCCCGGAACCGGAAGCCGCCGTCGACCCGGCGGCCGGCGAACTCGTCGATCCGCACCCACACGTGCGGCACCCGCAGCCGCCGGCCGGCCGTCCAGCCGGTCCGGTGGTAGTCGAACACGTAGGCCGTGTAGCTGTTCGACGTGTTCGAGAACTTCAGCGAGAAGTTGCGGTACACCGGCTCGCCGCCCCACGAATCCCGCAAATGCGGGAGAACGTTGTTGTAGCCGGTGGCCAACGCGTCCTGGTACTCGGACCACAGCCGTTCCCGGAGGCGAACCACCGAATCGGCCACTGTGGCCAGTGTGTCCCCCGCCGCCAACCGCAGGAATTCCACCTCGTCCCCGCGGCGCCGGCGGATGTCCGCCGCGGAAAGCACCATCGAGGCATAGGGGAACATCCAGGTCTCCCATGTGCCCGGCGGGTGCGGATCCACCAGGAGAATTCGGGCCGAGTCGTCCGGGTGCGTCACCAACAGCGGCGCGGTCAAGGCCGCGCGTCCTGGTATCTCGTCGCGGTGCAGCCGGATCGAGTGCGCCCAGTCATCGTGCTCGTCCCACGTGTAGTCGGTCAGCGCCATTTCTTTCCTCCTCGATGAGTTTCGCCAGCACGTCACGCTCCGCGCGAGCGAGAATGTCCGGCATCGGCCGGAACAGCTCCTCGTTCAACGCGCGGAACAAATCCTTTCTCGGCCCGTCCTCGCTCCAGACACCTACTTGCCCCAGTGGAATGGTGTCGGCCGCCGGCGGTTTCGGGTCGCGCGGCGACACCACCGTCACGACGATCGCCTCGCAGCCGTGCCGCAGCGCCGCCACCGCCCGGTTCGTGCCGTCCAGCAACACGGCGGTGTCGCCGTACGACTCCACGACCACGCCCAGGGCCACGCCACGAGCCGCGTACCGAACCGGCTCATAGAGCCGCAACCCTGAGCCAAGTTGCCGAGCCAGCACCGCGTGCGCG
>DATJJB010000393.1:0-4670 GCA_035492655.1 Kutzneria sp. | reverse complement strand
GTCGAAGGGCGGGCGGTGTTCGAGCATCAGTGGGCGAAGGCCGGTTGAGGCCGCCGGGTCGACGAAGCTGCTACGGCTCGTGGTTCAGGGCAGTGTCCAAAGCGGAGAGTTGGGCGCGGCGGAAGTTCTGGGAGACGGCGGCGGTGAGGCGAGAGGCGTAGGCGAGGTACTCGCCGTGGAAAAGGTCGCGGGTGCCGACGCCGATCCAAGCGGGCGGGGTGGCGCGGGTGGCGAAACGCATCAGCGGCAGCGGCGACGGGGTGGTCACGGTGCGCGGCAGGTAGCGGGCCAGGCGGCGGTCGGAATGAAAGGTCATGAGCGGGCCGCCCGACGGTCCAGCCAGATGGCGACCGCAGTGATCGCCGCGCCGCCGGCCTCCCAGATCACAGCGCTCAAGTGCGACTTCGGCGCCCGGCCGGTGGCGATCTTGGCGAGGAAGCCGACGGCCTGGGCGGTGCGGGTGGCGACCGTCAGGTGCGGGTACCACGGCCAGGACTTGGCCACACCCAGCACGAACGCGGCACCGTTGTTGACGGAGGCGACGGAGCTGCTGGTGAGGGTGATCCGCAGCGGATCGTCGGCGGCGACGGTGGCGGGATCGACGCCGAGGGCCCGCAACTGGCCGTCCTGGTTGACCAGGCCGATCACGCCGAGCGCGATGGCGACCAGGCCGGCGGCGCCGACGGTCCAGCCGGCCTTCGTATGAGTCTGGAACAGGCCGAGTTCGGTCGCGGAGCGCGACATCTCAAACCTCCACTGTGGACTGGATCTCGGACTGAGGACGACGCGACGCCAGGTCGCCGGAGACCACGGCGACCATGCGCTGGTCGATCACCTCGATGGAGACTCCCGCCGGGGCCCGTTTCTCCGCTACCGTCAGGGCATCAGCGATCCGGGGACCGTAGCCGATCACCGAGACGTCGGTGCCGACACAGCTGATGTCCCGCCTGGCCATACGGCCTCCCTGCCGTTCAAGCCGCTATTCGACGACGCCTACGGAGAAGCCGACCGGATAGGCCCAGCCTGCCCCAGCCGTGAGCTCATTGACGCGTCTTCCTCGACACAACACCACCATAGTCAGCATTCCATGAATGTCAAAAAGTCGCATCGGAACCACATTATGACCGCATTTGTCACTCCTCGATCACCATGTGATTCGAGCCCACAGAAAGACCGTGATGAATCGATCACAATCCATCGGCATGGTCGCCGCGCTGTGTTTCGCGGGCACCGTGTCGGCGCTCCAGCAGACGATCCTGGTGCCCGTGCTGCCGAGGCTGCCCGGCCTGCTCGGCGCGTCGGCCGGCGACGTGTCCTGGCTGGTCACCGCCACGCTGCTGGTGGCGGCGGTGGCCAATCCGGTGGCGTCACGGCTGGCCGACATGCACGGCAAGCGGACCGTCCTGCTGTGCTGCCTGGCGGTCATGACCGCAGGCTCGCTGCTCGGCGCGCTCAGCCACGACCTGGCCGGCGGCATCGCGGCCCGGGCGTTGCAGGGCACGGGCGTGGCGCTGATCCCGATCGGCATGTCGATCATGCGGGACGAACTGCCGGCCGAGCGGATGCCGATGGGCGTCGCGCTGATCAGCGCGACCCTGGCGCTCGGCGGCAGCGCCGCACTTCCGTTGGCCGGCTTGGTGGTGCAGCACGCGGACTGGCACGCGCTGTTCTGGCTCACCGGCGCCGGCGGCGTCCTCGCGTTGATCGTCGCCGCGGTGGCGGTACCGCCGTCGGCCATCCGCTCCGGCGGCCGGTTCGACTTCCGCGGCGCGGTGCTGCTGACGATCGCGCTGGTCGCCCTGCTACTGGCGCTGACCAAGGGCAACCAGTGGGGCTGGCGGCCGACGGTGTGGTGTGTCGCGGGCGGCTTAGCCGTGCTCGCGGTCTGGCTGCCGCTGCAACTGCGCACCGCGCGGCCGCTGGTCGATCTTCGCGTCACCGGCCGGCCGGCAATGGTGCTGGTCAACGTGGGGACGCTGTTCGCAGGCTTCGGCATGTTCGCCGATCCGCTGGTCACCACCCAACTCCTCCAGACGCCGCCGCACGGCCTCGACGCCACGACCGCCGGCCTGGTGATGGCCCCGATCGCGCTGGCCTTCGGCGCGGCGGCGCCGTTGTCGGCCGTGCTCACGCGACGCTTCGGACCGGCCGTCTCGATGAGCGTCGGCGGCGCGGCGATGGCCGTCGCCTACCTGGTCCGAATCTGGCTGCACACCGACATCGGCTGGCTCGTCGCCGGTTCGCTGCTGGTCGCGGCCGGCGCGTCGATCGCGTTCGGCGCGATGCCGGCGCTGGTCATGCGGCTGGCCCCGATCAGCGAGACGGCGTCGGCCAACGGCGTCAACGCGCTCGTACGGTCGATCGGCACCTCCGCCGCCAGCGCCGTGGTCGCGGCCGTCGCCGTCCCGTCCGACATGTTCCTGCTCGCCACCGTGTCCGGCGTGCTCGTCGTCGGCACGATGGCGCCGCTGCTCCGCCGGCACCGTTCGAGTCTCGAGGTTCAGGCCGTGAACGACTGGCAGGCTTCTCGGCGCTACCCCCAGAATTGACATCCCACGAGCGGATCGGAGCGGATCGGTGACCGAGGTCGAGCCGGCGGTGACCGGGACGCAGAGCGTCTTCCGCGCGCTGTCCATCCTGCACGCCTTCACCGCCCAGCAGCCGACGCTGACCGGGCCGCAGGTGGCCGAGAAGTTCGGTTTCTCCCAGCCGACCGCGTACCGGCTGCTGCGTGCGCTGGAGGCCGAGCACTTCCTGGTGTTCGACCGGAGCAGCCGGGCCTACAGCCCGGGGCCGGAGATCCTCCGGCTGGCCGGCGTGCTGCTGCACCGCGACGCCTTCGTCGTGCAGACCCAGTCGAGCCTGATCCGGCTGCGGGCGCTGACCGGTGAGACGGTGGCCGTGTACTGGCGGCTGGGTGACAAGTGCACCTGCACCCAGGAGCTGCCCAGCCCGCATCCGCGGCGCGTGGAGGCCGGCATCGGCGCGGAGTTCCCGCTCGGCCGCGGTCCGGCCGGCAAGGCGATGCTGCTCGACCTGGGCGAGGCCGAGGTGCGCACGCTGCTGGCCGAACCGGACCTGCCCGCGCCGGCCGGCGGCGTTGACGCGCTGCTGGCCGAACTCGAGCAGGGTCGCGAGCGCCGTTACCTGGTCGGCGCCGACGAGACGGTCGAGGGCGCGGTGACCATTGCCGCCCCGATCCCCTGGGTGCAGCCGGGGCTCGCGGTCTACACCGTCTCCGCGCCGGAGTCCCGCTTCGATCCGCAGACCCGGGAGCTGGCGGCCAACACGCTGGTCGAGGAGATGGCGCGGCTGCACGCGATCCTGCGCAAGCAGAATCCTTTCACCATGTGATCGAGCATTTCTCGACCCGTCACATAATGAACGGAAGACTTTCGGGTATTGCCACGGGCCTTGCCGGCTCCGAATAATGCGCACCGATGAGCATTCCCGCGAAGTACCGAGTCGAGCCGGCGCTGGCCGCGGCCTTCGCCGCGATCCCCCCGCTCACCGGTCCCACCGACGTCGCCGCCGGCCGGGCCCGGCTGGCCGGGCTCAAGCACCTCCAGCCGGCCGCCGATCTCACCGGCCTGACCGTCAGCGACCAGCTGATCGGGCCGGACGTCGGCCTGCGCGTGTACCAGCCCGAGGGGCGGACCGGGTTGCCCGGCATCCTGACCATGCACCCGGGCGGCTTCACGGTCGGCGACCTGGACACCAACCACGGCCTGCACGCCGACCTGGCCCGTGCGGTCGGGGCCGTGGTCGTGTCGGTGGACTACCGGCTCTCCCCCGAGAACCGCTTCCCGGCGGCGATCGAGGACTGCCACGCCGCGCTGACCTGGCTGGCCGAGCATCCGGCCGTGGACCCGACGCGCATCGCGCTGCACGGCATCAGCGCCGGCGGTGGGCTGGCCGCCGGGCTCGCCCTGCTGGCCCGTGACTGCGGCGGGCCGCCGATCGCCTTCCAGTACCTGAACATTCCGGAGCTCGACGACCGGCTGATCACCCGTTCCATGGTCGAGTTCGTGGACACGCCGATGTTCAGCCGGGAGAACGCGATCCGCAGCTGGGACGCCTACCTGGGACCGGGGGTGCGCGGCGGCGACACCGTTTCCCCCTACGCCGCCCCGGCGCGCGCCACCGACCTGGCCGGGCTGCCGCCGGCGTACATCGCGGTGATGGAGCACGATCCGCTGCGGGACGAGGCCATCGCCTACGCGCAGGCACTGCTGGCCGCCGGCGTATCCGTTGAGCTGCACCTGTTTCCCGGTACCTTCCACGGCTCGTCCGCCATCGCCCCGACCGCTGAGGTGACCGTGCGGGAACACGTCGAACGGGTGGCGGTGCTGCGACGGGTCCTGTGAGGTGCCCGGCACCGCCACTTGGACAACAGATGTTGTCCCAGGCCCGCCGGCGACGAGATTTGCGTTGCCCGGCTTGACATCGGCCGGCACCTTCACCTGCCACGTCGTCTGCACGGACGCGCCCGGTGCGACGGTGTCGAAGCTGGCCGGTGAGCTGGCCGTCGCGGGCCAGCCGGACAGCGTGAGCGTCACGGCATTCGCCGCAGTGGAGCCGACATTGGTGTACTTGGTAGTGACAGTGATCGAGGTGCCGGGGTCGGCGATCGGCGGCGCGGTCACGGCCAGCGAGTCGTTCTTGGCGGC
>DATJJB010000392.1:0-6244 GCA_035492655.1 Kutzneria sp. | reverse complement strand
GCCACCCTGCGCACCAAGCTGGGCCGGCCGGCGCTGGTGGAGACCGTGCGCGGCGTCGGCTACCGGCTGACCGCCGACGGGCACGCCGGGGCCGGGGCCGGCTGAGGTGCGCACCCGGCTGCTCGGCAGCTTTGTCATCGTTGTCGCGATCCTGGTGCTGGGCCTGGGGATTCCGCTGGCGCTGACGTTCGCGCAGAACTTCCAGAGCGTGCAGTTCGCGGACCGGGCGGCCGACACCAGCCGGTACGCCTCGCTGTCGCAGCGGCTGCTGGTCAACGGCGGCGACGACCCCGGCCTGAACGACCAGCTGGCCAGCTACCACGACGTCTACGACATCGCGGTGGCCGTGTTCGACCGCGGCGACCAGGCGTCCGACGGCTCGTTCCGGGCGCTGGCCCAGGCCGGCTCGCGGATCGACCAGACCGACGCCGACGTCCGTGACGATCTGGTCAACGCCCGCGCCGGCCGTGGCACGCAGCAGGGGGCGCTGCTGCTGCCGTGGAACGCCGCGCCGATGGTCGTGGCCGAGCCCGTGCTGGTCAACGGCGAGGTGCGCGGCATCGTCGTCACGTCCTCGCCGACCGACCGGACCCGGACGCTGATCTGGTTGTCATGGGCGGCGATCCTGGTCGGCGGCGTGCTGTCGGTCGGGCTGGCCGTGCTGGTCGCGCTGCCGCTCGTGCGCTGGATGCTGCGCCCGGTTCTGTTGCTGGACAACGCGACCGCCGCGCTGCTGCCGGCGATCGTCAACGGGCGCAAGGTTGATCCGGTCGGCGGCGACATCGGCCCGCCGGAGCTGCGGCGGCTCACCCGCTCCTTCGACCAGATGGCCGTCAGCGTCAGCGACGTGCTGGCCGCGCAGCGGGCCTTCGTCGCCGACGCCTCACACCAGCTGCGCAATCCCTTGACCGCGCTGCGAATTCGTCTGTCCAATCTGGAGGGTCACGTCGACCCGGACGTGCAGGAGCAGCAGGCCGCCGCCCTGGAGGAGGCCGACCGGCTCAACCGGATCCTGGACGAGCTGCTGGCCATGGCCCGGGCGGAGAGCTCGTCCGTCGACCCGGTTCCGGTCGACGTGGACCAGGTCGTGACCGCCCGGCTACGGGCCTGGCAGGCCGTGGCCACCGCCAAGGGCGTCGCGCTGGTGCTGGACGGCGAGCCCGGCGGCATGTCGCTGGCCCCACCGCGCGGCCTGGAGACCGTGCTGGACGCGTTGCTGGACAACGCTTTGAAGTTCACCGGCGACGACACCCTGGTGATGGTCGAGGTGCACCGCGTCGACGACCGGGTGCGGCTGGCCGTGCGTGATCACGGGCCCGGGCTGCAACCCGACGAACTGGAACGGGCCACCGACCGCTTCTGGCGCAGCGCCGGCCACCAGAACGTCCGCGGCTCCGGCCTCGGCCTCGCCATCGTCCGCCTGCTGGTCGAACGCGTCGGCGGCACCGTAGAGCTCTCCCTCCCCGACGGCGGCGGCCTCCGCGTAGCCTTCGACATCCCGGCCCTCTGAGGTTCGGAAGGGACCATTCCTCCACTCGGAGTGTAGGAATGGTCCCTTCACACCTTCGCTGAGCGGTAGTAGTCCAGTGCGCCGTCGTGCAGGGGGATGGGCCGGGTCTCGATGGCCGACCGGCGGTCGATCAGCTGGGCGGCCAGCGCCACCACCTGGTCCCGGTCGGCAGCCAGGTCGGGCTGGGCGTCGAACAGCGACCGCAGCAGCGCCTGGACCTCGTCGGACGGCATGTCCTCGCGCACCATGAGCAGGTTGTGCACGGCCAGCGTGCTCACCGGCTTGTCGCCCTGGCGCAGCTGCGGATAGGCGGTCGCGGGCACCGTCTCCACGTTGTAGTAGGGCAGATCCTTCAGGTTCACCGTCGTCAGGTCGAGCATCCGCAGCTGGTCCGGGTCGGCCTTCATGGTGGCCGTGATGTCCGGCGTCGGCAGGCCGCCGGACCAGAACAGCGCGTCCACCCCGCCGGCGACCAGGTCGGCCAGCGAGTCGCGCAGGCTCTGCTGCTTGTACGAGTCGCTCGACTCGGGCAGGCCGGCCGCCTTGAGCAGGTTGCGGGCCACCACCGTGACGCCCGAGTTCAGGCTGCCGATGGACACCCGGTGGCCGGCCAGGTCGGCCAGCTTCTGGATCGGCGAGTCGCTGCGCACCAGGACCTGGATGTAGTCGTCGTAGATGCGGGCCAGCGCGCGCAGCCCGGCCGAGCCGCGAGCGGCGGCGTCCGCCGCCACGAACGCGACGTCGGCGCGGTTGTTGCGCAGCACGCCCAGGTTGTCGACCGAGCCGTTGGTCTGGAGCACCTTCTCGGCCACGCCCAGGTCCTGCTGCCACACGTCGCCAAGGCGTGATCCCAGCGTGAAGTAGACGCCGCCGGGGCCGCCGGTGGCGATCCGCAGCTGCACGCCGGACAGGCTGGAGCCGCAGGCCGCCAGCGTCGGTCCGGCGAGCGTCGCAGCGGCCCCTAGCATGATCAGGGCCCGTCGTGTCAGTGGCACCTGTCCATCCTGCCAGCAGGGGGTTCTACCCTGGGGACCGAGCGGTCGTCGGGAAGAGGTAGATGCAGTGACACGGAGTTACGAGATTCGCACGTTCGGTTGCCAGATGAACGTGCACGACTCCGAGCGGCTGGCCGGCATGCTCGAGGACGCCGGCTACACGCCCGTCGGCCAGGATTCCCCGCCCGACCTGGTCGTGTTCAACACGTGCGCGGTCCGGGAGAACGCCGACAACAAGCTGTACGGCACGCTCGGGCACATGCGGCCGCTGAAGACGGCCAACCCCGACATGCAGGTCGCGGTGGGCGGCTGCCTCGCGCAGAAGGACCGCAGCACGATCGTCGAGCGGGCGCCGTGGGTGGACGTCGTGTTCGGCACCCACAACATCGGCTCGCTGCCGACGCTGCTCGAACGGGCCCGGCACAACAACGAGGCCCAGGTCGAGATCCTGGAGTCGCTGGAGACCTTCCCGTCCACGCTGCCGGCGCGCCGCGACTCCGCCTACTCCGGCTGGGTGTCGATCTCCGTCGGCTGCAACAACACCTGCACCTTCTGCATCGTGCCGTCGTTGCGCGGCAAGGAGAAGGACCGCCGGCCCGGCGACGTGCTGGCCGAGGTGCAGGCGCTGGTCGACGAGGGCGTGCTGGAGGTGACGCTGCTCGGCCAGAACGTCAACTCCTACGGCGTCGAGTTCGGCGACCGGCTGGCCTTCGGCAAGCTGCTGCGCTCGGCCGGCCAGATCGACGGGCTGGAGCGGATCCGGTTCACCTCCCCGCACCCCAAGGACTTCACCGACGACGTGATCGCCGCGATGGCCGAGACGCCGGCGGTGTGCCACCAGCTGCACATGCCGCTGCAGTCCGGCTCGGACCGTCTGCTGAAGGAGATGCGGCGCTCGTACCG
This sequence comes from Kutzneria sp., assembly GCA_035492655.1. Taxonomy (GTDB): domain Bacteria; phylum Actinomycetota; class Actinomycetes; order Mycobacteriales; family Pseudonocardiaceae; genus Kutzneria. The sequence continues at coordinate 2,836 of DATJJB010000392.1, read as the reverse complement.
GACCGAGAAGTACCTGGGCATCCTGGACAAGGTGCGGGCGGCCATGCCGGACGCCGCGATCACCACCGACATCATCGTCGGCTTCCCCGGCGAGACCGAGGAGGACTTCCAGGGCACGCTGGACGTGGTGCGGCAGGCCCGGTTCGCCAGCGCCTTCACGTTCCAGTACTCCAAGCGCCCCGGCACGCCGGCCGCCTCGATGGACGGCCAGCTGCCCAAGGAGGTCGTGCAGGAGCGGTTCGACCGGCTGATCGCCGTGCAGGAGGAGAACTCCCTGCTCGGCAACCAGGCCCAGGTCGGCCGGGAGATCGAGGTGCTGGTGGCGCAGGGGGAGGGCCGGCGCGACGACGAGACGCAGCGGATGAGCGGCCGCGCCCGCGACGGCCGGCTCGTGCACTTCGCCGCCACGCCCGGGGTGCGGGCCGGCGACGTCGTGCACACCGTCGTCACCTACGCCGCACCGCATTACCTGGTCGCCGACGGGGCACTCCGGTCCCACCGGCGCACCAGGGCCGGGGACAACACCGAGGCCGGTCTGCGGCCCAAGACCTCGGGGGTCAGCCTGGGGCTGCCCTCGTTCGGCACGCCGGCCCCGCTCGCGCCGGCCGAAGGATGTGCGATCCAGTGACTGACGACCTGTCCGACCTCCAGGTGGGGGTGCCCAAGGCCCCGCGCCGCACCTTCCGTCAGATCGACCCCGGCGCCCGGGCCATGGTCATCGCCGTCTGCGTGATGCTCATGATCGTGTCCGCGCTGCTGCCGTGGGTCCAGTCGGCCAGCGGTTGGCAGGTGCTGTTCGGCCTGGCCCCCAAGACCACCCCGATCGGGCTCGTGCCGGTGCTGTTCGCCTTCTGCGCCATGCTCTTCGGCGTCCTGGTGTCCGGCGCGGCCCTGGTCACCCGCCTGTGGGCGCTCTCCTTCGCCGCCGCCGCCGGCTGCGGCTTCAGCCTGCTGACGTCGTTGCTGGCCGTCTGGTCGCAGCAGTCCACCTCCAGCCACGAGCCGGGGCCCGGCCCGGGCATCGGCATCATCCTGGGGCTGCTGACCCTGATCGTGCTGACCTTCCAGTGGGTGAAGCTGACTCTGTCCTCGGCGCCGCAGCTCGGCTGAGCCTTTGCCGCGCGTTCCGCGCGCGGTCGAGCGCTCACGGCGTTGCGAATCCAAAACTGAGGCCCCGCCGGATGGTCCGGCGGGGCCTCGGTCGTTGCTTGCTCAGCGGGTGGCGACGGCCTGCTCGGCCGCGGCCAGCCACTCACGCCACTGCGCCGCCTGGGCCTCGGCCTGCTCGGCGCGGCGCTTGTCGCCGGCCGACCGGGCCTTCGCCGCCTGCGCCTCGAACTGGGTCACGCGCTCGCGGAACTGCGCCACCCGGGCCTCGGCCTCCGGGTCGGTGCGGCGCCACTGGGCGTCGACCGCGCCGCGGACCTTCTCCTCGATGGACCGCAGCCGGCCCTCGAGCTCACGGACCCGCTCGCGCGGCACCTTGCCGATCTGGTCCCAGCGCTCCTGCAGCTTGTACAGGGCGTTGCGGGCGGCCTCCAGGCCGGCGCTCGGGTCGATGCCCTCGGCCTCGGCCAGCAGCTCTTCCTTGAGCTTGGCGTTCGTGCCGAACTCGGCGTCCCGCTCGTCGAAGGCCGCCGACCGGCGCGCGAAGAACTTGTCCTGCGCGGCCCGGAAGGCCTGCCACAGCGCGTCGTCGGACTCCTTGGGCGCGCGGCCCGCGGCCTTCCACTCGACCATCAGGTCCTTGTAGCGGCCCGCGGTCACGCCCCAGTCGTCCGAACCGGCCAGCGCCTCGGCCTCGTCCACCAGCTCCTGCTTGCGGGTCTTGGCCGTCGCCCGCTGCCGGTCGAGGTCCGCGAAGTGCGCGCCCCGGCGGCGGTTGAAGGCGTCCCGCGCCTTGGAGAACCGGCGCCACAGCTGCTCGTCGGTCTTGCGGTCGACGCCGCGAATCGTCTTCCACTCGTCGAGAATGGCCCGCAGCCGGTCCCCGGCGGTCTTCCACTGGGTCGACTCGTTGGCCAGCGTCTCGGCCTCCTCGACCAGCGCCTGCTTGCGCGCGGCCTGCTCGACGCGGGCCGCGTCGCGGGCCACCTTGGCCTTGTCGACGGCCTTCTCGGCGGTGGTGATCACGTGCGCCACCCGGGCCCGCAGCGCCGCCAGGTCGCCGACCACGGCCGCGTCGGTCAGTCCGTCACGGACGTGCTTCGCGCTGGTCAGGGCCTGCTTCGGGTCGCCGGCGCCGGACTTGAGCCGAGCCTCGAGCAGCTCGACCTCGGTGCGCATGTCGTCGAAGCGACGGGCGAAGTGGGCCAGCCCCTCGGCCGGCTCGCCGGCCTGCCACGAGCCGACCTCGCGCTCACCGTCCTCGCCCTTGACGTAGACCTTGCCGGCCTCGTCCACCCGGCCCCACCGGGTCGGATCGTCCGAAGCGACCGGCACCGGCGGCGGCGTGGACCCCGCCGTCGTCTCCGCGCCGCCCACATTGGACTGGCCCGGACTGGGCTGGCCCGCCTCGGCCTGCGGCACCGGCGTCACTTCCGTGGCCACCTGCTCCGCAGCCGCCTGCTCGACCCCGTCCACCGGGGCCGTCTCCTGGTCCGTCATCGCCGGCTTCCTCCTCGCCTGCCACCATGAGCCCGTGCCGGGGCACGAGCGCCCCGCACACCGGCGAGGCCCAAACGACCGGGTACTCCGAACGCGTGGTCCGAATACCTTCGCCGGGCATTCAAACAGGTCAGGGCTCGGCTGTGTACTCCGAGTCGGCAGGTAGCGTGCCGTATCGTGATCGTAGGCGTTGCCGTGGTGCCCCATCCGCCCCTGCTGGTACCCGAAC
>DATJJB010000391.1:0-2057 GCA_035492655.1 Kutzneria sp. | reverse complement strand
CTGCTCCCCGAGGGCCGGTGGCCGGCCACCGCCGCGGTCATCGGTTCCAACGCCGTCCAGCTCCAGGTCGCCTACGACCCGACGGCGCACCGCGTCATCGCCATCAGCGCGATCGACAACCTCACCAAGGGCACGGCCGGCGGCGCGGTGCAGAGCATGAACACAGCCCTCGGTCTCCCCGAGGAACTGGGACTCAGCACGACCGGGGTGGCCCCGTGAGCGCCCGCCGCGCGCTGTCCGCGCTACCGGCCGGAGCCGTGCCCCGAGGCATGCCGGCCCGCCCGGCGGCAGTCCCAGCGATGAGTGAACCGAACGAGGAGAAAGTGTGAGCGTCACCGCAGCAAAGGGATTCACGGCGGCCGGGATCGCCGCCGGGATCAAGGCAGGCGGCAAGGCGGACCTGGCCCTGGTGGTCAACAACGGCCCGCGCCTGGCCGCCGCCGGCGTCTTCACCTCCAATCGCGTCAAGGCCGCTCCGGTCATCTGGTCCGAGCAGGTGGTGAGGGGCGGCCAGATTTCGGCGGTCGTCCTCAACTCCGGTGGGGCCAACGCCTGTACGGGCCCGCTCGGCTTCCAGGACACCCACGCGACCGCTGAGAAGGTCGCGGCGGCGACCGGCGGCAACGCCGGCGAGGTCGCCGTCGCCTCCACCGGCCTCATCGGCATCAGGCTGCCGATGGACAAGCTGTTGCCCGGCGTCGACCAGGCCGTGGCCCAGCTGTCGGAACACGGCGGTGAAGAAGCGGCCATCGCCATCAAGACCACTGACACCGTCCACAAGACCTCCGTGGCCGGGGGCGAGGGCTGGGCTGTCGGCGGAATGGCCAAGGGCGCCGGAATGCTCGCCCCCGGCCTCGCCACCATGCTCGTGGTCCTGACCACCGACGCCGACCTGGACTCCGTGGCGCTCGACAAGGCGCTGCGCTCCGCCACTCGTACAACCTTCGACCGGGCCGACTCCGACGGCTGTATGTCGACCAACGACACAGTGCTGCTGCTCGCCTCCGGGGCGTCCGGGATCGCTCCCGCCTTCGACGACTTCGCCGCCGCCGTGGAGAAGGTCTGCGCCGACCTGGCCCGCCAGCTGATCGCGGACGCGGAGGGCGCGTCCAAGGAGGTCAGGATCGAGGTCGTGAACGCGGCCACCGAGGAGGACGCCGTCGAGGTCGGCCGCTCCATCGCCCGCAACAACCTTCTCAAGTGCGCCCTGCACGGAGAGGACCCCAACTGGGGCCGCGTCCTGTCCGCGATCGGCACCACCTCGGCCGCCTTCGAGCCCGACCGGCTCAATGTCGCCATCAACGGCGTCTGGGTCTGCAGAGAAGGCTCCGTGGGAGAGGACCGGGAGCTGGTCGACATGCGCCACCGCGAGGTCCGCATCACCGCAGACCTCAGCGCCGGTGACGCGACCGCCACCATCTGGACCAACGACCTGACCGCCGAGTACGTCCACGAGAACAGCGCCTACAGCTCATGACTTCTGCCCCCACTGCCCGCAACCACACCGCGCTGCCCAAGGCCCGCATCCTCATCGAGGCGCTGCCCTGGCTCACCCGCTTCCACGGCAAGACCGTCGTCATAAAGTTCGGTGGCAACGCCATGGTCGACGAGTCGCTGAAGGCGGCCTTCGCGCAGGACGTCATCTTCCTTCACCACGCGGGCCTGAAGCCGGTCATCGTGCACGGCGGCGGCCCCCAGATCAACGCCCACCTGGACAGACTCGGTATCGAGTCGTCCTTCACCGCCGGGCTGCGGGTGACCACCCCGGAGACCATGGACGTCGTGCGGATGGTGCTCGCCGGCCAGGTGCAGCGCGACCTGGTGGGGCTGCTCAACCAGCACGGCCCCTTCGCCGTCGGCATGACCGGCGAGGACGCGCACACCATGACGGCCACCAAGCACTACGCGACCGTCGAGGGCGAGTCCGTCGACATCGGCCGGGTGGGCAGGATCACCGACGTCGACGCGGGCGCCATCCAGGCACTGCTCGACGACGGCCGCATCCCGGTGGTCTCCTCCATCGCCCGCAGCGCCGACGACGGCCATGTCTACAACGT